>NZ_BSQC01000017.1:0-124396 GCF_030268145.1 Brucella sp. NBRC 12950
CAATACGCCACGCAAATGTCTGGGGTACAAAACGCCTGCAGAAGTCTTTCGGCAAAAATTAGTCGCAAACAGACATCGTTATGCGTAAGCTCAAACGGCAAAAGTCGCGCTTCAGCATGACCTCACATTGGGTTGGGTCCGTTTGTGCGTGCTGTAACCGACTGACGACTGCGACGCCTGCTCTCTTTTGAAGAGCCAACCGATGTTTAACGCTGGCTCATAAACGAAACCGGATGAAACAGTGCTCATCCGGTTTTAGCCTAAGCTTTAGATCTTCTGCCCGACATCGATACGATTACCGTCCGGATCTTCAAACACAAAAGCCCGCAAGCCGTAATCCTTGTCCTGCAAGCCTTTTATGATCCGCATACCGTTCTGTTTGCAGATGTTGTGCAGAGCATCAACATTATCGACCAGCATATGTGCAATGTTGAAGTTTGCAGCTTTGTGATCTTTCTGCAGTGAAAGATGCAGTTCACCTTTCTCATTTCGGAGGATCATAAAGCCAACAGGATTTCCGTTTTCGAAGACTTTTTCGAAACCAAGAATTTCACCGTAAAAATGATAGGCTCGGGCCATGTCTTTGACAGGAATCATAGCCGCAATTCGTCCGAAACCGACATTCTGATTAGCGATATCGTTCATCGCATAACCTCTGTTTGCGAAGGCTCAATCTTCAGCCAGACGGTGCTTCTGAAAGAAATGCGCTTCAGTGTTTTTGTGAGAAGGACGGTGCCAACACATCTACATTTATGCTGTTTTTATCGGGATGGGAACTGTTTCCGTTTGATTGTAATCATTTCCCTGATGCTCCATTTCAATGTAGCTGCTGATTGTCGATCTAGGATCCCAATCTAAGACCAAAGCATGCGTGTAATAGTTGTCTGCTTAGGCTATTACCTCCATGCGCCGACTCCGATCGTCAGCCTAAGCGCTTCGCGTACCGGAGAGCGTTGTTTCCGGCCTAAAGCCGGTCTGCAAGGAAGGTAGATACCATGTTGGAAGCACGTATCAGGAACACGTCTCTGCGTGATAAGATCAACACTGCGGAAGAAGCAGCAAGCCTGATCAAAGATGGCATGATTGTCGGCATGAGTGGATTTACCCGCGCTGGCGATGCGAAAGCTGTCCCACTCGCAATGGCTGCACGCGCTGCCGCTGATCCATTTCAGATTACGCTGATTACCGGTGCCTCCCTTGGCCATGATGTCGATAAGCTGCTGACTGAAGCGCATGTTCTGGCGCGCCGTATGCCTTTTCAGGTGGATCGCACATTGCGTGCAGCGATCAACCGCGGCGAAGTCATGTTCATTGATCAACACCTGTCCGAGACTGTCGAACAGCTGCGCTCCAACCAGATCGGCCCTATCGATTATGCTGTGGTCGAAGCGCTGGCCATCACAGAGAATGGCGGCATTATCCCGACAACGTCGATTGGAAATTCAGCGAGCTTCGCAATTCTGGCCGAGAAGGTCATTGTCGAGGTCAACCTGAACCAGCCATTGGCGCTGGAAGGGCTTCACGACATCTATATTCCAACCAAGCGCCCTTCCCGTGATCCAATCCCGGTGACGGCTTGCGACAGCCGTGTCGGCCTGCCCTATATTCCGATTCCACCTGAAAAAATCGCCGGCATTGTTATTACGCATGAGAACGACAGCGCCTCAACGGTCGAACCTGCTGATGGCGAAACCGTTGCGATTGCGTCGCACCTTATCAAGTTCCTGTTGAATGAGGTCGAGGCTGGTCGTCTCGATCTGACGCTTAACCCGCTGCAAGCTGGTATTGGCACTATTGCAAATGCAGTTCTGAACGGTTTTGCCGAAAGCCCGTTCCATAATCTTCGCATGTATAGCGAAGTGCTGCAGGACAGCACCTTCGATCTGTTCGATGCGGGCAAGCTTGATTATGCATCCGGCTCGTCTATCACACTCAGTCCTACCTGCGGCGAGCGCGTTTTCAACAATATCGACCGCTATCGTGACAAGCTGATCCTGCGTCCGCAGGAGATCAGCAATCATCCGGAGGTCATTCGTCGTCTGGGCATTATTGGCATCAATACCGCCCTTGAGTTCGACATTTACGGCAACGTGAATTCGACCCATGTCGATGGCACCCATATGATGAACGGTATTGGCGGTTCCGGTGATTTTGCGCGCAACGCCTATATCTCGATCTTCGTGAGCAAGTCCGAAGCCAAAAACGGTGCCATATCGTCAATCGTGCCGATGGTGACGCATGTTGATCATACTGAGCACGATGTTGATATTCTGGTCACTGAACAAGGCCTCGCCGATTTGCGCGGCCTTGCGCCGCGTGAGCGCGCAAGCCTGATTATCAACAATTGTGCGCATCCGGATTACCGGGATCAGTTGAATGACTATTTTGGACGTGCCTGTGAGCGCGGAGGTCACACCCCTCACCTGCTGGAAGAAGCATTCAGCTGGCATAGCCGCCGCAAACAGACAGGCTCGATGCTGAAATAGTGGCTTGCTTGAAATTGGATGTATGAAACGGCGGCGGAAGCCGCCGTTTTGCTTTGCAATTAAGTGGAACCTTATTCTCATTGGAACGTTAACCGGCACATCATTTCTGCAAAGAAACGATGGAGATCGGGGACAGTCTCTGGCTTTATCGAGCCGTGCTTCCCAAGGTTTTGAAGACTGAATTCGGTGCAGCGATGGAACAGCCGCCGAGTGACACAAATAACAGCCGTTCCGGGAAGGGTCCGACTGCCTATGTCTATCCTCATTAGTCTGCTGATAACAATTCTGGTTATCTTCCTCGTTCTTTACCTTATCAACATGCTGCCGCTTGATGGGAAAGTGAAACAGATTGCCCAGATAATCGTCATTATTATCGGTATCATATCGCTTCTGAAGTACCTGGCAGTCTTCTAATCGCCCGCGATATCAAGATTTCAAAGCTGAAGGACGCCCAAAAGGCGTCCTTCAGTTGTTTTACGTTATTGATCGCCAACATCGTAAATTAGTAACGTGTTAAAAATTTCATCGAGTGTTATTTCTTTTAAAGATAGTTGTCGTAGAGCTAATCTATGAGTAATATATTTTGGCTGCACTACTTTAGATTGTGTCAATAATAGCACGCATATATAAAAAATTGCATAAGTGCAGGAACATGCCTTTAATCGCTAAAATGTTCGGCCTATAAGGCCCACGGCGATCAGGCCTGTTCACAGAGGGTTCAGAGACAGGCACCTAAAAACATCTTCATCGGGGTTTGGGGGAGTTCATCGGCATGAAGGCAGCTTTATGGAAGGCAGCGTTGATAACGTTGTCTGTTGTGCTGTTTTCCGTTGGCTCCAGTTTAGCCGTCGGATTCTTTTCCGGATCGATGCCGGGCGTTATTGCTATCAGCCTTAGCGCCGCTATCCCATTGGCCACGGCCTTCCCTTCACTTCTCTATATTTTTCTGCAGCATAGCAAACTTGGTGAAGCCTATACGCAGCTTGAAAAAGCGCATAGTGAGCTGCAGGCGCGCTCGCGCGTCGATCACATGACCGGGCTGCTCAACCGCGAAGCATTGTTTGATGCGATGAAGATCAGCCGTTCACGTATTGAAAGCGGGACGCTTCTCGTTATTGATGCCGATCACTTCAAAGCGATCAATGATACGTTTGGGCATAGCGTTGGTGATCGCGCACTCAAGCTGATTGCTTTTGCACTGCAGAATGTGACGCGTAAAGGCGATCTCGTAGGGCGTATTGGCGGCGAAGAATTCTGCGTTTTTCTTCCGGGTGCAACGGGGGAAACCGGTATTCGTGTCGCACAGAGAATACGCGCGGAAGTAGAGAACACACCATTCCACGCTACTGAATATCAGGTGTATCCACTGACGATCAGTATCGGTGTGGCGTCTGCACCGAAGAATGAAACCAACTCGCAGGTGTTAAGCCGCGCTGATCGTTGCCTTTATATGGCCAAGCAGCGCGGTCGAAATTGCGTCGTCTTTGATGAAGAAAGCGGTCGTATTACGAGTGCGTCCGTCGTTTCGATCACCAACGGACGCGAAGTCGCGCGCGGATAATTTAGTCCCAGGGCGTGACTTCTTCTTCGGACCAGCCGACAGGCACAAATCCCATCCTTTGATAAAGCTGTAATGCACGCGGGCTATCGAGCGTGTTGGTGTGGATAGCCACTTTCTGCGGGCTATGGGACCAGGCCGTGGAAATTGCTTCATTGAGGAAGAACTTACCCAATCCCCTGCCCTGATAGTCGGGAACCAAGCCGAAATAGAGAATTTCAGCCGTTTCAGGTAATGCAGACAAATCCAGTTCGAGAAGGCCAGCCGGGTTGCCGTCAGCGTAAAGAACGTGAATCTCGGCAGTTTCAGCGTGAATAGCCTCGGCCACTTCCGCATCGCTCTGCACGCGACGCATCATCCAGTGATGCTGGCGTCCAACCTGTTCGTAGAGATAGCGATAGAAATGCACCGGCATTTCGGTCGAGCGCATTATGGCAAGGCGCAGGCTGGAGGGAACCGGAACCGACAGCGCAGGACGCGCTGTCATTTCCAGATGGGTCACTCTGGCCATCATTTTTTCAGTCATGCTTATTCTGCTTCGCCGGTCACTACAGGCGTATCCTGCCTGCTGCCCCATTCACTCCATGAGCCATCATAAAGCCGATTGTCTTCATGGCCAAGCGAGGTCAATGCCAGGGTGATAACGGCAGCGGTCACGCCGGAACCGCAGCTGGTGACGACTGGTTTATTGAGGTCTACACCGGCACTGGCGAAGATTTCGCGAAGGCTGTCGAGGCTTTTCAGCTGACCGTTTTCAGACAGGGAACCGACCGGAACGTTGCGAGCGCCCGGCATGTGGCCGGAACGCATACCTTCACGCGGTTCTGCATCGCGGCCTGTGAAACGGCCTGCGGCACGCGCATCAGCAATCTGAGAGCTGCGTCCATCCACGATTTTGCTCATTTCGGCAAAATCAACGACCTTTGACGCATTGAATGAAGGCGTGAAAAGTGTTGCAGCAATTTTTGTGACTTCATCCGTGACGGGGAAGTTTGCTGCCTTCCAACCATCAAAACCGCCATCGAGAACCAGAACGTTCTTCACACCCATCACGCGGAACATCCACCAGACACGCGGTGCGGAAAACATGCCGGGGCCGTCATAGACCGCAATGGTTTCATCCGCCGTAATGCCCATTGCACCTACATGGCGCGCAAAAAGCTCCGGCGATGGCAAAGTATGCGGGAGACCCGAATCCTTGTCTGCAATCACATCCTGATCAAAGAAAACTGCGCCCGGAATGTGTGCTGCATCATATTCATCGCGCCCATTGCGACCGGCTGCGGGCAAATACCAGGATGCATCCACGATTGCGAGACCCGGCTCGCCCAGACGAGCTTTCAGATCATCGCGGGAGATAACAAATGCGCTTTTGTCGGACATGATTGCTCCTGAACTTAAACTAATGGTGCATTGCCAAATCGAATGCGGAAGCGGCGGTTTTCCTTGCCCTTCTTTTCGATTTTGCCGATGTGGATTTCACCCACTTCCTGCGTTTCAGAAACGTGTGTTCCGCCGCAAGGTTGCGAATCCACCGAACCATTTTCGCCGATAACCACCAGACGAAGACGGCCTGCACCCACAGGTGGGCGCACGTTCTTCGACTTCACAATATCCGGATTGGCCAGAAACTCTTCGTCGCTGATCCAGCGAAGCGTAACTGGATCATTGGCTTTCACCATTTCCATGAGTTTTTCGGTAACGGATTCCTTGGTGTAGCTCGCATCAGGAAGATCGAAATCGACACGGCTTTCCTCTTCACCAACCGCAGCACCGGTGATTGGAAACGGGCAAGCGACAGAAAGAAGATGGCAGGCTGTATGCATACGCATCAGCTTGTAGCGGCGCTCCCAATTGATATGCAGAACCAGCTTCTCACCAATAGCAGGGAGCGCCTGCCCTTCGGCAGGCACATGGACGATTTCATTTTTGCTTTCACCGGTCACGGTTGCAGCAATTTCAATACGTGAGCCATCGGCACGCTCAAAAAAGCCGGTATCTCCCGGCTGACCGCCGGAAGTGGCATAAAAATTTGTCTGATTAAGAATAATCCCGCCGGTATCTGTCAGGGCAATGACCGAACCCTCCGCGGTTGAAAGATATGCATCTTCGCGGAACAGAGCTTCAGTCTCGTATGCCATGATTATCCCTCGTACGGTATGTGAACATCAGTTTTCGTTTCCAACCAACCCGGCACAGGCAGATCTTTGCCGCGCAGGAAAGCAGGGTTGAACAGCTTGGACTGGTAACGATTACCATAGTCGCAAAGCACGGTCACGATTGTGTGGCCCGGCCCGAGATCTTTTGCAAGGCGGATTGCACCGGCAATATTGATGCCCGAAGAACCGCCCAAGCAAAGTCCTTCCTCCTGCACCAGATCAAACAGAATATCGAGCGCATCAGCATCGCCAACACGGTAGGAAAAATCGGGTATGAAACCTTCGAGATTGGCCGTGATGCGCCCCTGCCCGATGCCTTCAGTGATGGAATCACCTTCTGATTTCAATTCGCCCGTGGTGTAGAAGGAATAAAGCGCTGCACCATGCGGATCAGCGAGAGCGATCTTGATATCCGCATTCTTATCCTTGAGGCCGAATGCAGTGCCTGCAAGTGTGCCACCTGAACCTACAGCCGAAACGAAGCCATCGACCTTGCCATTGGTATCACGCCAGATTTCCTGCGCTGTCGTTTCAATATGTGCGATGCGATTGGCAACATTATCGAACTGATTGGCCCAGATTGCGCCATTGGGTTCGGTTTTGGCGAGTTGCTCGGCCAGACGCCCGGAAAGACGCACATAATTGTTCGGATTGCGATAAGGCGCGGCAGGAACCTCAATCAGTTCAGCACCTAGAAGGCGCAGTGCATCCTTCTTTTCCTGGCTTTGGGTTTCCGGAATAACAATAACGGTGCGATAGCCAAGCGCCTTGGCAACAAAAGTAAGACCGATGCCGGTGTTTCCTGCTGTACCTTCAACGATAACGCCGCCGGGCTTGAGCAGTCCGCGTTTTTCGGCATCACGGATGATGTAAAGCGCTGCGCGGTCCTTGACCGACTGTCCGGGATTGAGAAATTCGGCCTTGCCGTAGATTTCGCAACCAGTGATTTCAGAAGCCTTTTTCAAGCGGATCAGTGGTGTATTGCCGATAGCATCGAGTGCCGAATTGAGCATGGCTTCCGTTCCTTCTGGTTGACAGGAAACTATGTGGAAGCACGACGTTCTTCAAGCAAGCGGGGAATAATTTTCCAATTGAAATTGCAAGGACTAACTCACCAATCCAGCTAAAACGAAAAAACCGCCCCGTTAAGGGCGGCTTTTAGAAAAAGTAGTGCTGCGATTAAGCAGCGCGTTGGCCGCCACCGCCGCCACCTGGACGACGTTTGCGATGGAATGGACGCTTTGGCTTTGCTGCGCCTTCTGCACCTGCAGGCTTTGAACCTTGGGAAGTCTGGCCCGAACGATGTTCGCCAGACTTTGCCATCTTGTTTGCAGGACGGCGATGCTTCTGCGGCACAGAGTGCGAACCTGGCTTGCGGTCCGAACGTGGCCGGTCTTCTGCATCATCGAACTTTGGAGCCGGTGCTGGTGCAAGCTTAACCGGAGCTTCCTTGATGGTCAGCTTGTTACGCGTAACGCGTTCAACCGCGCGCAGCTTCGAATCTTCTGTTGCTGCATCGTAAAGCGTGATCGAAGCACCGCTTGCGCCGTTACGACCGGTACGGCCAATACGGTGTACGTAGGTTTCAGGCTCATCCGGCAGATCGTAGTTGACGACGTGGCTGATGCCCGGAACGTCAATACCGCGTGCGGCGATGTCGGTCGCAACCAGAATGCGCAATGTGCCATCACGGAAGCCGTTCAGCGCGCGCTGACGGGCATTCTGGGATTTATTGCCGTGGATCGCAGCAACGTCGAAGCCATCACGTTCGAGATGACGCACAACCGCATCTGCACCATGCTTGGTGCGGGTGAAGACGATGACCGACTTCATGCCCTTGTCGCCCAGAAGTCCGGAAAGCAGACGGCGTTTTTCCTTGGTTGGAACAGGATGCACGACCTGCGTGATTTCAGCAGCTGTCGTACCCTGTGGAGCAACTTCAACGCGAATTGGATCGCGCAGCAGGCTCTGAGCGAGTGCAGCGATTTCCTTTGGCATGGTTGCCGAGAAAAGTGCTGTCTGACGGTTCTTGTGCGTGCCCTTGGCAATGCGCTTCACATCGTTGATGAAGCCCATGTCGAGCATACGGTCAGCTTCATCGAGAACCAGCCAGCGGGTTTCCGACAGATCGACGCAGTTTTCGCGGACCAGATCGGTCAGACGACCCGGCGTTGCAATAAGAACGTCCACGCCACCCTGCATACGCTTGATCTGGCTCAGGCGTGACACGCCGCCGAGAACAAGTGCGGTGGAGATATGGGCCTGCTTGGCGACAGTGCGGATTGTTTCTTCAATCTGCACGGCCAATTCGCGAGTTGGTGCGAGGATCAGCGCGCGTGCGGTCTTGCCCTTGCGCTTGTCACCAAGTGCGATGATTTTCTGCAGGATCGGCAAGCTGAATGCAGCGGTTTTGCCAGAGCCGGTCTGTGCGATACCCAGAATGTCGCGACCTTCCAGCTGGTGCGGAATAGCCTGTGTCTGGATCGGCTTTGGCTCGGTCATGCCAGCAGCTTCAACGCCTTTGAGCAACACGCCGGTAACGCCAAGAGCGGCAAAGCCGCCGGTGTTTTCAGTAGTCAATTTAAACTCTTTCGGCGGCACCGCAAAGTTGCGGTCCGCTTTAAAACTTCGGACAAGCGCAACTTGCCGAACGGGAATATCTTGGATGTACGACGGGACGCCGGAATACTCCGGTCGACTTGCGCTGCCGTGCCCGAAACCAGTCGGGTCTCCCCTGCTATCAGACCATTCTGACTGCAAGAGGCGAGACGCAACAAGTCCGATTCCGGGAAGGCTGAAATTGTTCAGCCCATGCGCCTAAGCCGCCATATGGGGTATTATGCCCCAAAAAGCAAATGAATTTTGCCTTTAGTTCAATCAGATGATGAAATCTGCCAGCACCTGATTGTCGGTAATATCCTGATAAGCCCAGCCTGCTTCCGCAAATTTCTTTTCGAGAATTTTGAAGTTTGCAGCGTCCTTGGTTTCAATACCGATCAGCACAGAACCGAAATTGCGTGCAGATTTCTTCAGATATTCAAAGCGTGCAACGTCATCTTCCGGACCGAGCAGATCAAGGAATGAGCGTAGCGCACCGGGACGCTGCGGGAAGCGGAAGATGAAATATTTCTTGAGACCTTCATAGCGAAGCGCGCGTTCCTTCACGTCTGGCAGACGCTCAAAATCGAAATTGCCGCCGGATACGACGATGACAATGCGCTTGCCTTTGAGTTCGCTTTTCTTGAAATCCTTGAGCGCATCAATGCCGAGCGCACCGGCAGGCTCAAGGACGACGCCCTCAATATTCAGCATCTCGACGATGGTTGAACAGAGGCGATTTTCCGGAACCGTGATGACAATATTTTTGTCGAAGCCTTTGAGAAGCTTGAAGTTTTCCTTGCCGATCTCTGCGACGGCTGCGCCATCGACAAAATTATCGACTTGGCTAAGTTTGATACGTTTGCCTGCTTCAAGGCTGCCCTTGAGGCTTGCAGCGCCCTGTGGCTCAATGAAGCGATAGGCAGTCTTCCAGCCCAGAGCAGTGAAATATTGTGTCACGCCGCCCGAAAGGCCGCCACCGCCAACTGGAAGGAAGACAAAATCCGGCTTCTTGCCATCCGGCAGCTGTCGTTCGATTTCGAGCGCAACAGTCGCCTGCCCTTCGATGATGCCTGCATGGTCAAATGGCGGCACCATCACGCCTTTATTTGCCTCTGCATATTCTTGCGATGCAGCATAGCAAACATCGAAAATATCGCCGACGAGCTTGATTTCGATAAATTCCGCACCGAAAGCACGGGTCTTGTCGATTTTTTGCTGTGGCGTTGTTACAGGCATGAACACCACGCCCTTGCGACCAAAGTGGCGACAGGCGAAGGCAAAACCCTGCGCGTGATTGCCAGCCGATGCGCAAACGAAGACCGCATTTTCGTCAGCAGTTTTTACCGCGCGCGAAATGAAGTTGAAGGCGCCACGTATTTTATAAGAGCGAACTGGTGTCAGATCTTCGCGTTTGAGCCAAATTTCCGCGCCGTATTTCCGTGAAAGATAGTCATTGAGCTGCAAGGGCGTCTCTGGAAAGAGCGCGCGCATGGCAGTTTCAGCTTGAGCTACGGCTTTAACGAAGGCGTTCATCGGTCAGCTTTCTGCATTCATAACAATATTTGCGCATGGCTACATGGCTTTGAGAGCGCAAACAAGCTTGAAACGATAAACTTGAGTAAAATTGTAATGTTTTATCTAGGAGAATGGGTGGTGCGGTCGGCGGGACTTGAACCCGCAAGCCTAAAAGGCGACGGATTTTAAGTCCGTTGCGTATACCAATTTCGCCACGACCGCAGCTGAGGAATTCTATGTCATGATTTGTGAAGCAAATTCAAGCTGTTTCCAGCGTTTTAACAACTGGATTTAATGACAGTGGAAATTGTCGCGAGAGTGCCGCCGAAAATATTCAACAAATTACCCGCAACGATTTCGGAGAATGAAAGTTATAGTGAAAACAATCAGTCGCATGCGGGGTCTCCAGTTTGAAAAACACAGAAAACCAGTTGCAGCATTCTTCTGCCGGGGATTAACTGTGCATACACAGAATGGAGTCTGGGCATGACGAATACCCCGCAGCAGGCCGTTACGGCTGCAATGCTTGCCATCGGCGATGAACTTCTCTCAGGACGAACGAAAGACAAGAATATCGGCCATTTAGCTGATGTTTTGACAACTGCCGGCATTGATCTCAAAGAGGTCCGGATTGTGCCTGACGACGAAGATTCGATCGTTTCTGCACTCAATGCGTTGCGGCCGGGCTATGACTATGTATTCACCTCCGGCGGCATCGGTCCAACCCATGATGACATCACTGCAGACGCCGTATCACGCGCTTTTGAAGTGCCATGCATTTATGATGAAAAGGCGATGAAGCTGCTGGGCGACAATTACGCCAAGCGTGATCTGGAGTTTACGGACTCACGCAAGCGCATGGCGCGTATGCCGCAGGGCTCGGAACATATCGACAATCCGGTATCCGCTGCGCCCGGCTTTCATATCGGCAATGTCTATGTGATGGCTGGCGTGCCGTCTGTGTTTCAGGCGATGCTCGACAATGTTCTCCCAACCTTGAAAACTGGCCGCAAGCTTTTGTCGAAGGCCGTGCGCTGCCCGTTTGGTGAAGGCGTCATTGGAGCACCGCTCACCGCGATCCAGAAAGAGAATCCTGAAACGATCATCGGGTCTTATCCGAAGTTTGAAAATGGCCGGTTCAGTACGGAACTGGTGGTGCGCGGCAGTGATGTCGCCAAGATCGATATTGCTGTTGCTGCAATCGAAGCGATGATTACAACGTTGCAAAATCAGGGAGCCGCTTGAAATCGGGTGGTTTTGCCTGCTCGCGCAATCGCATTATATGCTAAAATAGAAGTATAGCCGGAAGGAGATCTGATATGTCCTACAAGACGGTGGTAGCCTATTCCCGCAGTGAAGCCGAGTTGAAGCGGGTTCTGTCTGCAGTTGGGCTTTTGATGCGAAAGTTTCCCGACATTCACGTCATCGGACTTTACTCTATTCCCTCTCCTATTGTGTATGCGGACCCGAACGGATTTATCGATCCGGGCATGTTTGAGCTGCACGACAAGCAGCACAAGGAAATCTCCGAGAGGCTACAAGAACGCTTTGAGGAGGAAATGCGCCGTCAGGGTGCAAATCATGAGTTCCGCATAACCCGTTCGGAAACCGGAACGGCAGCTGATGGCGTTCTCACATCCTGTCTTGGTGCGGAACTTCTTGTGGCTGGGCAGCCAGATCCTGAAGATGCGGCAACTAATGACGAAACGGCGGATACGCTGGTGTTTAATTCCAGCTGCCCGGTTCTTCTCGTTCCGCACACACCCGTTATTGCAATGGAAGCGTTGGACCGCATTGTTGTGGCATTTAATGGCAAACGCGAGGCGGCACGCGCCACTTTCGACGCGCTTCCTTTGATGAGGAATGCAAGCCGAACTGAAATTGTCTGGATTGATCCGCCTGAGCGCGAAGGTGAGGATGAAGCACTTGCAGGTAGCGATCTTGCTGAATCCATTTCTCGTCATGGACTTGCCGTAAGCGTAACGCCACTGGCATCTCATAATCGTTATGCGCAGGATGTCTTGCGAGAACACATCATAGCGCAGCGTGCCGACCTGTTGGTCATGGGCGCCTATAGCCACTCAAGGCTCCGTGAGCTGGTTTTCGGCGGTGTTACCCGCGCCATGCTCAATGACCTCCCTATCCTCACGCTTTTCTCGCGTTAGAGCGGTTCCAGTTACAGCGGTTCCAGTTAAGAATGAATCGTTAGAACCGCTGTAACTGTTTGTTTTTACGCATTATCCGACGCAAAACCGCTTCACACTTTTGCTGGAAATGCTGTAATACTGAATCATTGGAACGGTCTTTTTTGTTTTATCGCATTATCCCACGCAAGACCGCCTCGCACTTTTGCTGGAAATGCTCTGAACAGTTGCTTGATACGCCGATTTTGATCGGCGTATCATTTTTTTGCTTCTAATTTAGCGATCTATAGGCGTGCGATCTCACGCCGCTCTTGCACAATAGGCATTTTTGCGGTTATCAGCATCACCCGGCGCTGACTGTGCCGGGATAAAGCCTTTCTGCATTGTGCTGCATGTGAAAACTTCACTGTGCGCGAATAAAGAAAGCCTAAACAGTTCAGCGCGAATGGCACCCGTCATCGCGCATTTTTGGTTTGATAGGTCCGGCATATCTCGACCGGACCCTCCATGGAGCGTTTCGATGTCGTTGCCCGATAAAGCCTTTCCCGTTTCCTGGGATCAGTTCCACCGTGATGCCCGCGCGCTTGCCTGGCGTATTGCAGATATGGACCGCGAATGGCGTGCCATCGTTGCAATCACCCGTGGTGGTCTGGTTCCTGCGGCCATTGTTTGCCGTGAACTCGGCATCCGCCTCATCGAAACGGTCTGCGTTGCGTCCTATCACGATTATACATCGCAGGGCGAAATGGAAATTCTGAAAGGAATTAGCGCTCCGCTTCTCGAAAATGGCGGCGAAGGCGTAATCGTGGTCGATGATCTGACCGATACTGGCAAAACTGCAGCCATCGTTCGTGAAATGATGCCAAAGGCACATTTTGCAACTGTTTATGCAAAGCCAAAAGGCCGTCCGCTGGTCGATACATTCGTAACGGAAGTCTCTCAGGACACCTGGATCTACTTCCCATGGGATATGGGCTTCACATATCAGGAACCGATCGCTGGCGGAAAACGCGGATAAACGAAAATAAATGAAAGACGATTGCGGTGGTAAATTCGCCGCAATCGCACTATATTGAAAGTCAGCCGAAATGAGATGGAGGCATGTCACCAAGCTTTTGAGTTAAAGCGATGTGGCTGCTAATTTCAGCAAAACCTTAAAAATAAAAGCATTTTCAGCTTCTTATTCTGAGGCCCTGTTAAACAAATCCATTGTCATTTTGGCGAATCAATCCATTCTGTTTGGAAATTGGTGGGACTTTCGCGGTGAAAACACAGGCCAAAAAATTTGTTGCGACAGAGAAGCGTATTTTGACGCCTTCTGGTCGTTTGCAACAAGTTGCGGCACTGGTGTACCGCTATGAAGATCATGAATTGCAGATACTTGTGATCACCAGTCGTGGAACGGGTCGCTGGATTATCCCAAAGGGATGGCCGCAGGTCGGTCGCACGCTTGCAGATACTGCCGCTCGTGAAGCTTATGAAGAAGCTGGCGTTCGCGGTGAGATATCGTCTCAGCCAATCGGCAGCTTTGATTACTGCAAAAATGACCTGCCACCTGAGTGCATCAACCAGTTTACGGTTGCAGTCTATGCGTTGCACTTTGTCGAACGCGCGAAAGATTGGCCGGAACGCGAACAGCGCGTTTGTGAATGGGTCTCACCCCGTGAAGCTGCTGCGCGTGTGGATGAAGTCGACCTGAAACGCATTCTTCTCGACTTTGGCGACTCGCCTATCGCGATTGCTGCCGAGTAACCTTCTGCTTATAAACGATTTTTGAACCGTCATGCATCAGTCGTGAATGGCTTTTGCGGTGTCCGGTGTTCTGTATTTTGTTTTTCCGGCTAAATTTTTTGTCTTTCACATAACCGTCATTCTCCCCGTTATCCACATTTGCCCCCAGAGCTTTCCCACAATATCTAGCGTCTGCGGCCTTATGGTAAACCAATGCTTGACGCTCATGTCCGAGTCGTTTTTTATGAGCCTGTCGTTGCGTGAGTGGCGTGGCCGAGCGTAGTCAATTTAGTCGGTCTTTTCTTCAAACTAGTTGAATTCCTAGCGGGCGTTGCGTCGAAAAGACGTGTATCGCGCGGGGTTTTTTGCGTCTGAAACTCAGGCCGACTAGGTGTGACGGAAAGCTGGATTTATTGATGGCGGCGTCGCATTAATACTAGATTTAGTATTTTCAATCATGGTAACATACCAGATGGGGAAATCCTGATCTGAAAGCTTGCTCGACTTCGAATAAGTTCGGCCACTGGCCGGAGCGCTGATACGCCTCTCATGAGGATGTTTGGCCAGATGAATTTCCGAGGAGTTCGCTTCTCAATACGATTGCCCTCTCACCTGTTGGGAGGACGTTCGAAACAAATCGACGCGATGCGTACCGTGGCTGGCAGGCCGAGGCTGAAATTTATCGGTCTGGCCACTATATATAGAACGTTTGGATGGGACAGATGAAGATCGAACGCCGTTTCACGAAAGAGAATCAGTCGGCCTATGCCGATATTGAATTCCGCACAGCGACCAGCGAGATCAAGAATCCCGATGGCTCTGTGGTGTTCCGCCTTGAGAACATCCATGTTCCTGCGCAGTTCAGCCAGGTTGCTGCTGATATTCTCGCGCAGAAGTATTTCCGCAAGGCTGGCGTTCCCGCCAATCTCAAGAAGGTTGAGGAAAACGACGTTCCTTCCTGGCTTTGGCGTTCGGTAGCGGACGAAGACAAGCTTGCGAAGCTCCCTGAAGGTGAGCGCTTCGGCTCCGAAATGGATGCGCGTCAGGTTTTTGATCGTCTCGCCGGCACCTGGACCTATTGGGGCTGGAAGGGTGGCTACTTCGATACGGAAGAAGATGCGAGTGCTTTCCGCGATGAACTCGCTTACATGCTGGCGACGCAGCGCGTGGCGCCAAACAGCCCGCAATGGTTCAACACCGGCCTGCATTGGGCCTATGGTATCGACGGTCCTGGTCAGGGCCACTTCTATGTTGACTGGCAGACCGGCAAGCTGACGAAATCAAAGTCCGCTTACGAACATCCGCAGCCACATGCCTGCTTCATTCAGTCCGTTGGCGATGATCTCGTCAATGAAGGCGGCATCATGGATCTCTGGGTTCGTGAAGCACGACTTTTTAAATACGGCTCGGGCACCGGCTCGAATTTCTCCTATCTGCGTGGCGAAGGTGAAAAGCTTTCGGGCGGCGGCAAGTCGTCAGGTCTGATGAGCTTCCTCAAGATCGGCGACCGTGCAGCGGGTGCGATCAAGTCCGGCGGCACGACCCGTCGCGCGGCCAAGATGGTTGTCGTCGACGTCGATCATCCGGATATCGAAGAATATATCGACTGGAAGGTAAAGGAAGAGCAGAAGGTTGCTGCTCTCGTAACCGGTTCCAAGATCGTCAAGCAGCATCTGGCTGCCATCATGAAGGCTTGCGTCAATTGCGAAGCCGGCTCGGCAGAAACCCGGGATGATTGCTTCGATCCGTCAAAGAACCCTGCCCTCAAGCGCGAAGTTCGTGCTGCCAAGAAGAATCAGGTTCCTGAAAACTACATCAAGCGTGTTATCCAGTTCGCACGTCAGGGCTACACGGACATTCAGTTCAAGACCTATGACACCGACTGGGATTCGGAAGCCTATCTGACAGTCGCAGGTCAGAATTCGAACAATTCGGTATCGCTCAAGGATGAATTCCTGCGCGCCGTTGAAGAAGATGGCGAATGGAACCTGACTGCACGCCGCGATGGTCGCGTCATGAAGACGCTCAAGGCGCGCGATCTTTGGGAAAAGATTGGTTATGCTGCCTGGGCTTCGGCCGATCCGGGCCTGCACTTCAACACCACGATGAATGATTGGCACACCTGCCCGACCGCAGGCCCAATCCGTGCGTCCAATCCGTGCTCGGAATACATGTTCCTTGATGACACGGCTTGTAATTTGGCATCGATCAACCTGCTGACCTATCGCAATAAGGACGGCTCGTTCGACATTAACGCATATGAGCATACTGCTCGTCTGTGGACGATGGTTCTCGAAATCTCGGTGATGATGGCGCAGTTCCCTTCGAAGGAAATTGCTCGTCTCTCCTACGAATACCGTACGCTCGGCCTCGGCTATGCCAATATTGGCGGCCTGCTGATGACCAATGGTATTCCTTATGACTCCGATGAAGGTCGCGCCATCGGCGGCGCCCTCACCGCGATCATGACCGGTGTTGCCTATGCCACGTCAGCTGAAATGGCGCATGAACTTGGCGCGTTCCCAAGCTATGAGCCAAACGCTGAGCATATGCTGCGCGTTATCCGCAACCATCGTCGCGCCGCTCATGGCGAAACCGAAGGTTACGAAGGCCTTGCCGTCAATCCGGTTGCACTGATTGCTGAGGATTGCCCAGATCAGGACATGATTACCCACGCACGCGCTGCATGGGACAAGGCACTGGAGCTTGGTGAAAAGCACGGCTACCGCAATGCGCAGGCAACCGTTATCGCGCCAACCGGCACGATCGGCCTTGTCATGGATTGCGACACAACCGGTATCGAACCAGATTTCGCGCTGGTAAAGTTCAAGAAGCTTGCCGGCGGTGGTTACTTCAAGATCATCAACCGCGCAGTTCCTGAAGCGCTTCGCACACTTGGTTACGCTGAAAGCCAGATCGCTGAGATCGAAGCTTATGCAGTCGGTCACGGCAACATCAATCAGGCTCCAGGCGTCAATCCATCATCGCTGAAGTCGAAGGGCTTTACCGATGAGAAGATTGAAGCGCTGAATGCTGCTCTGAAGAGCGCATTCGACATCAAGTTTGCTTTCAACAAGTGGACGCTGGGCGAAGATTTCTGCAAGGACGTGTTGAAGCTTACCGATGAGCAGCTCAACGACTTCTCGTTTGAAATGCTGCCAGCACTTGGCTTTGCCAAGAAGGACATCGAAGCAGCCAACGTTCACGTTTGCGGTGCAATGACCCTTGAAGGTGCGCCTTTCCTGAAGGAAGAGCATTACGCAGTGTTCGATTGCGCCAATCCTTGCGGCAAGATCGGCAAGCGTTACCTCTCGGTCGACAGCCACATCCGCATGATGGCCGCTGCCCAGCCGTTTATTTCGGGTGCGATCTCCAAGACGATCAACATGCCGAACGAAGCAACGGTTGAAGATTGCAAGAGCGCTTACCTCCTTTCCTGGAAGCTGGCCCTCAAGGCGAATGCACTTTATCGCGATGGTTCCAAGCTTTCGCAGCCGCTCAATGCGTCGCTCATCTCTGACGATGAAGACGAAGATGATGCAGTCGAAGCGCTGATCGAAGCACCTGCTGCAGCGCGCGCCGTTCAGATTACTGAACGCGTTGTCGAGAAGGTCATTGAAAAGATCGTTCACGAGCGCGAAAAACTGCCGAACCGTCGTCAGGGTTACACGCAGAAGGCAGTCGTTGGTGGCCACAAGGTTTACCTGCGCACTGGTGAATTTGGTGATGGTCGTCTCGGCGAAATCTTCATCGATATGCACAAGGAAGGCGCTGCTTTCCGTGCGATGATGAACAACTTCGCCATCGCTGTGTCGCTCGGCCTGCAATATGGTGTGCCGCTCGAAGAATATGTCGAGGCTTTCACCTTCACGAAGTTCGAGCCTGCAGGCATGGTTATCGGCAACGATGCCATCAAGACGGCAACGTCGATCATCGACTATGTATTCCGCGAACTGGCAGTGTCTTACCTTGGCCGCAACGATCTCGCTCATGTTGATACGAGCGATTTCTCCAACACGGCACTCGGTAAGGGCATCAAGGAAGGCAAGACCAACCTCGTTTCCACTGGCTGGACCCGTGGCTACAAGCCAACGCTGGTTTCAAACAGCCCTTCGGGTAACGAATCCAAGGGGTCGGCACAAACGTCTCCATCGGTTTCGAATGTAACGACACTCAAGTCTTCGTCTCCTCGCCCGGCGACTGTCGGTCTCGTGACGGATGGTGCAACTGCATTCAAGCGCGAGTTTGAAGAGCAGCCAGCAGCAGCGCCACAGCAGGACAATGTTGCTGCGACTGAACTGTTCTCGGATAAGGCGGCGTCTGATGCGGCATCTGCCCGTGCAGAAACTGCTAATGCTGCGAAGAAGCTTGAAGCTGACCGTCGCATCAAGTCGATGATGCAGGGCTATACCGGCGACAGCTGCACGGAGTGTCAGAACTTCACGATGGTTCGCAATGGCACCTGCCTTAAGTGCGACACCTGCGGCGCGACAAGCGGCTGCAGCTGATCTTTAGAGCGCTACCTGTTTTGATTGAATCATAGGTAACGCTCTAATTATTCGTCTATTCTTATTATTCTACGCAAAACCGATACAAACATTTGCTGGAAATACTTTAAAGATTAGAGATGATATAAAAGACAGGCCGGATTTTTCCGGCCTGTCTTATTTTATATTAGAGATTATTAGCCGGATATTGGTTAAATTAGTCAGCGTTCTTTCTAAGAAGAAAATTAAAAATATTGGAACTCAATTGTCTTCTCTACGTTCAACTAATGCAACCGAGCGTATAAAGGAGATAATTATGCTTAGAACAGCACTTCTGACAACGACGTGTGCATTGTTTATTGGTGGTACAGCCTTCGCGCAGACTGCGACACCCGCCCCCACAGATGCGCCCGCCGCAGCACCGGAAATGCCGGTTTCGTCCCAGAATATGTTTGGCAGCCCGCCAGCGGAAAATGCCGATCAGGTTGGCTTTATGGAAGCCAAGGATGGCCAGATGCTCGTTTCGAGCTTCATCGGACAGAGTGTTTATGAGAGTGATGCACCTGACGCAGCCTCAGTCGGTAAGTTGAACGATCTGATTGCAAGTCCGGAAGGTGAGATTGAAGCAGCCGTGATCGGCGTCGGTGGTTTCCTTGGCGTCGGTGAAAAGGATGTCGCGGTAAGCCCGGATCAGCTTCAGCTTGCAACGCGTAGTGATGGTAAAAAGTGGCTTGTCATCAAGGCTTCAAAGGAACAGCTGACAGAAGCTCCGGCTTTTGATCGATCCGCCCTCTTTGCGGACGGTGTTGCTGATAAAACAGCGACTGGCGAAACCAATGCGCCGGCCGCAGATACGCCAGCAGCTGACCCAGCACCCGCACCAGCCACACCTGCCCCCGCGCAGTAACTCTGAAATCCTTGTGTCCTGTATGGTAAAAGTCCTGGCCTTTGGCCGGGGCTTTTATTTGAAATGAGGCTCGAAGGTTGATTTCAGAAACTCATCCACGTACCAGTGTTTCACAATCACCAGATCATTTGGCTTAGTTTATTCGGGAAAGTCTATTGTCGGAATTCTTTATTGCCCATCCCTGGGCGCAAACGGTTGCATCCCTTGGCGGTCTTTTTCTTGCGGCGTTTGTCGCAAACTTCCTTATCAAAGCGATACTACTGAAGGTTCTCGACAGGATCGTTCAACGGACGGCATTTGGTCAGGATGAAGAACTCAAGCAAAATGGCGTGATTGGCCATCTGGCTAATATCGTTCCGGCGTTGATTATTTCGTCGGGCATCGCAGCTGTACCTGAACTGCCACAGACGGCACTGACCGTAATCAGCAATGTAGCGACGGCATTCATTATTCTGACACTGGCTTTCACGGTAAGCGCTGTTCTGAGCGTGGTTGATACGCTTTACAGCCGCCGCGAAGAGTCCAAAGATCGCCCGATCAAAGGTTATATTCAGGTCAGCAAGCTCGTAATCTACATTATCGCGATCGTGTTGATCATCGCGACGCTTCTTGATCGATCACCTGTGATCCTGCTGTCTGGTGTGGGTGCCATGGCCGCGGTTCTTATTCTGGTGTTTCAGGATACACTGCTCTCGCTCGTTGCCAGTATGCAGATTGCTTCATCGAACATGGTTCGCGTTGGCGACTGGATCGAGATGAAAAATCTCGACGCGAATGGCGATGTGGTCGAGATCGCGCTTTATACGGTCAAGGTGCAGAATTTCGATAAGACAATCACCACGATTCCGATCCGCAAGCTCATCACCGAGCCAATGAAAAATTATCGCGGAATGCAGCAATCCGGTGGCCGACGCATTAAACGTGCGCTGTTTATCGATCAGGCGACAATCCGCTTTCTGAACGAAAATGAACTCCAGAGCCTTGCTTCAATCGATCAGCTCACAGGCTATCTTTCAAAGAAGGAAAAGGAAATCGCCGACTGGAATGCAAAGCTTGGCGACAAGGCAAAGAACCCGGTCAATACGCGCCGCTTCACCAATATAGGAACGTTCCGCGCCTATGTGGAAACCTATTTGCGAAACCATCCTGGCGTTCACAAGGGCATGACGCTTCTTGTGCGCCAGATGGACCCGACACCGGATGGTTTGCCGCTCGAAATCTACTGCTTTACCAATACGACCGTCTGGGCGTCTTATGAACAGATCCAGTCCGATATTTTCGACCATCTCTATGCAGTGATGCCGGAATTCGGCCTCTATCCGTTCCAGAATCCAAGCGGCGGTGATTTCCGCAAGCTCAGCCTTGCGGATTTGCCTGCCGTCACTGCAAAGCCTTGATGATAGCGGTCTGAAGTTCGGGAACCTTGTAACCCGTGCGCGACGGTGTAAGACCAAGGCGAATAATGGCCAGGTTCATCGAAGGTACAATGATCAGGCTCTGACCATCATGGCCCGACATCCAGAAGGCGTCCGCCGGGATGCCTTCTGTACCCGCTTGAATGCCAGCACTTTGCAGCCATGTCTGAGCTGATCCGTAACGCCCCTGCGATGCTGTGGCTGGCGTCTGCATCAGACGTACAAAATCCTCGCTCAAGAGCTGCTTGTCGCCGACCTTACCCTTATCGAGCAGAAGGCGGGCGATGGAGAGCCAGTCGCGCGCATTGGCATAAAGATAAGATGAGCCGACGAATATGCCGCTCGCATCTGCTTCCAGCGTGGCGCTTGCAATGCCCAATGGTTCAAAGAGCACTTTCTGTGCGTAGGTAAATGCTTCTTCAGGCGTGTCGAAGCTTTCCATATAGAGCTTTGACAGGATATTGGCCGTGCCGCTCGAATAGTTGAATTTGGTGCCGGGCTGCGCTTCCAGTGGCAGGGAAGCTGCAAATTCGGTCATGTTGTTTTCGAGGAAAAGCATACGGGTAACGTCTGTGACATTGCCATAGTCTTCATCGAATTTAAGGCCGCTTTGCATCCCAAGAAGATCGGCAAGCTTGATCTTCGAGCGGTCGTCACCTTCCCACTCTGGCAGAAGATGGTCGCGCTGCAGGTCCATTTTGGCTTCCGAAATGCGCATACCAATCAGCGTTGCCATAACGGATTTCGTCATGGACCAGCCCAAGAGAGGCGTATCGGCATCAAAGCCCTGCGCATAGGTTTCGGCTATGATCTGGCCGTCTTTCAGCACAGCCACGGCTCGCATACCGGGGCCTGCCAATGCTGGGGTTTCGATGATGTTTTGAACGGCCGGGTTGATATTGATGTCTGCTATGAGAGCGGCTGCATCCATGGGCATCGTCAGTTGAGGACGCAGATCTTCATCATGTACGTTGGCGCAGCCAAGGCCCGGACGATAGACAACTTTGCTTGGCGCGAAAAAGCCAAAGATATGCGAAGTGACTGTTTCACTTCCGTTATCGACTGACACATCGACAAATTTTAAAAGCGGGTGGCCCGGCGCCTGCACATCAAGCGCCAGAACCTCCTGCGGGTTGCGGTTTGCCAGAAATACATTGGAGCAGACGATCTTTGCGGCATAGCCGGTGCCGACTTTGAGAAGCTCCGGTGGCCGAAAGCCGAGCCACAAAACGACACCCAACAGGATTAAGAGGACAATGGAACCGGCAATTTTCAAAAAGCGTATCATATTCCCTCCCATGAGCCTGAATAGTGAGGCGTCTAACTGCCTCTCGAGAGCCAGTAATCCATGCCTTCTGCTGCGGCCTTCGCAATCGCAAAACATGCGGTGAGAAGATGGCCGCCTGTAGGTGCTTCCCAGTCAATCATTTCACCAGCGACAAACACGCCGGGTAGCTTTGTGAGCATATAATGCTCATCGATTTCGCTCCATTCTATGCCGCCTGCGGAAGATATAGCTTCCTGAATGGGGCGTGGACGAAGGAGCGGAACTTCCAGTGCCTTGATGGTTTGCGCCAGTTTGGCGGGGTCTTTTTCGCGCTGAAACTCGAGCACAAGTGCGGCCTTTACACCGGTAAGGCCCGCACCCTTTCGCAAGAGATTACTAATACTTAGCTTCTTATCCTGACGCGAAAGATCAAGTGTCAATCGTTCAAGCGTACGGCCCGGTGCCAGATCGAGAATAAGGTTGGCATGGCCATCGCGTTCAAGGTCATCACGCAAAGCAGCTGAATGTGCATAGACAAGACTGCCTTCCACGCCGCCACGCGTGATGACGAATTCGCCCTGCGTTACACCAGCCTTGCTGGAGATCGTTACCGACTTGAGCGGTTCTCCCGCAAAACGTTCTGCAAAGAGTTCGCTCCAGCTGACATCAAAGCCGCAATTGGCCGGACGCATAGGAGCAATCTGAATACCCTGCTCGGTGAAAGGTTCAAGCCATGCACTATTGGAGCCTAACTTGGGCCAGCTTGCGCCACCAAACGCGAACAATGCTGCATCGCAGGATATGGGCTCGATACCCGCCGGAGATTCAATGAGTGGCTTTCCGGATTGGAATCCGATCCATTTATGACGGGTCAGTATTTTGACATCCTGCGCTTCCAGTTTTCGCACCCATGCGCGAAGAAGTGGTGATGCTTTCATGACCTTGGGGAACACGCGTCCTGAAGAACCCACAAAGGTTTCAGCGCCGAGCGCATCCGCCCAGTCGCGCAAATTCTGCGGTGTGAATTGCTGCAATGCAGGCCAGAGGCGATCATTGCTCGCACCATAGCGCTGGGCAAATTGCGCAAAATCTTCTGAATGGGTGATGTTGAGACCGGATTTTCCCGCCAGAAGAAACTTGCGTCCAACCGTCGGCATCTGCTCGTAAATTGTGACCGAATATCCAAGCGCAGACAAATGCTCGGCGGCGAACAGTCCTGCTGGTCCGCCACCGAAAATCGCAATCACGCGCTCACGCATCGCTGTCTGCACCGCACTCACGCATCAATCTTCTTTCTCCAGCATTTCTTTAACAGCAGTTGCTAACTGTTTGAGAGAGAATGGTTTTGGCAGGAAACCAAACTTGGCATCTGCTGGCAGATTGCGTGCAAAAGCGTCTTCTGCATAACCCGAAACAAAGATGAACTTGATGTCTGGATGAGTCTTGCGCAATTCGCGCAACAGAGTCGGTCCGTCCATTTCCGGCATAACAACGTCGGAGACGACGATGTCGACCTGACCGTTCAGCTCTTCAAGCACCTCGAGCGCTTCGACACCGGATGCTGCTTCGTGTACGGTATAGCCGCGCGATTGCAGCGCACGCACGCCGCCCATGCGCACAGCATCCTCGTCTTCAACGAGAAGCACCGTTGCGGAACCGGAAAGATCGGCAGCCTTTTCGACCTTCTTTTCCTTGACGGCCACGGGTGCATTATCTGCGCCCTTCTCTTCAATATGGCGTGGCAGGAAGATTTTGAACGTCGTGCCTTTTCCAACCTCGGAATCGCAATAGATGAAACCGCCGGTCTGCTTGATGATGCCATAGACCATCGAGAGGCCAAGACCGGTGCCCTTGCCGACTTCCTTTGTCGTGAAGAATGGCTCGAAGATTTTTTCGAGCACATCGGCTGGGATACCCGTGCCGGTGTCTTCAACTTCAAAGACTACATAGTCGGCTTCAGGCAGATCACGATAGTTGAGCTTTGCTGCTTCGTTTGCTTTGACATTGCGTGTGCGCAGTGTGATCTCGCCGCCCTCCGGCATTGCGTCACGGGCGTTTACAGCGAGATTGACGGCAACCTGTTCGAACTGGCCAAGATCGGCCTTAACAGGCCATACATCGCGTCCGTGTTCGATCTTGAGGCCAATATCCTTGCCGACAAGACGCGCCAGAAGCATACGCAGATCGGCCAGAACGTCTGTAAGATCGAGAACCTCCGGGCGGAGCGTCTGACGGCGCGAGAACGCAAGCAACTGCCGCACGAGCGAGGCCGCACGATTGGCATTCTGTTTGATGTTCATGATGTCGGGGAATGACGGATCGGATGCGCGGTAGTTGCTCAGTAGCAAATCCGAAGACATGATGATCGCGGTCAGCACATTGTTGAAGTCGTGCGCGATACCGCCAGCAAGCTGACCGACAGCTTGCATCTTCTGGCTCTGCGCCATCTGATTTTCTAGCGCTTTCTGCTCGGTGGTTTCGACAGCAGAAATGATCGCCGCTTCTTCGCTTGTTTCACCAAGATCGGTGACAGCACTCATATAGAAGCGAATGTGACGGTCTTCATTACCCGGCAGAACCGTGTCGACAGGCGAGATACTGGCCTGCCCTGCAAAGGCTGCAGCCAGTGCCTTGTTGAAGGTTTCGCGGTCGCGTTCATGAACGACATTTTCAAGCTTCACGCGATTATCGACCGCATCGCGATCAACCACAGGGGCGAAAATATCGAGGAACCGCGCATTGGTCCGCAGCGTATGACCTTCAGCATCCACTGCCGCAATGGCCATTGGAGCCGAATTGAAGAAGCGGGTGAAGCGCACTTCAGCGGAACGCAATGCTGCCGATGAATCCTCGCCCTCGGCGCGATCCAGCACGATTGTACGGCTTGTGCCTCGTGTGCCATCACGAGCGGCCTGAACGCGGTGATAAAAGCGAACAGCGAGGCTCTGGCCATTGCGCTTGATAAGATCAAGATCGATGACTGTGTTACGGCTGGTGCCTGGCTCTGCTTTGACGGCTTTAATCAATGCCATGCCACTGCCCGCAACAATGTCATTGAGCGTAAGCGAGCCGGGCGTGAACTGTGTCAGGTCAACGCCAAGCCATTCGGCGAGCGTTGCATTGAGATAGATGATCCGGCCTGAAGGATCAGCCGAGAAAAAGCCTGCTGGTGCATGATCAAGGTGGTTGATCGCTTCCTGCAGTTCCTGAAAAAAGCGCTCCTGTTCGGCGCGTTCATCGGAAATATCTGCAATCTGCCAGGCGACGAGTTGTCCCTTAAAGTCCTGTCCGCCATCGACCGGGCGCGCCTTGATCCGATACCAGACGGGCGCCGCCGAACTTTGACCTTCACGCGAGAGGCCGCCGGAAATGCGTACTTCTTCCTGCGCCGAATGACCGTCGCGAACTGCATTTGTGAGGCGATAAATAGCGTCTGAGGCGGCTGGCTCACTGGTCAGAATATTATCAAGTGACCGGATACCATCAGCGCTCGCAATACCAGTCATGCCCGCATAGGCGTGGTTTGCATAAACGATCTGGCCGCGAGCATCCGAAATAACGGTGCCTTCAGGCAACGTATCCATGAAAGTGTGTGCGAGATCCTGCTCACCATGGCGCTGGCTGAAATGGATGAGCCCAGTTGCTGCGCCAAAGAGATAGAAAACGCCGATCATGGACAAAATGCCCATGAGTATGATGGCGAAGCCATCACCAAGCTGGTCGCGGAATACAAAATAGACGAGCGCTGCGACCGTCAACACGACGCCGATAATCAAAAGCCGCAGAGCTGCACTTGAGCCACGCTTCGGCATGACGAGCGGTTTCGGATAATTATTGTCCGTCTGTCGCGACATCAGGCCCACTGCCCTTTCATGCTATTTGGCTGAACTGCATGGACGATAAACCGTCCGTTCGCCGTTTCTTCCAGCTCAAGCGCTATCTTATTCATCAAGCAAAACCAATCACGTTCCCTGCTTTATGTCTTGTGCCAGATTTTGACGCATATTGCAGGGTATATCCGATTCGCAGAATGCGTTA
The DNA here is from genome assembly GCF_030268145.1 of Brucella sp. NBRC 12950. Taxonomy (NCBI): domain Bacteria; kingdom Pseudomonadati; phylum Pseudomonadota; class Alphaproteobacteria; order Hyphomicrobiales; family Brucellaceae; genus Brucella; species Brucella sp. NBRC 12950. Next base: position 26,309 of record NZ_BSQC01000017.1, read on the forward strand.
ATTGCCTGACAGCACAAGCATCCCGACCTCAAAACAGCATGAACCAATGTGTTTTGCACTGTTTTGGCTGGGGATCATATGTTTCTCGTAAATTGATGGAACATTCCCAAGTCAGGCAAATTGAACTAGTGTTCTGCGAGATATGTGTTGTCGCGGTAGATGGAGCGCGGGGAAGTGTGGCTTCATCGACTGGATATTATTCGTTTTTAGTATGAGAGGGTTACCCGCATGAAGGAATGGCTCAGCGGTCTTGTTGGAGAAAGTGCCGCAAATATTGTCGGCTTTATCCTTATTTTTGCGATCATTCTTGGCGGAATTTTCGTTGTTCTTAGTATTATCCGTCGCTTTGGCGGCGGGACTTTTGCCACGAACGGTCGAACAGGACGCCAGCCAAGACTTTCAGTGATGGATGCAGCGGCGGTCGACAGCCGTCGTAAACTCGTTCTTATTCGTCGCGACGATGTTGAACACCTCCTACTCATCGGTGGTCCGACAGATGTCGTTGTTGAACAGAACATCGTTATGGAATCGCGCGCCAACGCACGGTCGCAAGCGTCACGTATCGAACCGGAACATATCGAACGTTTTCGCCAGCACGAAGCCAGCATCACAACTGAGGTAAGCGAGCGCCCGGCCCTTTCCCAGCAGAGCCAGCAGACGATTCAAAAAGACGAAGCCATTCAGCTCAATTCTCCAATTGATACGTCTGTTCAACGCAAGCCCGAGCCAGTCCGTGAAACGCCTGTGCAACAGGCTGCACCCGAAGCGCCGCAATTCCGTGCGCCTCCGCGCCCTCCTGTGCCTCCAGTAACGCCTCAGGCGCCAAAGGTTGCTGAAACGCCGGTTGCTCCAGCCCGTCCTCAGCAGCCGCCCCGCCCGGCCCCGAACTATCCTCCACAGCCACGCACCGTTCTTCCTGCTGCACGCCCGGCAGAGCAGCCGCAGGCACCGCGTTTGCATCCTGCCTATCCGCTTAGCCAGGTTTCGCGCGGTGTTTTGAGTTCGACATCAGGTCTTGGTGCCAGTGCGGCCGCAGCAGCAACGGTTGCTGCAGCTGATCTTGGTAGCGTGACGCCTGAGCGTGAAGTGGCGCCAAGCGTGAAAACCCCGGCACCAGAGATTGGCGACATTCTCCAGAGCCCTGCAGTCACAACCTCATCAGCGCCTTATTTCACGCCCGCGGCCCCGAAATTGGAACCTGTAGCTGTTGTTTCTGATCAAGAACCAGAAACAGATGACGGTCTCGAAGATCTGGGCGGAGCACTGCATGACGCGATCATGGCAGATCTCGAAACCGATACGTCTGCCGCATCTGGCAACAAAGAGCCGGAAATGCTGGAAGTCGATATTTTTGAAGAAGAACTTCTAGGATCTCTCGATATTTCGCCGAACGGCGGCAAGCCAAGTGACGATATCGAGGATGAAATGGAAAAGCTGCTTGGTGAACTGACCAAGGACGAAACACGCAAATTCTGATTTGCGGATAATACCAAACTCCTGAGCACGACTCAGGAGTTTTTGGTTAAGCACGAGTGGCGACTTTGATCGCGAGTGGTATCTATGTTGAGAGTTTGCAAGGTAGAACTGGCTTAGCGGGAACGCTTGTCGTTTTAGGCTTTGTGATGGTCCGTCTTCGGTCTCTTGGTATTATTCAAAACGTATGCGGCTTTCAGCACCGGCGATCTACACGTATCCCTGATATAAATCTGTGTTGGAGCGACGAGAATTTTGCGGGGCAACATATATGAAAAGAATAACAATTGTTATTTGCCTAATCGCATTTACGGCTGTCGTTACTGGCTGCGCTAATCGATCATGCCGAGATTGGCCGGGGACGTGCATTATTCAGTAATCGAAGCGCAGTTGGCGGATTAATCCGTATTTTCTCCCGAAGAGATTGAACGGATAAGGGCTGACAAGTGAGCGATGATGAAAAGTAAAATCGGAAAGCAGTTAGCACTGCTGGCGCCTTAATTGATGGCATCCGAGCTAGGTTCAAGAATGACGACATTCCGTCGAATAAACTGGTGAGTTTTCTTTTCAGCAGTAGAACCAACCAATAAAAAAGGCTGCGGTAAACCGCAGCCTTGGAATTTCTTATTCGACTGGATGAAGATCAATCGTCGCGATAGACCTTTTCGCGGCGCTCGTGGCGCTCTTGTGCTTCAATAGAAAGCGTTGCGATTGGTCGTGCATCAAGTCGTTTTAAACTGATAGGATCGCCGGTCTCCTCACAAAAACCATAGGTCCCCTCGTCAATACGGCCGAGAGCTGCATCGATTTTGGAAATCAGTTTGCGCTGTCTGTCGCGAGCGCGAAGTTCAATTGCCCGATCCGTTTCGGAGGATGCCCTATCCGCCAGGTCCGGGTGATTTGCATTTTCCTGCTGCAGCGCTTCTAATGTTTCGCGCGCTTCGCGCAGAATATCATTCTTCCATGCAACAAGTTTTGCACGGAAGTAAGACTTCTGCCGTTCATTCATGAACGGCTCGTCTTCAGTGGGCCTATAGTCAAGGTCGATCAATTCACTCATTCTGAATCACCCCACATCTAGGAGACGCGAGCGGTTATATAAGTCGATCGCAACAAGGACACAACATCAAACACACGCGTCTCACTACTTTTTAATTCATCAAAATTGTGTGATTTTGATGAAAAAATAAGCATTTTTTAAAACACAGATAATTAATTCAATTTTGTTTTCGTAAAAAACTTCAATATTTTAGATCGGTTGCTGCTTAAGAAATATAATTGCCGAATTAGCATAGCCTATGCTCTCGTTTTTGCCCATTATTGCAGCAAAACTACCTGTGTATATTGTGAGTGTTCGTCGAAAAATCGTCTGAAACTGCAGGTGGTGGGAGCAATCTTGCAGAAATTGTGGCATGGATTACGCTTCAGAAGCCTCAAAATGTTGTTTGGAGCCTTTCATGAGTCGCCTTTTTCTACTCCGTCATGCCAAGGCAATTTGGGCCAAGCCCGCGATGAAAGACTTCGACAGACCGCTGGATGAGGAAGGTATTTCCTCACTGGAACAGTTGGCACAAGCTATGAAGATGTCTGGTATTTTGCCTGACAGGGTTGTGCTCTCCGCCTCCTGTCGGACACGCGAAACTGCATTTGGGCTTATTGAGCGGCTTGGTATTGATGTTGAAACCGTTGTCGATGAAACAATCTATAGCGGTGGCGCAGGTGAATACATGAAGGCCATCAAGAACAATGCCGCCTCCGATCAACTCATGCTTGTTGGACATAATCCCAGCATAGAAGATTTGGCTTTGGCGCTATGTGGCGACGGTGAACCTTCGAGCCTTTCGCGTCTTGAAGCTGGCTTTCCTACCGCTGCTCTTGCGACAATAACCTTCGATGGGCCGCTATCGGAAATCGCGCGTGATCGTGGTTTTCTGGAGAGTTTTCCTTTGCCACGTTAAGACGCTTCATCATTCTATCTGCGGTCTCCTTGTTGATACGGCTCATGAATTCCTATCTATGGCTGTGACAGGACGTAATTCTCACGAGGAAACAATTGGCAAAACTGACCAGTTTCGGCGATGAAGCAAGGATCGCGCTCGACACGCTGACAGACCGAGCCACAGGCTTGATGTCTCCGTCGCTGAGATTGGGGGTAACAGGGCTTTCTCGCGCTGGTAAAACGGTTTTCATTACGGCTCTGGTGCATAATATGGTGCATGGCGGTCGCCTGCCCCTGTTTGAAGCTTACAAATCGGGACGCATCTCGCGTTCCATGCTTGAGCCGCAGCCCGATGATGCAGTTCCGCGTTTTCAATATGAAGAGCATCTTTCGGCACTGCTTGATGAACGTACCTGGCCGGATTCTACGCGTGCCATTTCACAGCTCCGTCTGACAATCGAATATGAAACAGCTTCTGCCTGGGGGCGCTGGCTATCACCGGGGCGACTTTCGGTAGATATTGTCGACTATCCCGGCGAATGGCTGCTTGATCTGCCATTGCTGGGCAAAACCTATGGTGAGTTCAGTTCAGATTCCTTCGCTCTGGCTCATGAGCCGACGCATATCGATCTTGCTCAAGCTTGGATTAATGAAGCAAAAGCAATTGTTCCCTCTGAAAACGCAGATGAGCTGACAGCGCAAAGGCTGGCCAAAAGCTTCACTGCCTATCTGCGCGCGGGGAAAGCTGATGAGCGAGCGCTCTCCACCCTGCCTCCGGGGCGCTTTTTGATGCCTGGCGATCTTGAAGGTTCGCCAGCACTTACTTTTGCTCCTCTGCCCGACCTAAAACCTGACGATTTTAAAACCGGCAGTCTGGCCGCAATGATGGAGCGTCGCTACGAGGCTTATAAGACGCATGTGATCAAACCATTTTTTCGGGAACATATCGCGCGGCTTGATCGACAGATTATCCTGATCGATGCCATGCAGGCCATGAATGCCGGTGGCGCTGTGGTTGCCGATCTTGAGCGTGCGCTGACCGATATTCTCTCCTGTTTCCGTCCGGGGCGGGCAAATCTGCTGACCGGGCTCATTCAGCGGCGCATAGGACGCATTCTGGTTGCTGCTACAAAGGCCGATCATCTTCACCACGAAAGCCATGACCGGTTGCAGGCAATCGTTCGCCGCCTTGTCGAGCGGGCGATTGAACGCGCTGATTTTTCGGGTGCCGATATCGACGTATTGGCTATGGCGGCTGTCCGCGCCACGCGTGAGGCGACAGTAAAGGAAGGCAAGGATACCTTGCCTGTCATTATCGGAACACCGCTGAAAGGCGAGCGTATCGACGCTGAAATATTCAACGGTGAAACAGAAACAGCTATATTTCCCGGTGATTTACCGAAAAATCCTAATGTAATATTCGAACCATCGCTTTCGAGTGATGAACCAGCCATTCGATTTGTTCGTTTCCGGCCTCCGCGGCTGGATCGCACGGCGGAAGGCATAACGCTTTCGTTGCCGCATATTCGGCTTGATCGTGCATTGCAGTTTCTGATCGGGGATCGTCTGGCATGAGTGAACAGCCTCCACGCAAACCCGCAGCATTTACCGTTCAAAAGCCGACGGATACAATTTCGCCCTCTGGAGCACCGAATGATGCGCCGCGCCGCCCGCGTGCGGTTGCCGATCTTGAGAAGGTCATTCCCGAGGTCGATGTCTTTGCACTGACGGATGAAGAGGCGGCCGAGCTGGAAGTTCTGGACCCTTCATTTGAAGCTCCGCCTCGCCGGCGATGGTCGTTGAGCAAAATATTGTTTGGTGCGTTGGGCATCCTTGTTTCATTTGCTATCGGCATCTGGACCGAAGACCTCATTCAGGCGCTCTTCACGCGCGCAGACTGGCTCGGCTGGACGGCGCTTGGCGTTGCAATGATTGCGCTTGCTTCTTTCATCGCCATCATCGTGCGCGAGCTTATCGCATTAAGACGGCTTGCCTCTGTTCAGCACTTGCGCAAAGACGCAGCCGATGCAGCGGAACGTGATGATATGACCGCTGCGCGAAAGGCGGTCGATGAATTACGGACAATAGCGGCCGGCTTGCCGGAAACCGCTCGCGGCCGTCAGATGCTTGATGGACTGACCGATGAAATCATCGATGGCCGTAATCTTATTCGTCTTGCCGAAACGGAAATTCTGAAACCACTTGATCGCGAGGCACGCGCACTCATTCTCAATGCTTCCAAGCGTGTTTCCATCGTAACAGCTATCAGCCCGCGGGCTCTTGTCGATATTGGCTATGTGATCTTTGAATCTGCACGCCTTATACGCCGCTTGTCACAGCTCTATGGCGGCCGTCCCGGCACACTGGGCTTTCTCAAGCTTGCGCGACGTGTCGTAGCGCATTTGGCCGTTACCGGTACGATTGCCATGGGAGATAGCGTTATCCAGCAGCTGATAGGTCATGGTCTGGCATCGCGTCTTTCGGCAAAACTGGGTGAAGGCGTGGTCAATGGCCTAATGACTGCGCGTATCGGGATTGCGGCGATGGATGTTGTACGCCCCTTCCCGTTCAATGCTGAAAAACGTCCCGGCGTAGGCGACTTTATTGGTGATATTGCCCGCATCAATGGTGAAAAGGTCAACAAGCCGACCGACCGAAAATAATGAGCTCTTCCCAATAATCTCTGTGACTTCAGCCGTCATGAAAACGAAGCGTTAACCATTCGAAACGATTATAAGCTTCACTATCAGGTGCTCGAATCTGTGATCCTTGCGCCAACAAAACACCCTGACGTTCGGTTGCGGAGTGTTTGTAGATCATCTATTGGAATGGTGCCTAGCGGTCGAGATTCCGGGACAGAGCTGAATATGAAAAACTACATCGCTGCATGCCTTACGCTACTGCCCGCATCGCTTTTTGCTGCGCCAGCTCTGGCTGCAGACAAGGATGAACAGTTTTTTCAGACGATTGAAGGCCAATGGTCCGGTCCGGGCGAAATTGTTGCCGGAAAATACAAGGGCACAAAATTTGTCTGCACTCTCGCAGGCACTACCCCTGACAATGCAGTTGGTATGACGCTTGATGGTTCTTGCCGCGTTGGTGTTTTCTCGCAGCCTATGAAGGCAACCGTGACGCGCGTCGGCTCCAATTATTCGGGCAAGTTTAATGATGGCGCTGAAGGTAAAGGCCTCAACGTTACCTCTGGCTCCGTAACCGGAAACAAGGTGGTTCTCGGTCTTAACCGAAAAGAGCTCAATGGCGCGATGCTTGCTCGCGTTGCCGACAAGAACACTATGAATGTGACTGTTTCGGTCCGCGTTGAGAAGGAACTTGTTCCGGTAATCGGTATGAGCCTCAAGCGTATAGATAATATCGCTGTTGGCAGCATCGCCAAAAATTAAGCGGCTCTGTGTAAAAATAGGGATTAGAGTGGTTACAATCTAATCCAGCCACCAGCCCGCATCAGTGCGGGCTTTTTCTATTTCAAAAGTGGCACAGGCCTTTTCCCACTCCGAAACAGTTTTACCCGCAATCTGAAGTGACGGCGCAATATCATTGAGCGGCACGAGCACAAATGCGCGCTCCTGAATGCGCGGGTGTGGAAGCTCCAGTGTAGGTTCGTTCATGATAATCGCCTCGCCTGCATCATCCTGCATCGCGAGAATATCAATATCGATGATACGCGGCCCCCATCGCTCCAGCCGAACGCGTTTGAGCGAACGCTCTACATCAAGACAGGTGTCGATGAGCTGAAGCGGCGCAAGTGCGGTTTCGATCTGTGCACAGGCATTGTGAAACCAGGCCTGATCGGTCTTTCCCCATGGCGGTGTGCGATAGACCTGAGAAACCGCGATAACATTGGTATCGGTGCGCGCATCAAGGAGTTTCAACGCCTTGGCCATCGAAGCGATAGGGTCATCGATATTGCCGCCAAGCCCAAGCCAGGCGCGATAAGGCAAAGCAATGCTCATCAGCGTGGATAAACCACCGTTACTTCAACATGATCAAGCACGCCTGGAACTGGTGCGTTAGGCTTGCGAATGGTGATTTCAGCACGTTTGATCTGCGGGAAACGCGCAGTCAGTGCCTTGCCGACATCAAGTGCCAATGTTTCAATGAGATAGCGCTGGCTGCCGGTGATGATGTCCTGAATGACTGTGAAGGCGATGCCATAATGGACCGTGCCTTCGATGTCGTCATTTTCAAGCGAGTCACCGGGATCGACATCCAGGATCGCATCAACGTAGAAACGCTGACCAAGTTTATGTTCTTCGTCAAAGACGCCGTGATGCGCGAAAAATGCGCAGTTCATGATGCGGATGGTGTACACGGCTCTGTTTCCTATTAATTCTTTAATCTGCTTTGCAGGATAGCATCGGCAACTGCAAGTGCGTCCCTATTAAAAGCGACATTGTGAACACGGAAGATGTCGGCTCCTGCCAATCGCATTGCAACCGACGTCGCAGCCGTTCCGATATCCCGCATCAATGGATCAGCCTGTTCTGTGATGGCACCAATGAAACGTTTGCGCGACGTTCCCACCAATAGAGGATAGCTGAAACGCTGCAATTCTTCCATGCGGGCCATCAAAGCGATGTCTTCATCCTTGTTTTTGCCAAAGCCAAAGCCCGGATCAAGCACGATACTGCCAGCATCAATACCTGCCCTGCTAGCAATTTCCAAAGATACATCGAGAAAGGCGAACTGATCAGCAATCACATCGGGGTCGGTATTTCTATCACGGCTCGTATGCATGATGACCAGTCCGGCACCTGTATCTTTCGCAACCTGAGCGATTTCCGGTTCTCGCTGAAGCCCCCATACATCATTGACGATATGAGCGCCCGCCTCTACCGCAAGCCTAGCTGTTGATGCGCGATAGGTGTCGATTGAGATTATGCAGCCAAACTCTTTCGCAAGAGCACGTATGACTGGAACAACGCGTGCGGCTTCTGTTTCGGCATCAACTAAAGCAGCACCGGGGCGAGTCGATTCCCCTCCGACGTCGATAATCGTTGCGCCATCGTCCAGCATGGTTTTCGCAACAATCAATGCCTTATCCAGATCATTGTGATGTCCACCATCGGAAAATGAATCCGGTGTGACGTTTAAAATGCCCATGATGACAGATTTTGCGCCCAATTGGAGGTTACGACCGTGGGCAAGTTGCCATTGTTTTATCATTGAAGAATATTCCAATTGTCTTTTCTGTCGGACTTTATGCAGCCAAACGGGCGATATGGCGTTTATTGATGGTCGTTATAGTTCTCTTGACGATTGCATGCCATGTTGCACATCAGTGAATGTACGAGTTTCTTTCTGGTTTTATGAAGAGGTGCCAGAACATGTCCTTTAAAAAACGAGTTCTGGCTTTGGGCTTAGCCCTCGCTGTTGTTGCTCCACAGGCAGAAGCTGCCTCCATTTTCCGGACGTTCAGCTATTATAATGTCAACGGGAAGACAGCTGCAGATCTCGACAAGGCACTGTCGCGCAGTGGCCCGTTTCTCAAGAAGACCGGTCAGCATCATCCTGGCGCTGCAGAAATCCGCTTCGATGCCAAGGTACGCTATGGGCGTGCTACGGGTGATCGCGCCTGCAAGGTTCAGGGCGTTTATGTGAATGTTCATGCAAAGGTCATGCTGCCGCGCTGGAAACAGCGCCGCAAGGCTGGCCCTGAACTCGCATTGATCTGGGATACTTTGTATCAGGATATTCGTCGTCACGAGGAAAGCCATATCGTTATCGCACGCAGCCATGCGAGTGAAATGGAACGTCAGATACGCTCATTGCGGAGCCGAACAGACTGCGCCACGTTGCGTGCAGACATCGATAAGGTGACGGAACGGCTTATGGCAGCGCATGATAAAGCGCAGGAGCGTTTTGATCGTGTTGAGACGATCAACTTTGAACGACGCTTTGAGCGTCTTTTGACTTATCGACTTGAGAAAATGACCCAGTAACGCCGGGGTCTATTTAGCTTGTTGCAAATTTTTCCTGATGGCTTGTGTCATCAGGGCAGCCTCGTGGAAACCTGAAAGAATGAGTTTCAGTTTTCCGGGGTAGTGGCAAACATCGCCAATCGCATAGATTTTTGGCTGCGACGTGCGAAACGTTTCAGTATTCACGACAATTGAATTGCCGAAACGCTGCAGATCCAATGTGGCAAGCGGATCGGGACGAACGATCTGGCCTTCTGAGGTAAATGCCCCAAGCCCCGAAGCAATCACCAGACATTTTGAGCTGAATAATGTTCCGGTGGCTGTTTTGAGCTGAATACCGTTTTCGCTAGCTGAAACGTCGATCACAAGCTGATCGAATTCGAAGGCAGGCTTGTAAGGCGCTATTTGGGTTAATAGTCGCCCAATAAGCTCTTCACCCATAATCTTTGCAAAAGCTGGAACATCGAAAATGGGCTTGTCAGCATAAAGCGCAGTACACTGACCGCCTGCTCGGCTCGCTGAATCAAACAAACGGCACGTAAGGCCGAACAGGCCCAGCTGAAAAACTGAAAAAAGAGCGACAGGCCCGGTGCCGATGATAGCGATATCTGAATGACGTTCGACTTCCATCTGCGCTCCCTAATGTCTCGCCGCTCTTTCCTTTTATTCTAGTTCTGGCGCTCAGGCACCTTAACGACAAGGCCGTCGATCTCATCGCTTACACGGATCTGGCACGAAAGACGCGAGTTTGGCTGCACTTCATAAGCGAAATCCAGCATGTCTTCTTCCATCGCATCCGGACCGCCAACAGTTTCAGTCCAGTCTTCATCCACATAGACATGGCATGTGGCGCAGGCGCAGGCACCGCCGCATTCAGCATCAATGCCGGGAATGCCGTTGCGAATGGCTGCTTCCATCACGCTCGATCCATTATCGGCTTCGACTTCAGTTCGCGAAGCGCCGTCAGCGGACACGAAGATAATTTTTGTCATTGTCAGTTCCTGCGCACCTTACACGGCGCTATTGATAGCTTTTGTTCCGACTTCCTTGAAGGAAACAACAGGCTTCTTGAATATCTTGCTGAGGCAGATACGGTGTAATCGGTTCAAGTTCAACCATTGCGGCGCTTTGGACTGAAAACTGCGCCAAAATGCCGTTCCTTTTCAACGTTCCTGCCCTAGATCACCTATTTGGACGAGAGCTCTTGCTGCATGGGTGATATAGGCATTATCATCAAGTTGGAATTATCAGTCCGTGTAGCGTTATCTTTTTGCCGCATGAATCAAACTATTGGTAGAATAAAAATAACAGATCTCTTTTAACGTGCATTTTTGTTAACGATTTGTAGCAGATGCATTATAGTGGTTTGTCGTTTCGGTTTGATTTCCACAGAATGATCGTTAACTTGAAAATGCCGGAAAACCGGGATTTTTTTAAACTGAACCCTTTTTTGTTAACCTTGTATTTAAAGTTTTAGACATCCGGCGCGGGCGCCTATTTCCTTAACAAGCCTGAGCCGATACGATGAAAAATGGCGGAGTAAGTTTTGTAACGGCTCTATGTTGATCCGGCCGTCGCAGTAATGAGTACGAGGTAGGCAAGGCTATGGCTTCTAAATCCAAGGCGCAAAAGCTCGACCACGAGGTTGAACAGGCACTTGAACAGGCACTCGACATCGATTTCGGTGACGATTTCGATATTGATATGGACCTGAGTGCAATTGACGAAGAATTCTCCGTCGATGACCTTGAAGAGCAGATTTCGCGTGCGGCCGAAGAACTGGTCGCAGAGCAGAACACGAAAGTGGTCGAAGCCGCGAAAGTCTCTCCTGTAAACATTACCACCGAAGGAACAGCGAAGGCGGAAACGATTTCTACCGTTTCAGTCATTGCAAGCCCTGCTGCGCCACCTGTGCCTCCAGTCGTCAGTGCAGTGCTTCCATCCGCCACGCCGGAAGCCGCTAACACTGCATCGAAGCCAGTCAACAAAGCCAAGGCACCAGTTCAGGACGCAGCACCAAAAGCTGCAACAGCTCCTGTTTCTCCTGCGCCATCCGTTGTAGCCGCCACGCCTGCCGCCGCTCTTACGCCTGCCAACGACGATTCGCGCAATGGCAGAGCCGTTGCTGCAGCACCGCGTCGCATTACCGAACGCTCGTCCAAGCTTTTCTGGACAACGACTGCCATGAGCGTCCTTTGGGCCGCCGGCGGCGTTGCGATCAGCAAGGCAATCAGCCCTGATGTGTTCTCCAGCCTTCAGGCAACCAAAGACTTTTTCACATCCCCTGCCGGTCTCGGCGTAACAGCTGGTGTGGCGCTGCCCGTCATCATGTTCTGGGGCTTTGCGCATCTGGTGCGTCGTGCGCAGGAAATGCACGTTGCAGCACGCAGCATGTCGGAAGCAGCGCTCAAGCTTTTGCAGCCTGAAGCCGCTGCAGGCGACCGCGTTTCCACGCTGAGCCAGGCTGTTCGCCGCGAAGTTGCAGCGATGAACGAAGGCATCGAGCGCACACTTGCACGCGCCGTCGAACTTGAAACACTCGTTCAATCCGAAGTTAATCAGCTTGAACGCGCTTATAGCGACAACGAAGTGCGCATTCGCTCGCTTGTCAGCGATCTGGGCAATGAGCGTGAAGCTGTTGTCAGCCATGCCGAACGCGTTCGCTCTTCCATTACTGGCGCTCATGAGCAGCTCAAGGAAGAATTGTCGAGCGCTGCCAATATCATACGCGATAATGTTGTATCTGCATCTCAGCAGCTCAGCTCGCTTCTCGGCGATTCTGGCGAACGTCTGATCGGCAGCATCAACGAAAGCGGCGGCGCAATTGCTGACGCCATTGAAAAGCGTACCGGCGATATTGCAACACGCATCACGACTTCCGGCGAAGCTTTTGCAAGCGAACTGGATACACGTATTGCGACGCTCGATCAGCAGTCGCGTGAAATTTCGGAACGCGTAAGCTCGGCGCTCGATGAGCGTACAGCTGGCATCGCAACTCTGCTTGGCGGCGCCACGCAGTCGATGGTCAGCGAGTTCGACGCACGCCTGACCCAGCTCGACACAACGCTGAACGAACGTGGCCGCTCGCTCCTTTCCGAGTTTGAAACACGCGCCCATGCGCTTGATAGCAGCACTGAAAAGCTGAACGCGGCTCTTGAAACCCGTTCGCGTCAGATCAACGAAAATCTCATTGCACGTACTCGTGAAATTGCAGAAACCTTCTCTGGTGGCCGCAATGCACTGAGCGCAATGATCGATGAAACGAAGACCAAGATCAGCGATGATCTGACTTCGATCAGCGAAAGCGTTGGCAACGTTCTCAACGAAAAAGCTTCGGCTTTTGCTGGCAAGCTTGCAGAAAGCCGCGATGTTCTGGCGTCTTCGCTTGAAGGTGAAACTGAACGCGTTTCAGCGGTTATCCGTGGCCATGCTGATACGCTTGCCGCACGCACAAGCGATATCGAAAACGCAATTAACAACAGCGCTTCGGCTCTGGATTCAGCTGCTGAGCGGCACGCGGCTATTCTTGCTGACAGAACAAGTGTTCTTCAGGAAGAAATGGCAAACAGCGCTTCGCGCCTCGATGCGACCTTCGCAGATCACTCGCGTTCGCTCGAAGAGCGTGCAGCCTCTCTGCAGGGTGTCATCGCTGGCAATCAGGCAATGCTTGCTCAGCTGATGGATGAACGTACAAGCGTATTGCGCGATAATTTCAACGAAAATCGTGAACTGATCGCTCGTACTTTTGATGAACGGGTCAATTCGCTGCAGACTCTTATTGCTGACAATCAGCAGGAGCTGGCACGCGTATTCGACGAACGCTCGCAGACGCTTAGCGAAACAATCGGTGCAAGCCGTTCTGCCTTTGAAGCAACGTTCAATGATCACGTTCAGCACGTCGAAGAACGCACGAGTGGACTGCGCTCGGTTCTCAACGATCACAACAGCGCCCTCGTCCATATCCTTGATGGGCATGAACAGACGATTGAAGGCCGCACCGCTGCAATCCGCGAAACTCTGACTGAAAGCACTGCGTCGCTCAGCCAGACCCTTCAGGATCATGGCGATATCCTTTCGCAGCGCACGACCAATCTGCACAACGCGATTGAGAACAGCAGCGATGCGATCAGCCGCGCTTTCGAAGGCCAGACCGGCATTATCGAAGAACGCACACAGACCATGGAAAAGGCGCTTTCGATTGGCGTCGACAATGTTCGTCGCGCACTCGAACAGAGTGCTGGTGTCGTAGCAGGCTCGCTGCGCGAGAAGATCACGGAAGCAGCCAGCACGCTTTCCGCTGAAGCAGCGAAGGCTGGTCAGGCTCTCGACGGCTTTGGTCAGAGCTTCAGCGCCGATCTCATCGCGAACCTCTCCGGCACTGAAGAACGCCTCGGCGAACGCGCAAATGCGATTGCAGAACGTCTGTCGCAGATCGAAAGCAGCATTGCTGATACCGCAACCAAGACAAGCGATACGCTTGCTGGTCACAGTGAAGCATTTGCCGCAAGCGTTGCCGATAACCTGGCTGGCACAGAAGCTCGCCTGAATGAACGTGCAAGCGCGATTGCCGGCGGTCTCGAAGCCATTGAAAGCCGCCTCACCGGTGAGCTTTCAGCAATTGAAGCCCGTATCGCAGACACTGCTACCAAAACCAGTGAAACACTGGCCGGTCATAGCGAAGCATTCTCTTCAAGTGTTACGGAAAATCTTTCCGGCACTGAAGCTCGCCTTGCTGAACGCGCAGATGCCATTGCAACGCGCCTCGGCGACATCGGTTCGCGCATCACGATGGAACTTGGTTCGGTTGAAGCCCGTATCGCTCAAGTTACCGATACGACTGCCGTTACGCTTGAAGAACGTACCCGTGAGCTGAATGCTGTCCTCGCTGCACGTTCACAGGAAATCACGCAGATCCTCAATGATACTGCTGAACCGCTTGTACAGCGTCTTGCAGATAGCGGTCGCGGCCTTGCTCAGCAGCTTGAAGAAGCAACCCATGCAGCAACTGACCGTCTTCGTTCGGAAAATGCAGCACTGGTCAACGCATTGGCCAGCCGTACGGCTGAAACAATTGCTGCTGTTCAGCAGGCGAAGTCTGGCCTTTCGGACAATGTCAGCGAACTGATCGACCGCCTCGCCGCTTCAAACGGTGAACTCGGCAAGCTGATCGACGCTGCTGCCCGCAACCTGACAGACATTGATGGTCGTCTCGTTGAAACAACCAGCAGCTTCGTTGAAAACGCAAACCGCGCTGCACAGATGTTCCAGGCTTCGACCGGTCTCATTGACAACAACATCGGAACGCTGCGTGCGCTTTCGGATGGTACCCTGTCGCAGATCGCTGATATTGCGGAACGCTTTGAAGAACACGGCAAGGTTCTCTCGTCTGCTTCGGACATGATCAACTCGGCTCAGAATGGCCTTGCAGGTACTCTTGAAGACCGTCACCTGGCGCTCGACAAGCTAGCTTCCGGTCTGGTTGAAAAGTCGGAAGGCATCGAGAAGCTGATGCAGTCGTTTGAAACGGTTGTTGCATCTGCCTTCCAGCGTGCTGAAGGACAGACTCGCGTTTCTGCTGAAAAGATGCGCGAAAGCGTTTCCGAGATCGTGGAACAGGCTTCGCAGAAGTTCTCTGCTGCCACCGACGATATCCGTCGCACGGCTTCGGAAATTCGCAGCGAACTCGACACAACCCGTGGCGAGCTCAAGCGTGGCGTTCTCGACATGCCTGCAGAAGCAAAAGAAACGACGAGTGCCATGCGCAAGGCGGTTGGCGAGCAGATCAATGCTCTCAAGGAGCTTGCTGAAATCGTCAACAAGTCGGGACGTCTGGTCGATGTTGGCGAAAGCCGTGCAGACCGCTCGGTTTCCCGTCCGGTTCAGACCCAGCGCGCTGCTCCAGCTCCGACACCAGTTCAAGCTCCTGTCGCGCCACGCCCACAGGCTCAGGCACCACAGGCTGATGTTGCAGTCCGTAGCCGCCCTGTAGAGGCACCAAAGGCCGCTCAGCCTGCGCAATCGGCTGAAAAGCCACGCGGTTGGGTTTCGGACCTTCTGGCTCGCGCCTCCCGTGACGATGAAGCTGCAGCGCCATCGCAGCCGCAGTCGACACAGGCTCCGCGTTCACCGAGCCACGTCGTTGAATCGCTCAACTCGCTTTCGGTCGATATTGCTCGTGCAATCGATCATGAAGCATCGGTTGAGCTCTGGGACCGCTACCGCCGTGGCGAACGCAATGTCTTCACCCGTCGTCTTTACACGCTGAAGGGTCAGCAGACATTTGACGACATCAAGCGTAAGTATCAGACGGATGGTGAATTCCGCCGCGCCGTAGACCGTTACATGGACGACTTCCAGCGCCTGCTTGAAGACGTTGCACGCAACGATCGCGATAACATGGTCACACAGACCTATCTCACGTCGGATACCGGCAAGGTTTACACCATGCTCGCTCACGCAAGCGGACGTCTGCGCTAATCGCGGACCATATAGTATGAAAGAAAAACGCGGCTCTCGGGCCGCGTTTTTTGTTTTGGAATGAAGACGGATTATCGAAGCTGCACGTCGCGAACTATCGAAACCGAGCAACAGAGTGAAACGAGTTCAAGGTGGAGCAAACCGGGATGAATAATCAGTTCATTGGACTGATTACACGCAAATCCCCGGCTCCGACGTTTCCGCGTCATGCACTAGAGCGTGTCGCGCTTAGTCGCACCCATGGCGCTCGCTCCAGATACTGTTAGTTGTCGCATGTTCGCGAACGCTAAATGAATCCATTTAGCTGCAACATGCTTTAGGCTGGCACGAAAAAAGCAGGCCGGAGATTATCCGACCTGCTTTGGAGTGTGTTTCGATTTGATTTGATTGGATTAGATCGACGCCCTAAGCCTTTTTATTTGAAGCATAATCTTATCGATCCTCGATTCACCCCGATAGGATTATGCTTTGACTTTAGACGCGTTCTGAAATGATTAGAGCGACGATATCGTCCAGCCCACGACCTCGCTTACAGTCCGATCAAACGCAGCGTCCAGTGCTTTGACATAGGCGCTGTTTGTCGCGCCACTGACCGGAACGGATGAGCGGAACACGCGCGTTGAGCGTACTTCACCATTCTTGTCATTCATCAGCTTCACGGCAAGCTCTACGACTGCAACACGCTGTCCACCGTAGACCTGAACGCCGAACATGCGCAGATCGGTGAGTATCTGATAATTGATTGCCAAGCCGTCGCCAGGACGGCCTACACCACCAAAGACACCCGTATTTTCATAGGCCTGCACAATTCGCGACTGAACGATATTCGTCAGGCGGTCGCCCCATTGTGCGCCCTTCAGATATTCGATTGAGCCCGGTGAAGAGCTGATAACGATATTTTCGCTGTCGAGGGCTTTCAACGCCGTAGGAGTCGGTATCAGCAATTGAATGCTCTTCCGGCTAGGGGAAGAAACATTGGGCTGCGGTGCCGAAAGGTTGAAAGTGTCGAGAGGCGTTGTCGTTCCACAGCCTGCGAGAAGGCCCACAACGAGTGCAGACACAGCAGAAGCTTTGATGAGCGAGCGGCGTGATTTCATATCAACGGAACCGATTCTGGAAATCAATGACGCGCCCTCCCGTTATACTGCGGTACGTTACCTTGTCCGCCGAAAATCAGACGCTGCGGATTGCGTTCGAGATCTGTAATTGCCTGTTCAATACGCTGGATCGAACGACGGCTGTCAACCACAACCGACTGAACATCGCGCAGACCTTGGCCTGAAAAACGCTGCAGATTGTCTGCAATCGGTCCGAGACGCTTGTCGAGATTGGTTGAGGTCTGGCGGATTGATTCAAGCGTGGCTTTTGCCTGCGCTACGACGCCATCCTTGTCGTCGCTAGACAGAAGCTTATCAGCCTTGGCCATGATACCTTCAACGCGAACGGATGCTGCATTCAAGCGGGCCATCATATCTTTTGCATCTGTGATGATCTGATTGATGTTGCCAGTATTGGAACCAAGTTCTTCAATCACATCGGCATTCTTCGCCAGCGCGTCTGTGAAAGTCTTCGTGTTCTTGATCGTGTCAGTCAGAGGGCCGCGCGCATCTTTTGCAAAGCCTTCCAATTCGCCCAAAACACTGTTCGCGCGGGCAAAGATGTCCTGTGCGGTGGCGAGAAGATTGTTGATTGAGGACGGATCGGCGTCGATACGCGCAACCGTGTCTTCCTTTGCAGCTTCGGTCAGAAGATTGGGTTCATCCAGACGCCCGCCCTTCAATTCGATGTAAGCCTGGCCTGTAAGGCCCTGAAAACCGAGCGTAGCGGCAGTTGAGCGCGTGATCGGCGTTGTCGCATTAACGCGCGTCTGCACGATCACCATGCCGGGATTGGTCTCATCGAGATGCAGGCGGCGCACATCACCAACCTTGATACCGTTAAACAACACCTGACTACCGATGCTGAGGCCCGTTACCGAACCCGGAATGCGCACATCAAGAGCAACCGAATCCCTCGCTTCACCGAAGCGGGCGATCCAGTACACGAAACCGAACGCCAGCAGACTGACGATCAGCGTGAACACTCCTACCAGTACGTAATTGGCTCTCGTTTCCATACCTTATCCAGTCTGCAAGCGGCTACCCGGCCGCCGTCTGCTTGGCGCCGAAGTGTCAATCTGGCGCGCGCGCTTGCCTTGAAAATAGGATTTAACCCATGGATCGTCTACAGTCAGCATGTCTTCAATGGAACCGCTGACCAACACTTTTTTGTTGCCCAAAACTGCAATGCGATCGCAAATCGCAAACAGACTGTCGAGGTCGTGGGTGACCATATAGACAGTCAGTCCCATTGTATCGCGAAGGTTCGCAATCAGCTCGTCAAAGTCTGCTGCACCGATCGGATCAAGACCCGAAGTCGGCTCATCAAGGAAGACGATATCGGGATCAAGAGCCAGTGCGCGGGCTAGTGCTGCGCGCTTGATCATGCCGCCTGAAAGCTCTGACGGGAATTTCTCAGCTGTATCCGGTTTCAGTCCCACCAGATCGATCTTCAAACGCGCAAGCTCATCCATAAGCTTTGGTGAAAGATCGAGATATTCACGCATCGGCACCTGAATGTTTTCCAGTACATTCAGCGCTGAGAAAAGCGCACCATGCTGGAACAGAACACCCATGCGCATATCGATGGCCATTTTCTCGACGTCGCCCAGACGATCGATGTTTTTGCCCAATATCTCGATATCTCCAGACTGCTTTTTATTCAGTCCGAGAATTGTGCGCATAAGCACCGACTTACCGGAACCGGACGGTCCGATGAAGCCAAGCACCTCGCCCTTGTATATATCAAGCGACAGCTTATCGAGAACAGGCGCACGACCGCCGAAAGAAACAGTAACATCACGCACCGATATGATCGGCACGGGCGCCTGATTGCTTTCCTCGTCGTGTGATTGTGGCTGCTGATCGATACTGCTCTCCATACCTATTCTTTATCCGAGCTTGCTCTGAGACTGAACCGCAAGCGAGAATCTCAAGTCTGATTTATCTCTGACTGTGTCCGAAATAGCCCATAAAAACAACGGATCGTCACACTTTTAAAAATCAATAGCGGCATAGAACATGGCAAACATGCCATCTACTACGATTACGACAAAGATCGCTTTGACCACAGAAGCAGTAACGCGACGCCCAAGCGATTCTGCGCTGCCGCCGACCTTCATGCCTTCAACCGAGGCGAGAATGCCAATGATCATTGCCATAAACGGCGCTTTAATGAGGCCAGCGAAATATGTATTGAGCGCCACTGCATCATGCAGACGGCTGATAAAAGCTTCCGGTGAAATATTTGAGTAAAACCAGGCAACGCCTGCAGCACCAATCAAAGCCGCAAGATCGGCGATGATTGTCAGCAGCGGCAGAACGACGACGAGTGCCACAAGACGCGGAAACACCAAAACGCCGACCGGATTAAGACCGATAACCGTAAGCGCGTCTGTTTCCTCGCGCATTTTCATCGAACCAATTTCAGCGGTAATCGCACTTCCTGAGCGGCCAGCAATCATGATGGCGGTCAACAAGACACCCAGTTCGCGCAGTACAAGAATACCGACCAGATCGACAACAAAGATTTCAGCGCCAAAATAGCGGAGCTGAAAGGCACCCTGCTGTGCGATAATCGCACCGACAATCGTCGACATAAGTATAATGATCGGAATGGCACCAACGCCCATACGATCCATCTGTGTGACAATAGCCGGGATAGGAATACCACTGCCGCGACCAGCTTTCAGCTGAGCTCCACGGATGGTAGCGCCAAGAATATGCATGGCCATTTTGAAATCGTCATAGATCGAGACGACGCCTCGGCCCAGCGATTCCAGCATACGAATAATGACGAATGGCTTTTTGACTTGCGGCACATCAAGTGTACGCTCGACGGCATTACCGACCTCTTCCATAAGCGGAAGCCAGGCGGGCTTAACACCCTCAAGACGAACATCGATATTTTGCGACTTCAGCCTCTGACGCAGACGCTCTATGAGCCATGCACCAGCCGTGTCGAGGCCCGCCACGTCAGTCGCATCTATGATGACTGCCTGCGAACCGCCAACTTTTTCAAGCTCGCGCATTTTCTTGTCAACGAAATTGACGCTTTGGGAAACCCAGCGTCCACTCAGGCTAACAAGACGCGCGCCATCGTGCTCGGCCAAATCAATCTTTGGCGCGACATTGGCAGCAGTACTTGCTTTGTCGGCAGTGTCGGTCAACATGGCCTAACCTCATACACGAGTCGTTGCACGACCGAAATACTGCGTCCTAAAGGGCATATCCATGCACAATAGCTTGAAAATCATTCATGAACGCTATCCCATCGCCGGGAAATTCACAATCTCCCGCGGCTCGAAGACTGAAGCCGCAGTGATCGTATGCGAGATCGGGCATAATGGCCTATTGGGGCGCGGCGAATGCGTTCCATATGCACGTTATGGCGAATCAATTGAGAGCGTAAGCGAACAAATTGAAGCCGTGCGCTCAGCTATTGAAAGCGGTGCCACACGTCAGGATATTCAGACGCTCATGCCAGCAGGTGCGGCCCGCAATGCGGTTGATTGTGCAATGTGGGATCTGGAAGCCAAACTCTCTGGCAAGAGTGTCGCCGATACACTTGGCACACCAACGCGGGCGCTGGAAACCGCCATTACAGTGTCGCTCGGAACGCCCGAAGAAATGGCAGAATCGACCGCGAAGGTCGCGCATTACCCTCTAATCAAAGTGAAAATGGGCGGCGACAACGATATCGAGCGTATTCACGCAGTTGCCGATGCGGCTCCAAACAGCCGCATCATTATCGATGCAAATGAAGGCTGGACTGAAGATAATATCGAAGAAAATATGGCGGCCGCAGCCAAAGCAGGCGTGGTTTTGATTGAACAGCCCCTGCCCGCCGGTAAAGATGATATTCTAAGCCGCATCGAACACCCGGTGATTATATGCGCCGATGAAAGCGTTCATACGTCGGTCGGTTTGGAAGATCTCGCCAAGCGCTATGATGCCGTGAATATCAAGCTCGATAAGGCTGGTGGCCTGACCGAAGGTTTGATTATGCGCGAAAAGGCTACTTCGCTCGGACTTCAAATCATGGTTGGCTGCATGGTTGGTACATCGCTTGGCATGGCGCCTGCCGTTTTACTGGCGCAGAAAGCCGATGTCGTTGATCTGGACGGTCCGCTGTTATTGGCACACGACCGTGATCCTGGACTGCGCTATGACGGGGCGCTGGTTTATCCGCCAGAGGCGACTGTCTGGGGTTGATTCTCGGTTCTGCTGAAAGGTTGTGCGACACTCTTCGTTGACGACAGAACGTTTTCGAAGATGTCCGCACAGGCTTCCCATGTGAAAGGCTTGAGCACTTCAGCGGGATCAAAGGCTGGCATTTCAAGTGCCGCAATGCATGCTTCATGCAAATCTTCGGACAAAACCCCCGCTCCTGTTGCGCCCACAACATCGGATGATCCCGGTACGGGAAATGCCGCCACAGGCAGGCCCGACGAAATGGCTTCCAGCAGAACGAGGCCAAACGTGTCGGTTCTGCTCGGAAACACAAACACATCCGCCGATGCATAGACACGCGCGAGGTCTTTGCCCTCTTTCTTGCCAATGAAAACGGCTTCAGGAAAACGGGTTTTCAAATCGTCGAGTGCCGGACCATCACCGACGATCAATTTCGTTCCCGGCAGTTTCAACTCCAGAAATGCTGGCAGGTTCTTTTCTGTTGCTACGCGTCCGACGCAGATAAAGACCGGCTGCGGTAGGTCCCTTTTAACATCGTCGCGTGGATGAAAAAGCGTGCGATCAACACCGCGGGTCCAAAGCTCCAGCCCTGTAAAACCACGTCCATGCAAATCGTCGAGGATTGATTGGGTTGGAACAAGTGTATGCGACGCCGCATTATGGAAGCGGCGCAAGAACGCATAAGTCCACTTTGGCGGAATTGGAAACCTGTCCTGAAGATATTCAGGAAAGCGGGTGTGAAAGCTTGTTGTAAAGCTCCAACCCATTTTAAGACATGCACGCCGCGCCATGAAGCCCAGCGGACCTTCGGTGGCGATATGCACATAGTCCGGCTGCAATTTCACGAGCCGTCGGCGGAAGGCTGATGGGGTCGTCATGGCCAGACGAATTTCGGGATATGTCGGACAAGGTACCGAACGGTAATCCTGTGGAGAGATGACAATCACCTCATAGCCACGTTCGGTCATCAGTTCACAGCATTTTGCCAGCGTTCTCACAACGCCATTTACTTGTGGATGCCAGGCGTCTGTTACGATGACTAGTTTCTTCATCTGCTGCCATTCACCGCTTTTCGGGCTGCTCTCGGAAGCCTGATTATTCTTCCACCTGGATTTGCGTCTTGCACGGCAGGGAGTGATGGTTTCTGGCCCAGACGCTCAGTCCATTCGAGCAATTCCATACGTCCATCGAAATGCTCGACAACCGCTGTGCAGCTTTCTACCCAATCGCCGGTGTTGATATATTCAACGCCGTTCATCTTCTCGATGGTCGCATGATGGATGTGGCCGCAGATAACACCATCGACGCCGATGCGTTGTGCTTCTTCTGAAACCACGTCTTCAAACTTGCCGATGAAGTTGACCGCTTTCTTGACGCGGAATTTAGCCCATGCCGAAAACGACCAGTAACGCAGACCAAACATTGCACGCACGCGGCTCATGATCGTGTTGATCCAGATGGCCGTATCATAAGCCCAGTCACCGAGATAGGCGATAAAGCGTGCATTGCGCACCACAACATCGAACTGATCGCCGTGAATGACGAGGAATTTACGTCCGTCCGCCGCTTCATGAATACCGCGGTTCATCACTTCGATGCCGCCAAAATGCGTACCCTGAAAATTGCGCAGGAACTCATCGTGGTTGCCGGCAATATAAATGATTGTCGCGCCCTTGCGGCTTTTGCGCAGAAGCTTCTGCACAACATCGTTGTGCTCCTGTGGCCAATGCCAGTTGCGTCGCAGACGCCAGCCATCAACGATATCACCAACCAGATAGATCGTTTCAGCATCATGGCAACGCAGGAAGTCCAGCAAAAGTTCGGCCTGAGCCGCCTTGGAGCCAAGATGCACGTCAGAAATAAACAGAGTGCGGTATTTCTTTGACTCAGTCTGTTCATCGCTCATTTGGTTGTCCTTCCGATGGCAACCCGGATTTGAGCGCAGAAAACCCGATTCATGTCACAGACATATGACGGTTAAAAAAGAGACGCAAAGCCAATAACTTCGCGTCTCTCAAATAGAATTTTCAATATATCTGAATGTTTATCTCAGAGGCTGAGATCAAATATGTCGATGCAAAACTAAGTGACTGTATCAAGCTTTGGGCCAACATAGATCGACTGTGGACGAATAAGTTTGTTCTCTTTTATTTGTTCACGGCAGTGTGCAACCCAACCCAAAGTTCGCCCCATGGCAAATACGGAGGTGAAAGCTGCGCGAGGGATATCAAGCTGTTCAAGCAGTAAAGCCGTGTAATATTCGACATTGGTTGACAGCATTCGTTCCGGCTTATGCTTATTCAACACAGCGATTGCTGCAGTTTCCACCGCCTCAGCCAAATGCAGCCTGTCTTTGTTAGCGTTTTTGCTCTCTATAATGCGATGAAGCGCAGCTTTGATTACATCGGCCCGGGGATCACGAATGCGGTAAATCCGATGACCAAACCCCATTAAACGCTCACCTTTGGAAACAGCCCTATCCAGCCAAACTTCTGCATTCTTGGCATTTCCAATCGCGTCCAACATATCAAGCACAGGAGCAGGTGCTCCGCCATGAAGTGGGCCTTTCAAAGCGCCGATTGCGGCCAGAATTGATGACGTCATCCCCGCCTGTGTCGAAGCAACCACACAGGCAGCGAAGGTCGATGCATTCAAACCGTGATCAGAAACAGATACGAGGTAGCTATTGAGGGCCTGAACATCAATTTCCTCCGGCATCCTGACATTCATCATACGTAGAAAGTCGACGCTATGCGGAAGAGAAGGATCGGGAGACAGCATCTGTCGTCCACGTTTCATACGCATAATGGCAGGAGTGAAAACAGCCGGAACTGCAACCATATAAAGAGCGGCTGTAAGGTCATCTCCGTCGGGGATTCTGGCCATCAGCGCACGCACGACTTCTATCGGCGGCAGTTCAAGCAACACATCGTCTATTGCATCGGTGTGATGAAAAATCTGAGCACGAGCCTCACCGAGCGCACGCTGAAGTTCCTCTCCCTTGGGAATGTCATCAAACAAGCCATCCCATAGAAGCTCAATACAATCCTCAAAACTGGTATGAGGAACAAGATTATCGAGCGATCGCCCACGAATGATGAGTTTTCCCGAAAGACCATCGACATCCGACAAACCGGTTTCGGCGACGACAATATTTTCAAGGCCACTGCGCATGACACATATATCCTAGTCTGTTTACTGAATTTTACTAAGTATAAGCCTCCAAAAATTAAACGAAACAGTGCTATATAGTTAGCTATTAAAGTAATTTCTTATATAAATTATCCCAGATAATGAGGGACACAAATTTTCAAAATCGAAGCGATATTCCCGGTAAAATTAAGGTCGCAATTATTTGAGTGGTAAAAAAGCGCGGAACAGGTGGACATTTCCGCGCGTCAACCAAAATCCGGTTGATTGCGACATTGGCTTGGTGGCATGTCTGTTGCCATAAAAGAAGCTGTTTCACTCGAAATACCATTCAACTGCGGAATAACTGCTTCTCGAAATCGGGCCTATAGTGATTTGATAGTTTGAGATAAGAACGATAATGGCTCAAAAGACGCAAATAAGCGTCCCTGCGCGGTTTCCTCCCCCAGCTGCGCGCATGAACCGGAAAGCGATGCGATAATGACGAATAAAAAGACCCCCTCCACTTCCACGCGTTCGGATTTTGACGAAGCGGCCCTGTTCTTCCACCGCTACCCGAAGCCGGGCAAGCTGGAAATTCAAGCCACCAAGCCGCTCGGAAATCAGCGCGACCTTGCGCTTGCTTATTCGCCAGGCGTCGCCGCCCCCTGCCTCGCCATCCATGAAGATCCCGCTGCTGCTGCCGAATATACGGCGCGCGGCAATCTGGTCGCAGTTATTTCAAACGGCACCGCGGTTCTTGGCCTTGGCAATATCGGCGCACTTGCATCCAAGCCAGTGATGGAAGGCAAGGCCGTTCTCTTTAAGAAATTTGCAGATATCGATGTTTTCGACATTGAAGTCGATGCACATGAAATCAACCGTATCGTTGATGTTGTTTCCGCGCTCGAACCGACCTTTGGCGGTATCAACCTCGAAGACATCAAGGCACCTGAATGCTTTGAAGTTGAAGAGCAACTGCGCGCCAAAATGAATATTCCGGTCTTCCATGACGATCAGCATGGAACGGCAATTATTGTCGCCGCCGCAGTGCTCAATGGACTGGAATTGGCTGGAAAAGAAATTGGCACTGCCAAGATTGTAACTTCAGGCGCTGGTGCTGCGGCGCTTGCCTGTCTTAACCTGCTGGTTAATCTTGGCGCCAAGCGCGAAAACATCTTTGTCTGCGATATTGAAGGCGTGGTCTATGAAGGCCGCAATACGCTTATGGATCGCTGGAAGGAAGTGTACGCACAGAAGACCGACGCACGCGTGCTGGCCGATGTTATCGGCGGCGCAGACGTTTTCCTCGGCTTGTCGGCGGCTGGTGTTCTGAAGCCTGAGCTTCTCAAGCAGATGGCTGAAAAGCCATTGATCATGGCACTGGCTAATCCAAATCCAGAAATCATGCCGGAAGCTGCGCGCGAAGCACGCGCCGATGCTATGATCTGCACAGGACGTTCAGACTATCCGAACCAGGTCAACAACGTCCTCTGCTTCCCTTACATCTTCCGTGGCGCACTTGATGTGGGTGCGACTGCAATCAATGAAGAAATGAAGCTCGCAGCGGTTCGTGCTATTGCAGCATTGGCTCGCGAAGAACCTTCTGATGTTGCTGCCCGGGCCTATTCGGGTGATACACCGACTTTCGGACCAGATCACATTATCCCATCGCCATTCGATCAGCGTTTGATCCTGCGTATCGCTCCTGCGGTTGCCAAGGCTGCGATGGAAAGCGGTGTTGCAACGCGTCCAATCGAAGACTGGGAAGCTTATACCGACAGGCTGAACCGCTTCGTCTTCCGTTCCGGCCTCATCATGAAGCCAGTCTTCGCGGCAGCCCGCGCGCAGAGCAAGCCGATGCGCGTGATCTATGCTGACGGTGAAGATGAACGTGTATTGCGTGCTGCTCAGGTGGTTATCGAAGAACGTATTGCTGCACCAATCCTCGTTGGTCGTCCACACGTTATCGAAACACGCCTTCAGCGCTACGGTCTAAAGATTCGTCCAGGCACTGATTTCGATCTTATCAATCCGGAAGATGATCCACGTTACCGTGATTATGTCGACCTTTATCTGTCCTATACGGGCCGTCAGGGTGTGACCCCTGAGGCGGCACGTACAATCGTACGTACCAACTCGACGGCAATTGCAGCGCTGGCTGTGATGCGCGATGAAGCAGATGCCATGATCTGTGGTCTGGAAGGACGCTTTGAGCGCCATATGCGCGTCGTGAAGCAGATTATCGGCAAGCTTCCAGGTATCAGCGATTATTCTGCCCTCAGCCTGCTAATTTCGCAGCGCGGCGCACTGTTCCTCACCGACACTTATGTCAGCGTAGAACCGGAAGCCGAAGAAATCGCTGAAATGGCAATTCTGGCTGCCAAGGAAATCAGCCGTTTCGGAATTGAACCAAAGGCTGCACTCGTTTCACATTCCAACTTCGGATCGAAAGAATCCGCAAGTGCAGAGAAGATGCGTCGGGCCGCAGCGTTGCTGGCAGAAAAAGCTCCAGAGCTTGAATCTGATGGTGAAATGCATGGCGACTCTGCGCTTTCGCAAGCTTTGCGGGATCGCGTATTCCCGAACTCGCGCCTCAAGGGCGAAGCAAACCTTCTGGTTTTCCCGAACCTTGACGCGGCAAACATCACGCTAAACGTGGTCAAGACGGTGACTGATGCACTGCATGTTGGGCCAATTCTGCTCGGCACAGCGCGCCCTGCCCACATCCTTACGCCGTCAGTTACATCGCGTGGCGTTGTGAATATGACCGCTCTGGCAGTTGTTGAAGCACTTCAGCGCTCGGGAGAATTGAAGAAGTAAAATAGAATAAGAACTTGCTATAATATATATTATCAATGTATAATAAACGCCAAGTATGAATAATCGTACTTGGCGTTTATGCTTTCTTAAATACAATACATAACAATCGATACGTACGAACAAACAGGACGGGCTTGTTCTATGAAGATTGCTTGTAGACGTTTTTTTCGCCTGGCATCGCCAGCGATGGTGTTAACGACCGCATTATTGATAGCCGGCTGTACAACCACCCAACCGGTGCAGCAATGCTCTCCAAAAGAGAAAGCGCGATTGTCGAGCAATGTTGCATCGACGAAAGCAAAACTTGAACAAAGCAAAGCTCAGCTTGCACGGACTCGTACTGAACTATCAAAGCAAAGCTGTTTCAGTGCGGGCAAATCCACATCGTGCACGCGCCTTAAGACGCGAGCGGATAAACTGCAGTCGGACGTTAAAACTCTTGAAAACCAGCTCTCTGAGCTAAATGCCACGATAGCTGGCAGATCGCACGCTGGTCGATATGTTCAGGCATGTTCGGCGACTTGGGCACCCGCTCGAAAAGCGCAGAAGGCTGCTCCCAGAAAAACAGCCTCAAACAAAATATCTAAAAACGACCAGACTAAAGTCGCGAAAACTGTAAGTGAACCGGTCGAAGATTTCGTTGTTCCACCATACGAAGCAACGGAATCGAGTTACGCGCCGACATCACAACCAAAAGTTCAACCAACTGACTATATCGCTCCGACAGCAACCACACCGCCAGCGGAGCGCACCTATACGGAAAGCTCGAAAGTTAGAGTAGTCGGATCTTCGTTCTATCCGGACCAATCAAAACCAGTAGGTCCGCAAGCTCCGGACCATGCGCCTGCCCCGTAAGTGCGATACGCAGGGGCATGAATAATGTCTTGCCCTTGCGTCCCGTCGCGATCTTCACAGCATCGGTCCATGTTTTCCAGGTCTGCTTATCCCAAGGAGCAGCAGGTAGCAGTTTAAAGGCTTCCTGCACAAACACCTGATCTTCTTCGGCTAGCTCCGGCTTTTCCGGCAGATCGCCATTGATGATCTGCCACCAATGAGCCGCATCGTTGAAACGCTCAAGGTTACCACGAACAGTTGCCCAAAAAGCCTCTGCCTTATCGCCTGAAATGCCGAGTGCTTCGAGACGCTCTTTCGCTTTCTCAAAAGGCATATCATGCAGCAAAGCGCGGTTAAGCGTATCAAGTTCTGCTGGGTCAAACTTTGCCGATGATTTTGAAATCGCAGCAAGATCAAAACGTTCTGCCAAGGCATCCATATCGATCGCTGCCGAAACGGACTCGGATGTTCCGATCAGAATGGCCAGCGAAGCGACCGACATAGGTTCATAACCGCTTTCACGTAAGCTACCGACCGAAAGAGCGCCAGAGCGCTTGGAAAGCCCTTCGCCAGAAACCGTGGTGAGCAGGTTGTGGTGGCCAAAGACCGGCGGTTCGGCACCGAGCGCCTTGAAAATTGCAATCTGCACGCCCGAATTAGTGACATGGTCGTCACCACGGATGATGTGGGTGATGCCAAGATCAATATCATCAACAACCGATGGCAGCGTATAGAGATAAGTGCCGTCTTCGCGAACCAGAACCGGATCGGACATGGAAGCCAGATCTACAGTCTGTGGCCCACGCACCAGATCATCCCAATGGACTTCGGTGCGTGTGGTTGCGAAAGGATCGCTTTCAAAGTTTGGTAGAAGGAAGCGCCAGTGCGGCTTGCGGCCCTCAGCTTCGAAAGCTGCCTTTTCGTCATCGGTCAGCTTCAGAGCTTCGCGGCCATAGACTGGCGACAAACGACGCGCGAGACGAAGCTTGCGACGGCGTTCGAGTTCGTCGGCCGTTTCATAGCAGGCATAGAGAAGACCGGCCTGCTTCAGCTTCTCGACAGCCTTGGCATACACATCAAAGCGCTTTGACTGATATTCGATCCGGTCAGGCGTAACACCCAGCCATGCGAGATCAATGGCAATAGCATCGGCATATTCCTGCCTGGAGCGTTCAACGTCTGTATCATCATAACGCAGAATAAAATTGCCGCCGTTCTTCTTGGCGTAAAGCCAGTTTGAAAGTGCGGTACGTGTATTGCCAATATGAATATACCCCGTCGGCGACGGTGCAAAACGAACTGTTACGGTCATTATGAAATCTCTCAGCGGTCGCGGAAGCGGTTCGTTATTGGATAACGACGATCACGTCCGAAATTCTTCTTGGTAATTTTGACACCAGGCGCAGATTGGCGGCGCTTGTATTCGGCCAGATTAAGCAGGTGCTCGATCCTTTGCACCGTCTCAAGCTGATGGCCACGCGCAACAATCTCTGCATTGCTCATTTCGTTTTCAACGAGGCATTCGAGAATGTCGTCCAGTACCGGATAAGGCGGAAGACTGTCCTGATCTGTCTGGTTTTCACGCAATTCTGCGGATGGCGCTTTTGTGATGATGTTTGTCGGGATAACCTCGCCAGAAGGGCCAAGGCTGCCAACCGGAACATTGTTGTTGCGCCATTCGGACAGAGCAAAAACCTGCATCTTATAGACGTCCTTGATGGGGTTGAAGCCACCATTCATGTCGCCATAAAGCGTTGCATAACCTACCGACATTTCCGACTTGTTGCCCGTGGTCACAACCATCGAACCGAACTTGTTGGAAATTGCCATAAGGATAGTGCCGCGTGCGCGGCTTTGCAGATTTTCCTCAGTAACGCCGCTCTCAGTGCCTTCAAACATTGGCTTCAATGCAGACAGAAAGCCTTCGACAGGCTCTGCGATAGGCACAATATCGTAACGCACGCCGAGCGCCTTCGCGCAATCAGCAGCGTCTTTCAGCGACTCTTCCGAGGTGTAGCGATATGGCAGCATCACGCAGCGCACGCGATCCTTGCCCAGCGCATCGACACCTAACGCCGCGCAAATCGCGGAGTCGATACCACCTGACAGACCAAGCACGACATCCTTGAAGCCATTCTTGTTCACATAATCACGCAGACCCAGCATACAGGCAGCATAATCAGCTTCCAAACCTTCTGGCAGCTTTGCCTTTTCAGCTGCTTCGCAATGCCAGCCCTCGCCGTCCCGCTTCCAGACAGTCAGCGTAATCGCTTCCGCAAATTGCGGCATCTGCAGGCTAAGGGTCTTGTCGGCATTGAACACAAAGGAACCACCATCGAAGACCAGCTCATCCTGCCCGCCAACCTGATTGGCGTAGAGCATCGGAAGTTCGGTTTCGATAACCTGTTTCAAAACGACCTGATAGCGGCGTTCGATCTTGGCGCGGTGATAAGGCGAGCCGTTTGGCACCAAGAGAAATTCAGCGCCGCTTTCAGCTAGCGTTTCGGCTACTCCGAGATCGCCCCAGATATCTTCGCAAATCGGAATACCAATGCGCACACCGCGGAAATTCACCGGACCTGGCATTGGACCCGGTTGGAAAACGCGCTTTTCGTCAAATTCGCCGTAGTTCGGCAGATCGACCTTAAAACGCTCGGCAATAATTTCGCCGCCATCCAGTACAGCAATCGAATTATGCAAACCGCTATTGCGTTGCATAGGCGTGCCGATAATAACGCCCGGACCGCCATCAGCGGTGTCTTTTGCTAGCTCACCAACGGCCTTTTCACAGGCCGCGACAAAGGCAGTCTTCAGCACAAGATCTTCCGGCGGATAACCTGCAATGAACAACTCGGTGAACATCACAAGGTCGGCGTTCATTTTGGCTGCTTCTGCGCGGGCTGCACGAGCCTTTGCAAGATTTCCGGCGATGTCGCCCATAACAGGATTGAGCTGTGCAACGGCAATACGAAGCATATCGAGATTCTCGCTGGTGCTGATCATGCCCAAGCTTTAGCGCGCTTGTGCAATTAATTGCAACGGATGGAGTTCAAGAACGGCTGTTCTTTGTCAGATCATATAGGTCGTAATAAGAATATAGCCCCATGTGGCAGCTACAAACACAATCGCGATCAGGACGGCGAGCGACCCGCAATCCTTGGCAATCTGAATTTCTTTATGAAAATCACGCGAGACTGCATCGCAAGTGGCCTCAATACCCGTGTTGAGCACTTCAACCAGAATGAGGAACAGGATCGATCCCGTCATCAGCAAGAATGCCAGCGCACTAGGAGCCAGGAAAAATGCGATTGGCAACGAAAGCAGAAACAGGACAAGCTCCTGCTGAACCGCTTTCTCGTGCTTGGCCAAATGCCGGAGAGCACGCATTGAATTGAGAAACGCCAGAATAATCCGCTTCATCGATGCCCCCAAGTGAGTTTTCGCCAAAATCAATAAGCGAATTCAGCCGAAACACAACAGGGCGGAGGATAAATCCTCCGCCCTGTATTGAATTGATGTGGTTTGATCCGACTAGGCGTTAACGGCCTGCTTTTCCGCACCTGAGTCACGTTCCTTCTTGAGCAATTCTGCCAGAAGGAAGGCCAGTTCCAGCGCCTGATCCGCGTTGAGACGTGGATCGCAATGCGTGTGGTAACGGTCGTGCAGGTCTTCCGCCGAAATTGCGCGAGCGCCGCCGGTGCATTCGGTGACGTTCTTGCCAGTCATTTCGACATGGATTCCGCCCGGATGCGAACCTTCAGCACGATGAATCGCGAAGAAGGATTCCACTTCCTTGAGGATGCGGTCGAACGGACGCGTCTTGTAACCGCCTGCGGTGATCGTGTTGCCGTGCATCGGGTCACAAGACCAGACGACCTTGCGGCCTTCACGTTCAACAGCACGGATCAGCTGTGGCAGATGATCGCCGACCTTGTCGTAACCGAAACGAGCAATGAGCGTCAGACGACCTGCTTCGTTTTCTGGGTTGAGAAGATCTATCAGACGGATGAGATCATCCGGCTGCAGCGATGGGCCACATTTCAGACCGAGCGGGTTCTTGATGCCACGGCAATATTCGATATGCGCATGATCGGCCTGACGTGTGCGGTCGCCAATCCAGATCATGTGACCTGAAGTGCCGTACCAGTCGCCAGAGGTCGAATCGACGCGTGTGAGCGCTTCTTCATAGCCAAGCAGCAATGCTTCATGGCTGGTGTAGAAATCGGTTTCACGGAGCGAATGATTGCTATCGGAGGTTATCCCGATGGCACGCATGAAGTTCATCGTTTCCGAAATACGCTGAGCCAGTGCTGCATAGCGCTCTGCCTGCGGGCTTTTGCCAACAAAGCCGAGCATCCACTGGTGCACGTTCTCAAGGTTAGCGTAACCACCCTGCGCGAATGCACGCAGCAGGTTCAGCGTTGCAGCAGACTGGCGGTAAGCCATGTCCTGACGTTGCGGATCAGGGATACGCGAAGCTTCATCGAAATCGATGCCGTTGATGATGTCGCCACGGTATGATGGCAGCTCGACGCCATTGAGCGTTTCCATGTCGGAAGAACGCGGCTTGGCGAACTGACCAGCAATACGGCCAACCTTAACAACAGGCTTGGAGGCACCAAACGTCAGGACAACGGCCATCTGCAAAAAGACGCGGAAAAAGTCGCGGATATTATCCGCGCCATGTTCTGCGAAACTCTCCGCACAATCGCCGCCCTGAAGCAGAAATGCCTTGCCTTCGGCAACATCCGCGAGCTGGTTCTTCAGCTTGCGGGCTTCACCTGCAAATACGAGCGGTGGATAGGTACGAAGGCGAGCTTCAACATCGGTCAGAGCCTGTGCGTCTGGATAAAACGGCACTTGCTTGATCGGTTTGTCTCTCCAGGAATTCGGGGTCCAGTTCTTCGTCATTTCACACCTGTTTTAATTATCCGCGCGATTTCTCTCGGATTTTGTCCTCCTTAACACGAAAGCCGGCATCCGCTTCTATTGGACAACTCAATGCCCAAACACGGAAACCGGCATACGTGATCGCGTTGATATAATGTAGTCGCTCGCTTTATACCAGCAAGAATCGTTAACAGGATCAGCGTGCGACGAAAGATTTAGCCGTCGACCTTTTCTCCGTTCACAACACGGTAGGTCGGCTTGTACATCGTGACCAGTTCTTCAGCCGCTGTGGGGTGAACGGCCATGGTGCGGTCGAAGTCATCCTTCGTTGCGCCAGCCTTGAGCGAAATGCCCAGAAGCTGTGCCATTTCACCGGCATCCGGCCCCATGATGTGGGCGCCAACAACCCTGCGGCTCTTGGCGTCAACGATGAGCTTCATCAGCATCTTTTCGTTACGGCCTGACAGCGTGTTCTTCATCGGGCGGAACAAGGCGCGATAGACTTCCAATTCTGGATACTTCTTCGCAGCTTCATCCTCCGGCAATCCAACGGTGCCGATTTCAGGCTGCGAGAAGACTGCAGTGGCGATCAGCTCGTGATCCGGCTTGGTTGGATTGTCCTTGAAGGCTGTTTCGAGAAAGCACATAGCCTCATGGATTGCCACCGGTGTCAGCTGAACGCGATTGATAACGTCACCGACGGCCCAAATATTGGAAACACTGGTGCGCGAATAGTCGTCGACTTCGATAGCACCCTGCGCGTCGGTTTTAACGCCAGCCTTTTCGAGACCAAGGCCCTTCGTGTTAGGCTTGCGGCCGATAGCCATCATGACCTGACCGACATTGAGTGTCTCGCCATCGGTCAGAGAAACTTTCAGTTCGCCATCAGACTGCTTTTCGACCTTTTCAAAAACTGCACCACAGATGATACGGATGCCTTTTGCTTCCATCGTTTCATGGAGCAGATGACGGATATCGGGATCAAAGCGCGACAGGATTTCTTTGCCGCGGTAGACAATCGTGGTTTCAACGCCCAGACCATGGAAAATATTGGCAAACTCGACCGCGATATAACCGCCGCCTGCAATCACGATTGCTTTCGGCAGTTCTTCCAAATGAAATGCTTCGTTGGAAGTGATGCAATATTCTGCGCCTGGAAGGGATTCGTGCACACTTGGGTGCCCACCGGTTGCAATCAGAATCTGGTCAGCGGTTACGCGACGACCATCTGCTTTCAGCTCAATAGTATGCTCATCGATAAGCTCGGCGCGGCTTGCAAAAATATCGACCTTGGAATTTTCCAGACCTTTTCGATAAAGGCCCTCAAGGCGGGTAATTTCGTTGTCCTTGGCTTCGATCAGTTTCTTCCAGTCAAAGCTCGATTTGCCAACTTCCCAGCCATAGCCAACGGCGTCTTCAAAATGCTCGGGAAATTGCGAAGCATAGACAAAGAGCTTCTTGGGAACACAACCACGGATAACGCATGTTCCGCCCATGCGATACTCTTCGGCCAGACCAACCTTCTTGCCCATGGCACCGGCCACACGCCCTGCCCGGACACCGCCGGAACCACCGCCGATAACAAAAAGATCATAATCGTAGCTGGCCATGGTGCTCTCCATTCAAAATCAACACTGCGCTTTATGTAAGCAAAAGAAAAAGCCCGGCCAAGTCGCCGGGCTTCTAAATTTTAGTTTACTGCAAGCAATTACTGCTGCGCTGGCTGCTCAGGGGTAGCTGGGGCAGCAGTTGCGCCAGCCTGCGCTGCGAGAACTTCTGCAACACCGGTTGCGAGGTCACGAGCAATGCCGTTCTGCCAGATATTTGCAGCCTTAACGACTTCACGAGTCACGATTGGGCCTTCAGCGAGAAGCTTCTTGCCTGCTTCCGAGGTGTAGAAAGCCGAAATTGCCTTGAGTTCATCTTCGCTGAATGCGTTTGCATAAGCGCGGGCAGATTCGGTTTCGAGGTCTGCGCGACGCGACGCAAGAGCGAGAGCCTTGTCATCAACGGTCTTGGTGATGAGAGCTTCGAGATTCGGATCTTTCTGGATGAGTTCGCCCTTCAGAGCGCGAGCTGCACTTGGCAGGATCTCATCAAACTGCTCCGTCGCATTGATAGAAGCGATTGCTGCGCGTGCAGCTTCCAGATGCGAAGCGGAAATTTCCTGTGCAGAAGCCGCATGAACGCCTGACATCAGGACAAGTGCGGAAAACGGTGCAATCAGACGGCGGAAGCCAGTTGCCGGGATCATATGGTCGGTACTCCGTTCAAACAATTCGTGTCGGCGCTTCAAGGCCGGTTCATGGTTCGGATACCGTCAGCGCCTGCGATAATCGCGGCCCGTGCCAGTCCGATGAAAAGTCCATGCTCAACAACGCCCGGTATGGCGAAGAGAGCGTCAGATAGAATCTTTGGATCGGGAATGCGGCCAAAAGATGCATCCACGATATAATGTCCACCATCCGTTACAAACGGCGAGCCATCTTTTAACCGCAGGACCAGTGGACCTGCAAGGCCACATTGCGATGCTGCCAACTCAATGCTGCGCAAAGTTGCGCCAAGACCGAAACGATTAACCTCAATCGGCAGCGGAAAGCGTCCAAGCGCTTCAACAACCTTCGATCCGTCCGCAATAACAATCATTGAGTCGGATGCAGCCGCGACAATCTTTTCACGAAGAAGCGCACCACCGCCGCCCTTTATAAGAGACAGATCGGCATCGACTTCGTCCGCACCGTCAATGGTCAGATCGAGATGCGGCGTTTCTTCGAGTGTCGTCAGTGGAACACCGAGTTCAGCGCAAAGAGCAGCAGTCCTCTCAGAGGTCGGCACACCGATGATCTTGAAACCACCGTTTACCTTTTCGGCCAGCAGACGCACGAATTCTTCGGCAGTTGAGCCTGTTCCAATTCCCAGACGCATTCCGTCCTTGACGTGCGTCAGTGCCTCTGCAGCGGCGGCGATTTTCAGCTTGCGTGCTTCATCCATGCCTGAATTCCTATATTCCCAGCGGATTCTCACCCGGCTCCGTGAACGCCTCTAGCATGTGCGTGCAGCGCAACAAAGCGCTCAATACAAAATATCGCGATTTTTGCGATAGGCTCTCGTTTCTGCGAGCAATTTGGCCTATTTGAGAAAGCGTTTAGCAATGCGCTCGCAAGTATCATTCCTGAAGGAAGTCACATGTCTGCTGTCAATTCCAAGCCCATTATCGTTTTCGATCTCGACGGAACCCTGGTCGAAACGGCTCCGGACCTTTTGGACAGTCTGAATCATTGCCTTGCTATTTCAGGCCTGCGGACCGCTGATAGTGAATCTCTGCGCCGCTTTGTTGGACAAGGCGGCCGCGTCATGATCGAGCGCGCTTTTGCAGCACAGCAGAAGCAGGTCGATGACGTGAAGCTTGATCACCTTGTCGAAGAGTTCCGCGAACATTATGCAGCGCATATGCCGGGTCACTCGATATTTTATCCTGGCGTTCTTGAAGCGATGGATCGCTTCAGCGCTAATGGTTACACCTTAGCTGTCTGCACAAACAAGTTTGAGGCTCTGGCCGTCAAATTGCTGACTTCTATGGGTGAAGCAAACCGTTTTGCAGCAATTTGTGGTGCAGATACCTTTGCTTATCGCAAGCCTGACCCACGCCACCTGACAGATACGATTGCCAAAGCGGGCGGAAATCGCGACCGCGCCATCATGGTTGGCGACAGCCGTACAGACATCGACACCGCCAAAGCAGCTGGTATCCCTGTGGTTGCCGTCGATTTCGGTTATACTGACTTGCCGGTACAGCACTATGAACCGAGCCGCGTCATCTCTCACTATGATGAGTTCACGCTCAATATGGCTGAACAGCTTCTGGAAGCAGTTGCAGATCAGGTCTGAAATAAGGATTGAGAATATGAAGCGATTTCTAATATTTACTGCTGTTTCCTCAACAGTATTATCAGCTAGCGCTTTTGCTCAAGACCAAGCACCGACAGGGTTGCCAGGCGTAGAACCGCAGAAGCCTATTGTATCTGCGCCTCCGCCTGCCCCGGAACCCAATTCGCAACCCGCCGGAAGCTGGAAAAACTTCCGCGTTGGCAATACCGATGTTTCGATTTCCGGCAGTGTTTCCGTCGATGTCGGAACCGGTGGTAGCCGCAGCTCAGGGCGCTAATCGTTCAAGTGCAGACCAGACAGCGGGCAGTTGGTTCGGCAAATCCTCTGCAATAAGCCCGTGACCGAAGCGTCGTCCAGCGTCAGCGTGTATCCACACAGCTGCACTTGCCGCCTCAAAGGCTGGCATCCCCTGTGAAAGCAGTCCGCAAACAATACCCGCCAGTACATCGCCGGATCCAGCTGTTGCGAGAAACGCTGTACCGTTTGCGTTGATAATGGCACGACCGTCAGGCGCAGCAATCACCGTATCCGGGCCTTTATAGATCACGACGGCATTGGCGCGGCTTGCGGCTTGACGCGCTTTATCCGTCTTTGAACTATCTGCTTCCGCAGCAATATCCGGGAAAAGACGTCGGAACTCGCCTTCATGTGGCGTGAGCACAAGAGCCGTATGCGCACTGCGCTTGGCCTTAAAAAGCTGATCTGGCTTATTTTCAAATGCCGTTATGCCATCCGCATCGAGCACCAGCCCTTTCAAATATTCTGCCTGCCCATCAATGGCGGAAAGGAGTGCCAAAGCATGATCTCGCGCAAATGACGGGCTGCCATATCCCGGACCGAGCACACAGGCAGCGACTTTGCGATCCTTCACAAATGTCTCTACTTCTTTGATATTGCGGGTTTCGCGTACTATGATGCTCGTCAGATGCGCAGCATTTGTCAGAAGTGCATCAGGCGGAGATAAAAGTGTAACTGCCCCAGCACCGCTCCGTGCCGCAGCCATTGCTGACAGTCGCGCGGCACCCGTTGAATGCGCAGGTCCGGAAAAGACGACCGCGTGACCACGACTATATTTATGCGTGTTGATTGAAAGCTGCGGCAGCTGACTTC
This sequence comes from Brucella sp. NBRC 12950, assembly GCF_030268145.1. Classification (NCBI taxonomy): domain Bacteria; kingdom Pseudomonadati; phylum Pseudomonadota; class Alphaproteobacteria; order Hyphomicrobiales; family Brucellaceae; genus Brucella; species Brucella sp. NBRC 12950. Next base: position 64,102 of record NZ_BSQC01000017.1, read on the forward strand.
GCCAAAGCTCAGGTGAGTTTTCAAATGTCTGGAGTTTGATAGTGGTCAAAACGTCATCAGCAATGCCAATATCTGCAACATGAAGAATTCCGCAATGTGCCCTGCCCGGTTGCAGCAAATGGCCCGGTTTCTTGCGGAAAAACGTCACCGTTGCGCGCGCATCGACGGCTCCACCCAATATTTGACCGCTCGCACCGGAAATGCCGCTCGGTAAATCGACAGCTATAACCGGAATGCCGGATGCGTTTAACTCTCCAATAACGGAAGCTTCGACACCCCCGATGCTACGCGTGAGGCCTGCACCATATAGCGCATCAATAACGCCTGCAAAATCGACCGGCGAAAACGCACTGAGCCGACGCACTTCTCCTTTATAGAACAGCAATGCCCGCATCGCGTCGGAGCCCTGCCGGGGCTGCGCAGTTCCAAAGCACATGACATCCATGCCAGCCTCAAGCAGAAACTGCGCGGCTACATAACCATCGCCACCATTATTTCCGGGTCCGCAAAGAACGGCTATCGGCCCCTTACCTGCAAACATGCCCAGAGCCACATGCGCGACCGCATGACCGGCGGCAAGCATCAGTGAAAAACCATCACGCGTGCCAGATTCGATAGTCAGTCTATCCGCACTCGACATTTCCGCTGGCGTCAGCAGTTCAAACATGGCTTCCACTTCCCCTTATTATCGAAGTGATTAATTACGCGGCACTTGCGCTCCATCAAGATTGATTAACTTCTGCGCATTTTGTCTATTTTTTATGCATCGCTAACAAGCTCGAAACCTTGTTGAATATCTTTCATACGGACAGCCTTGTCTCAATGACAATAATAATGCCACTCTGGGCCAAAGAAAGTTGCACTTCTGAAATTACTGAAAATGCGCTAGCCTTGACTTTGGTGCCATTTTCTCTGGGAGTGACAGGGCAACTTCGGGAATTTTTGCTTGAAAAAGCAAGGAACTTAAAAAATTTGATCGGCATAGATCGAGTTGGCACAGTTCATGCTTCTATATTTACGAAACGGGCACAATGTCCATTTCCGAACAAGAGCGGAGACAATTCTCTGATGAAAAAGATCGAAGCCATCATTAAGCCTTTCAAGCTCGATGAAGTGAAGGAAGCCCTTCAGGAAGTTGGTTTGCAGGGTATTACTGTAATTGAAGCCAAGGGTTTCGGCCGACAGAAGGGCCATACCGAGCTTTACCGTGGCGCGGAATATGTCGTCGATTTTCTTCCAAAAGTGAAAGTCGAAGTCATCGTCGCCGACGAAACCGTCGATGGCGCCATTGAAGCTATCCGCAAGGCAGCCCAGACGGGCCGCATTGGTGACGGTAAGATTTTCGTCTCCAATATCGAAGAAGTTATCCGTATCCGTACCGGCGAATCCGGCGTGGACGCGATCTAACGAAACCAAGTCTACCGACCATCGTCGTGCAAACAGGATACCAAAATGACGACTGCCAATGACATTCTGAAACAGATCAAAGACAACGACGTCAAGTTTGTTGACCTCCGCTTCACAGACCCAAAAGGCAAACTGCATCACGTTACGATGGATGTCGGCCTGATCGATGAAGAGATGTTTGAAGATGGCGTCATGTTCGACGGCTCTTCGATTGGTGGCTGGAAGGCTATTAATGAATCCGACATGGTTCTCATGCCAGATCCGGAAACGGCTCACATTGATCCGTTCTTTGCTCAGTCCACACTGGTAATTCTCTGCGACATTCTTGATCCGATTTCGGGTGAAGCTTATGGCCGCGATCCACGCACGACTGCAAAGAAGGCTGAGTCCTACATGAAGTCGCTCGGCATTGGCGACACTGTTTACGTCGGCCCGGAAGCTGAATTCTTCGTATTCGATGACGTCAAGTACAAGGTCGATCCGTTCAACACCGGCTTCAAGCTCGATTCGACCGAACTGCCATCGAACGATGATACCGATTACGAAACCGGCAATATGGGCCATCGCCCACGCGTCAAGGGTGGTTACTTCCCTGTTCCACCAGTGGACAGTCTTCAGGACATGCGCTCCGAAATGCTCACCGTTCTGACGGAAATGGGCGTAACGGTTGAAAAGCATCACCACGAAGTGGCTTCAGCTCAGCACGAGCTGGGTACAAAATTCGACACGCTCGTCCGCAACGCCGACAAGATGCAGATCCAGAAATATGTCGTGCATCAGGTAGCCAATGCCTACGGCAAGACTGCAACCTTCATGCCAAAGCCAGTTTTCGGCGACAACGGCTCGGGTATGCACGTTCACTTCTCGATCTGGAAAGACGGCAAGCCAACCTTCGCTGGCAATGAATATGCCGGTCTGTCGGAAAACTGCCTGTACTTCATCGGCGGCGTTATCAAGCACGCCAAGGCTGTGAACGCATTCACCAACCCATCGACCAACTCCTACAAGCGTCTGGTCCCTGGCTATGAAGCTCCAGTCCTGCTGGCTTACTCGGCTCGCAACCGTTCTGCTTCCTGCCGTATTCCATTCGGTTCGTCGCCGAAGTCGAAGCGTCTTGAAGTTCGCTTCCCGGATCCATCAGCAAATCCATATCTCTGCTTCTCAGCGCTGCTGATGGCTGGTCTTGATGGCATCAAGAACAAGATTCATCCGGGCCAGGCCATGGACAAGGATCTCTACGATCTGCCTGCAAAGGAACTGAAGAAGATCCCAACCGTTTGCGGTTCGCTTCGTGAAGCCCTGCAGGCGCTCGACAAGGATCGCGAATTCCTCAAGGCTGGTGGCGTATTCGAGGACGACCAGATCGATAGCTTCATCGAACTCAAGATGGCTGAAGTGCTGCGTTATGAAACAACGCCGCATCCGGTTGAGTTCGATATGTACTACTCGGTTTAATCGGGATTGCGCGTGGCAATCAGAGATTGCCACGCGCTCCGGTTACTTCTTTAAAGCGCCTCTTATGCGAAAACCGTTTTACGATTTTGGGGATGCGCTTGAGTTACCGAGGGGAACGACGTGCCAGAAGGCGCGCGAAAGAAAACCCGGCGAAAGCCGGGTTTTCTCTTTTTATACAGTTTGTTACAGCTATTAGATAAATAATAACTAGAGCGCTTGAAGTACGCGGGCTGCGACCATCATTTCGCCTAGACGCGTCTTACGACGTGCCTGCGCTCCAGCATCTTCGCCCCAATGTTCGACGGTCCAGTCTTCATCGAGATGGGCACGGTTCCAACCGTCTTCGACAGAGACTTCACCTTTGGCAATTGCCAATGCAATCAGTGCGGAGCCGGTCAGCGTGGTCATCGTGTGGAGCGATGCCAGCGCAATAGGATTCTTGAATTCCGACAGATGAATGCCGAAAGCTGAAATCGCTTCGCGTGACTGTTCGACATGCATCACACCTTCTGCAAGCGCAAAACGTGCGCCAAGGCTCTCAGCCCATTCGATCAATGGGTCCCATTGTTCGGTCTGACGCGCAACAAGCTCTTTCGGGCTCGCGGCGCGGTAACAGATCATGTCCGTTCCGGCAAAACGCAGAATGTCTTCTAAAACCGCTTGCGGGTCTTGTGCAATGCCGTCAATCGCGGTGTTCACCAAACGCGTTGCAGGCATTTTGGAAGGATCTATAACTTCCACCTGTGCACGGAATTCTTCCGCAATAATTTCCGCAGCTTCGCTTGTTGGGAGAAGCAGAACAGCCCGTGCCGGTGTTTTGACCGGACGACCATCGAGATGCACGGTGAACCCGCCTTCGGTTTCGGCAACTTCAGCTTTTTCATAAAAGCGCTTCGGCAGCGGTGTGCGCATCAGTTCCTGAGAGCGCTTTACCGGGTCGGTTTGCGAAATCGGCATTTCAGCTTGGGGATCGCTCAGAGTGTCGCGCATAATAATATCCAATTATTTTAGGTCAGGATGCGAAAGCATCCATTTCATGCAGAATCGCATGAAGCTCTTCAGGCTTGTTCATGACATAATGGGCGCCTGCATCTTTCAGTGCGTTGGGCTTATGATAGCCCCACGAAACACCAGCGGCACGCGCACCCGCTGAACGAGCCATTTGCATATCGTAAATCGCATCGCCGATCACGATTGTTCGCTCTGGTTCTATCCCCATTTCGGCACAGGATTCAAGCACCATAGCCGGATGAGGCTTGGACGGGCAATCATCGGCGGTACGAACGGTCATGAAATGATGTCCAATGCCATGACGTTCGAAAATCGAACGCACGCCACGCTGCGACTTACCGGTAACGATACCCAACAACAAATCATCGCGACTGCCAAGCTCAGTCAGAAGTGGCAGAATACCGTCATAAAGCGGCTCTGCAAAATCAGGGTTCTGACGGTACTTTACAAAGTTTTCCTTGTAACGCTGCGTGAGCCAGTGCGCCTGTTCGTCAACTTCGCGACCGAGCAACCGCGCAATAGCGATTGGAAGAGAAAGACCGATGATTGAGTGGGTCTGCTCGATTTCAGGCGGAACAAGTCCAGCGTCATTAAAACTGGCGACCATGCAATGGTGAATAGTGTCACCACTATCGACAAGCGTGCCATCACAATCAAAGAGAACGAGTTTCATCGGGCGGCTCCGGCTTTTGCTGGTCGATTGATGATAATGAGGCCTAGCCCGATCAGACCGAGTGCGGCAAAGATTTTCCAACCCAGTGGTTCATTGAGCAGCAATCCACTGAGGAGTACGCCGAAAGCTGGCGTTAGGAATGCAAAGTTGGACAATTTGGACGCCGGATACCGACGCACCATCCAGAACCACAATGGATATGTCACAGCTACCACGAACATTGACTGAAATAGAAATGACAGAACTGAGAGCATATCGGGATCGCGGATCAATGGTCCGCTCAAAGACATGAATGGCAACGGCACGAGTGCTGCTACGGCAAGCTGATAAAGCAACGTCTTCTCAGGCGCAGCACTTGCAAGCTTAGACCGCTTAATGACGAGCGTGGTCATTCCCCAAAGCATACCGGAAATCAGCGCAAGCAGATCGCCGTAGACCGCATTGGGGCCGGGACGGCTGATATGATCTGAAAAGACCACGAAAACACCAAGAAACGCCACGCACATGCCTATGAAGGCACGCATGGACATTCGTTCGCCCAAAAGAAAATGACTGCCGATAGCGACCCAGAACGGCATGACATTCATCATCAGCGTGACACGTCCCACACTGGTCAGTTCCATCGCCAGAAAGATCAGAACAAATTCGACACCAAAAAGAAGACCGGCCAGAATACCTGGCTTCAGTGTGCCATCACGGCCAAACAGCGGAATGCGCTTCCAGTAACACCAGAGAAAAACGCAAAGGCCGCCCAAAGCTGCACGACCTGCGGCCATGAGCATGGGATTAAAGCCGCGATTGCCGATCTTGATGGCAACCTGGTTAAGCCCCCAGGTGAACATGATGAACATGACGAGGGCAATTGCCAGCCCGTCGAACGACACCCGGCCCTGAACCGATCCTCCCCCCGTAGCCGACATCTTTACTCTTCCGCGTCTGCCTCATCAAAGCCAAGCAAGTTCCACGACTGCACCATATGCGGTGGCAGCGGTGCGGTGACATCAATAGTGCCACCCGATGGATTTGGGATGCGAATGCGGCGGGCGTGAAGATGCAATTTCTTCTGAATGCCGCCCGGGAATTCCCAGTTCTGGTCAGCTTCAAAGTATTTAGGGTCGCCGATGATTGGATGACCAATATGCGCTGCATGAACGCGCAGCTGATGAGTGCGGCCCGTGTAAGGCTCCATTTCCAACCACGTCAGGTTGTTACCGACCTTCTCGATGATCCGATAATAAGAGACGGCATGATCAGAATCCGGTTCACCATGCTGGCAAACACGCATCTTATCGCCATCCGGCGTTTGTTCTTTGACCAACCAAGTTGAAATCTTGTCTTCGCGCTTGCGTGGAACGCCCTTCACGAGTGCCCAGTAGGTTTTCTTGGTGTCACGCTCGCGGAATGCAGCGGTCAGAGCCTGTGCAGCACCGCGTGTCTTTGCAACAACAAGGCAGCCTGACGTATCGCGGTCAATACGATGTACGAGGCGAGGCTTTTCACCCTTCTTATTGCGCCATGCTTCAAGCATACCGTCCACATGCCGGACAAGGCCGGAACCGCCCTGCACTGCCAGACCCGCAGGCTTATTGAAAACAAAGACCTTGGCGTCTTCATAAATCAACATCTGCTTGAGGACATCACCATCTTCCTGACTGCGAATAGTGCGCGCAGTTACAGGACCGGTGGCCTTCTCATCAACGCCCAATGGCGGAATACGGACCGACTGGCCTGCCTGCAGACGTGTATCTGCCTTTACGCGACCGCCATCCACGCGAACCTGTCCGGAACGCAGCAGTTTCTGCAGGTGTCCAAACCCAAGTCCGGGAAAATGAACCTTGAACCAGCGATCAAGACGCATACCCGTCTCGTCTGCAGCCACATTCTTTTGTTCAACGCCTGCCATGGAAAACCCGATCAATACTTCTTAGGGGCACGAGCTTCGCGTGCCTGTCTCTGGTGCGTCTTACAGGCGTAACCGTCAGCCGGTCGCCGGAATGCGCTTTAAATCTGTCAATAGACGCGCCAAGGCCGGATTGCTAGGCATAATCGACGAAAACAACAATCTGCCACTGTAACAAAACTGCCTTAGACTCTTCACGGTCGGTTACATCTATTTTTAATTTATGGTCAACCTTGACACCCAATCGCCACTTCTTGCCGCCATTGCATATTGATAGAACAACGGGACTGCACCATTTAGTCCAGTGAAATAGAACGAGCGGGAGTCCGAAGGTGTCATTGCTCAAAATCTACTGGCGTGCCATGGAATATCTTGCGGCTGAGAAAGCTGCAACCATAACCATGTGTATAGCAAGCGTATTGGTTGCCCTTGTCATGCTGGCCGAACCGATCCTTTTCGGTCGGGTCATTCAGGCTATCTCCGACAAGGGAGATATCGTTACGCAGCTCGCCATGTGGGCCGCTCTTGGCGGGTTTAACATCATTGCAGCAGTCTTCGTTGCGCGTGGGGCTGACCGCCTCGCCCATCGTCGCCGTCTGGGCGTAATGATCGACTCCTATGAGCGCATCATCACCATGCCTCTTGCATGGCACCAGAAGCGCGGTACGTCGAATGCACTGCATACGCTGATCCGCGCGACAGACTCGCTCTTCACTCTCTGGCTCGAATTCATGCGTCAGCACCTGACCACGATTGTGGCTCTGGGCGCGCTTATTCCGGTTGCAATGAGCATGGACCTTCGCATGTCCATGGTTCTTATCGTGCTCGGTGTCATCTATGTGATGATTGGCCAGCTCGTCATGCGTAAGACCAAAGATGGCCAGACCGCCGTTGAAAAGCATCACCACAAGCTGTTCGAGCATGTGAGCGACACGATCAGCAACGTTTCTGTCGTGCAGAGCTATAACCGCATTGCCTCTGAAACGCAGGCGCTGCGTACCTATGCCAAAAACCTCGAAAACGTCCAGTTCCCGGTTCTCAACTGGTGGGCGCTCGCCAGCGGTCTTAACCGTATGGCCTCGACCTTCTCGATGGTTATCGTGCTTCTGCTTGGCGCATATTTTGTGACCAAGGGTCAGATGCGCGTTGGTGACGTGATTGCCTTTATCGGCTTTGCGCAGCTGATGATCGGTCGTCTTGACCAGATCAGCGCCTTCATCAACCAGACTGTGACTGCCCGTGCCAAGCTTGAAGAATTCTTCGAGATGGAAGACGCGACTGCTGACCGTCAGGAACCGCAGGGCGCAACCGATCTTGAAAACGTCAAGGGTGGCATTGTGTTCGACAATGTGACCTTCGAATTCCCGAATTCGGGTCAGGGCGTCTATGACGTTTCGTTTGAAGTGAAGCCGGGACAGACCGTCGCTATTGTTGGTCCTACAGGTGCCGGTAAGACCACACTGATCAATATCCTTCAGCGCGTGTTCGATCCTGCCGCTGGTCGCATTCTGATTGATGGCACCGATACGCGTACTGTCAGCCGTCGTTCGCTACGCCATGCCATTGCAACCGTGTTTCAGGATGCCGGTCTGTTTAATCGTTCGGTTGAAGAAAACATCCGCGTCGGTAATGAAGATGCGTCTCATGAAATGGTTCATGCTGCTGCCAAGGCTGCTGCTGCCCACGACTTCATTCTCGCAAAGGGCAATGGTTACGATACAGTGGTAGGTGAACGTGGTTCGCAGCTTTCGGGTGGTGAACGTCAGCGTCTGGCGATTGCTCGCGCTATCCTGAAAGATTCACCAATCCTCGTACTCGACGAGGCGACCAGTGCGCTTGACGTTGAGACCGAAGAAAAGGTCAAGCAGGCTGTTGATGATCTAAGCCAGAACCGCACGACCTTCATCATCGCGCACCGTCTGTCGACTGTCCGTTCTGCCGATATTGTCTTGTTCATGGACAAGGGTCATCTGGTCGAACGCGGCAGCTTCGATGAACTGGCTGCGCGTGGTGGCCGCTTCTCCGACCTGCTTCGTGCTGGCGGTCTGCAGCTTGAAGACAAATCTGAAAAGGCTCAGAACGAAGAAGCCGAAGAAAGCAACGTCATGCCATTCCCGGTTAAGGGCTCTGTTGCCTGATAGAGTTGCGTATCAATGAAAAAAGCCCGCTGCGAAATTCGCAGCGGGCTTTTTCTTACTAAAGAGGCACTTCAAATCGCAAGCCGTCGTAGCCGGGTTCTACGTGATCAGGCGTTTCACGCATAACCGTGTCGTAATCGAGCGGCACATGCATATGCGTCAGGATTGCTCGTTTTGGTCCGAAGAATTCGATCCACTCCAACGCCTGTTCCAGTGAGAAATGGCTTGGATGCGGGCGATATTGCAGCGCACCAATAATCAGCACATCGGCGTGGCGGATATATTTCAGGCTCTCATCCGGAAACGCGCTGACATCCGTGCAGTAAGCGACACTGCCAATGCGGAAGCCAAGCGATTCAATATCGCCATGCACCTGCATAAATGGCTCAAAGCGGATCGATCCGCCCGCACCCGTGATCGAGAATGCTGTTTCAGCCATTATGTCATGCATCGAAAGGATCGGCGGATAACTCGATCCCACTGGCGTCTCAAAACAATAGCCGAAGGCTTCAAACAGGCGGTTGCGTGTCAGCCGGTTAGCATACACATCCATCAGTCGCCGGTTTTCAACGACATAGGTTCGTAAGTCATCGATGCCGTGGATATGGTCGGCATGTGGATGCGTGTAAACAGCAGCGTCAAGCGACGGCACGTTGGCATCAATCATCTGGTCCCGGAAATCCGGGCCCGTGTCGATAACAACGACCGTGCTGTTCCCGTCGGCGTCGAACCTTTCAACAAGCAAAGCTGCGCGGCGGCGCTTGTTCTTTGGATTTTTGGGATCGCAATTGCCCCAATCACCATTGATGCGTGGCACACCGGGAGACGAACCGCACCCGAGAATTGTGAAACGCAGACAATTGCGAGGCGATACCACGATGATTATTCCCCGGTAGGCTTTGGCATTTTGGAGAAAAGCCGGAAGACATTTTCGCTGGTAATGTCAGCGATTTCTTCGCGGCTTACACCAATCGTTTCAGCCAACACGGCTGCTGTGTGCTGCACGAATGATGGCTCATTGCGCTGGCCGCGATGCGGCATAGGCGCAAGATAAGGCGCATCAGTCTCAACCAGCAAACGGTCACGCGGAACAATCTGTGCTATTTCGCGAATATCAGCCGAGTTCTTAAAAGTCAGAATGCCCGAGAATGACACGTAGCCGCCCAGCTCGACGCCCTTTTCGGCGAGAGCGCGTCCTGACGAAAAGCAATGCAGGATGAATGGAAATGCACCCTTCGCTGTCTCAGATTCCAGAATGTCAGCCATGTCCTGATCCGCGCTGCGTGCGTGGATCACAAGCGGCAACTGCGTACGACGTGCAGCTTCAATATGCACGAGGAAGCCCTGACGTTGGGCTTCTGGCGGCGCATAATCATAATGATAATCAAGCCCCGCCTCGCCTATGGCGACAACTTTCGGATGCTCTGCCAGCCGCACGAGATCATCGGCAGTAACATCCAGTTCTTCATGTGCGTTGTTCGGATGCGTACCAACCGAGCAATAGACTGAATCATATTTCTCCGTCAGTGCGAGGATCGTATCGAACTTGCGCACTCGCGTCGAAATCGTGACCATGCGTTTAATGCCAGCGTCGAGCGCGCGGTTTACAATAGCGTCGCGCTCGGGCTCGAAGTCCGCAAAGTCTAGATGGCAGTGACTATCAACCAGCATATTCAGCTCAGTTCTGTTCTTCCGCTTCCACATAGCGCGGGAAAACCGGCTGCGGTGCAGGCAGTTCTGCGCCACCGACAAGCGGATGCGCGCTTACGTCAGAGAACTGACGCTGATCTGCCGGGATTGCCAGAGTATCGAGCAGCTTTTCTGCCGACTGCGGAATGAAAGGCTGAACCATGATGCCAACGCGGCGGATCACTTCTGCCGTCACATAGAGCACTGTGCCCATGCGTTCCATGTCAGTCTTGCGCAGCGCCCAAGGCTCCTGCCCCGCAAAATAGCGGTTTGCTTCCGCAACAACGGCAAAGATAGCCCCGAGGGCGATGTGCAATGCCTGATCGCCGACAGCTTTCCGCGCGGTTTCCAATGCAGCATCAGCCTGATTGAGAATGGCCTTATCGGCATCCGAGAATGCAGCCGGAACTGGAACCTTGCCTTCGCAGTTCTTTGCAATCATCGATAGCGAACGCTGTGCGAGGTTGCCAAGATCATTGGCGAGATCGGCATTGGTGCGGTTGACGATTGCATCGTGGCTATAGCTGCCATCCTGACCGAACGGCACTTCACGCATTAGGAAATAACGCAGCTGATCAAGGCCGTAGCGTTCGACCAGTTCAAACGGATCGATGACATTGCCGAGAGATTTCGACATTTTTTCGCCGCGGTTGAACAGGAAGCCATGCGCGAATACGCGCTTTGGCAGCGGAACGCCTGCCGACATCAGGAATGCAGGCCAGTAAACCGCGTGGAAACGCGAAATATCCTTGCCGATAATATGCGCATCCGCAGGCCAGTAAGCCCACTTCTCGTCAGTCGTATCAGGATAACCGAGAGCGGTAATATAGTTGGTCAGCGCATCGACCCACACATACATGACATGCTTTTCATCGCCCGGAACAGGAATACCCCAGTCGAACGTCGTGCGCGAAATTGACAGATCCTTCAGGCCCGACTTTACGAAGCTAACGATCTCGTTGCGACGCTCCGCAGGCATGATGAAGCCGGGATTGTTTTCATAGAGTTCAAGGAGCTTGTCCTGATAATTCGACAGGCGGAAGAAATAGCTTTCTTCTTCAACCCATTCGACCGGCGTGCCCTGTGGACCGTAGCGAACATTGTCCGCACGCACCTCAGTTTCTTCTTCGCCGTAATAGGCTTCATCGCGCACCGAATACCAGCCCGCATAACCGCCCTTATAAATATCGCCATTGGCCGACATTGCCTGCCAGATTGCCTGGCTGGCCTTGTAGTGGCGTTCTTCCGAGGTGCGGATATAATCGTCGTGCGAGCTGTTCAGAAACTCACCCATGCGCTGGAAAGCAGCCGTGTTGCGATCTGCGAGTTCGCGGGGCGTGATGCCTTCCTTGCGCGCGCTCTGCAACATCTTGATGCCGTGTTCATCCGAGCCGGTCAGGAAGTGAACATCCTTACCATCCAGACGCTGAAAACGCGCCATGGCATCGGTCGCAATCAACTCATAAGCATGGCCGATATGCGGCTTGCCATTCGGGTAAGCAATCGCGGTGGTGATGTAGAATTTTTCGCGGCTCATCAGAAATCCGGCTTCTTCAAGTGTGATGTTTAAAAAACGTTAGCGGTGACATAACGCAACTAAGTCGGCATGTCACGTAAGCGGAGGCACGCCAGACCGAAAAGCGCGATGCGTTTTTTCCAAAAGGATCACAACTGCTTGTTTGCGGTCGAGATTATAGGTCTCGGCATTGAAAATTTCGCGTGTTAGTTCGCTCCAGTAGCGTGACCACTGATCGGCTTCGCGCAGTTGGCCCGAATCTGCATAGCGACGAGCTTCATCGGCGATGCGGCTCATGAGATAATCGCGGAACAGCTCATATTGAACCTCCGCCTCGCGGCCATTGAGAACGCTTGAAAGCGCCTGTGCTTTCGGCAGGTCGAAATTCTGCCCCTGCAAGATTGCATCAACCGTATCGGATACTTCCAGACCACCGTGTGCTACAAGCAGCAGCGCCTTGCGCACGCTGCCTTCTGAACGCGTGAGCAACGCTGGCGTGATGTCACCCGCATCAAGGCCAACACTTGGCCCGATATGTTCCAATGCATTAGTGAGTGGCTCATCCGCAAGTGGCTTGAACTGGATGCTCTGGCAGCGTGAACGGATCGTCGGCAATAACCGTCCCGACGAATGCGAAATCAGAATGAAGATTGCGCGGGCTGGCGGCTCTTCCAGCGTTTTGAGAAGCGCATTGGCAGCGTTGCGGTTCATGTCGTCGGCGGGGTCGACAATCACAATACGCCATGCGCCGTCAGATGCCGTGCGGGTCAGAAAATGGGTAACACGGCGAATTTCTTCAACGGGAATACCGGTTTTAAACTTGCCCGTCTTCTGATCAAAGGGGCGGTTGATATGCAGCACAGCTGGATGCATACCGCCTGCGATCTGCCGCCAGAGTGGCTTACTGAAATCAGGTACGCCTATAGTTTCAGGGGCAAGTGCTTGGTCTGCATGAGCCAGCATATGGCCTGCCAGATGAAAGCCCAGCGTCGCCTTGCCGATACCCTGTTCGCCCTCAAAAAGCAGCGCATGATGCATACGGCCTTCGCGATAGGCTTGCGCGAGAAAAGCTGCGATTTCACTATGGCCGGTGAGATAATCGCTTGCCGACGGTTCGGCCACGCCCTCGATGGAATCATGAGCTTTGGGGACATCGAGTTCTTCGATCACAGAAGACCTCTTTTCTTCAGAATTTCATCAGCGATGGCGATGATGTCGGCAGAAATTACATCTTGAGCGCGGTCCGCATCGACGACCGTGCAGCGGTCGGGTTCGGCTTTTGCAATGGCAAGAAAAGCCTGACGGCGCGCTTCATGCACGGCAATCGCTTCTTTCTCGAAACGATCCGCCTCGTCAGCCCCTCGCCGCCTATTGGCTCGTGAAAGACCTTTTTCCGCAGGAATATCGAGAATGATCGTGAGATCAGGCATGGCGCCGTCAATGGCGATACGCTCAATCGCCGCCATATAGGTGGCATTGAGATTGCCAGTAACACCCTGATAGGCGCGGCTCGAATCGATGAAGCGGTCGCAAAGCACGATGCGGTTTTCAGCAAGCGCAGGACGGATCAGCTGATCAACATGATCGGCACGAGCAGCGGCAAACAGCAATGCTTCCATGGCCGGACCATAGCTTTCGGCATTCCCGCTCAGAATCACATGGCGAACAGCCTCTGCACCCGCAGAACCACCGGGTTCGCGTGTTATTAATGGATCAAGCCCAAGAGCGCGCAAATGCTCTGCCAGCAAGGCGATTTGGGTTGATTTACCCGCGCCTTCCCCACCCTCGAATGTAATGAATAATCCGGTCAAATTGACTTCCGCAAACTGAATTATCGCCTGTTCAGGCTCTTAATCTATTTAACGGCGTTTATTCACAAGGTCGAGTATCTGGACCGCTTTTCGATCTGATTACATCAGATCAGCACGTCAGATATGTCTTCTAACGCGCATCACATCCGAAAACCGGTGCGCACTTTTCAGGAAGCGCGTTAAAGATACTTCCTCAACCAACCGGTGGAGAGTTCCATGACTGCGCCCATCGCTCGCTGCGATAGCGTACCAACAGGTACCTCCTGCGCCGTGTAAAGTGGCATCTGCTGAACGACATTGCCATTCAGTTCAAACTGCAGCGTCCCGACCTCAGTATCGGCTAAAACAGGTGCACTGAGCGGTCCCTGATATGTAATACGCGCTTTCAGCTTGTCGCGCCCTTCGTTGGGGAGCAACAATTCAACGTCAGCATTCACTTTCAGCGGAACACTGGACGCCGAACCACCAAAAACCTGCGCTGTGCTGACCTCTTCATTAGCCGCATAAATATCGACGGTATCGAATGAAGTCATGCCCCACTGAATGAGCTTTTTGGCCTCTTCTTCACGCTCTTTGATACTTGTTAGACCACTCATCGCCAGGAAAAGCCGACGCCCGTTCTGTTCTGCAGATCCAACAAGCGCATAACCGGACGCTTCAGTGTAACCCGTTCCCATGCCATCAGCATCGATATCGAGCCGCAAAAGCGGGTTTCGATTGCGCTGCATGATCTTGTTCCAGGTAAACGCTTCTTGCGCGTAATATTTATAGCGTTCCGGATGGGCGCTGTGGATGTGGCGCGCGAGTTTTATCAGATCCGACAGCGTCACCGTTTGTCCGGGAGCAGGCAACCCGGTGGAGTTCACGAAATTCGAGCCAGTCAAGCCCAGCTCTTTCGCACGCTCATTCATTGCTTGAGCAAAAGCACCTTCACTACCAGACAGGCCTTCAGCGAGAATGATGGCGCCATCATTGGCCGCCTGCACGATCATGCCCTGAAGAAGATCGGCAACGGTCGGGGTGGATTTGATGGCAGCAAACATGGTCGATGTGCCGGACGGCGCCCCGCCGGTACGCCAGGCATATTCAGTAACCGGATAGGTGGTTTCGAGTGTCGTTTTGCCTTTTTCAAGCGCCTCAAAGACAACTTCCGCTGTCATCAGCTTGGCAAGCGATGCCGGTGGGACTTTCATATCCGGATTTTTTGAAAGAAGAACTGTGCCGCTCTTGTCGTCTAACAAAAGCACCTGTGGCGCTTTCGTTGCAAAGCCTGCCTGCACCGTCTGCGCATAGCTCGGTGCGGCTATTAAAACGGCAGCGGCAACCGCCGATGTAATCTTTATGCTTATCGAGAAACGCCCCATCTTACACCCGTCATGCTTCTTCTTCGACGAAGCTACGCGGCGTTTCTGGCCGAAATCAGTCCGCACGAACGACAAAGGCGTCGGTCGCTCCAGCCTTCCATGCAGCGCGAAGCAGATCGTCGTTATTGCCCTTTTCGGCAAAAGCTGTCAGCTCGTAAATATCACCCTGCTCTGTCGGTATTTTTGTGCGCGTTACGCGCGCAGAGCGAGGCAGAGATTTTTCGAGCTTCATCGCATCTTCCAGCGAGTTAAACATGCCGATTTCAACATATTCACGCTGTTCTTCCGTATTGCGACGCTTCCATGCATCGGAAACAGCGTTTGCTGTCAGGATGCTGCCATAGGTACGCTCTTCGACATAGGCTGATGCAGCCAAGCGATCCGACGCATAGCCAAGACCGCCAATACGCGCTGCCGTGGCGACGCCAAAGCTGCCAGCCGGACGCTGCGATGGAACTGGAACGTTGGCAGGAAGCAACGGCATTTCACCATCGCCATAAGCGGGATTAACTTCAAATGGCGAAGATTGTGGAACCGGCATGGCTGCGATACCCGCAGGTGTTGGTGTCGGCGCATTCATGGCCATCATGACGCCCGTGGCTGGCTGTCCGATAGGATCGCCATTGCCCGAACGGTAAGACGCCATCAGATAAGCATCATCCTGCCCATCAAGCGGCGCACGCCCAACATATTCAACCTTCACATCAGCGGTACCATGATGCTGGTAATCCAGCATTTCGGCAGCCTTCTGCGACAGATCGATAACGCGATCACGCTCGAATGGCCCACGATCATTCACGCGAACAATGATGGAGCTGCCATTGAAAGTGTTGGTGACACGCGCATAACTTGGCAGCGGCATTGTTGGATGCGCTGCCGTCAGATGCGTCATGTCGTAGATTTCGCCATTGGCGGTCAGACGGCCATGAAAAGCGCTGCCATACCAAGAGGCGCGGCCTGTCGAGGCGTAGTTCTTGTTTTCTTTTGGATAATACCAACGGCCTTTAACCTGATAGGGTTGACCGATCTGGTTGCGCCCACCGCCGCGAGGCAGAGGCTTCCCTTGAACATTGGTAACTCGGGGGCTGGCTTTGACGCCGTATTTGGATTCGGCAAAATATTCTTTGGGGTGCTTTTTCTTCGATGACTTCGGTTGAGGGGCGCTTGCACAACCCGCGAGAGCCACGGCTAATGCCATGAATGTCAACATTGCAGTCGATCCGCGTTTTTCACGCTTAATCGATAGCCCTACGTTTCCAGCACGGTTTTGCCACCGGTTCGAACTCATACGCCACACGCCCGCAACTCTACACACGACCAGTCGATCGAAAATATCTATTAGGAATTAGTGATGTCACCGAATTATTGACGGATCATTAAAGCTTTTGCAAATCCCACAATTGAGTCGTTGTGGATGGTTAAATATCTGTCTCAACAAACAGGGAACTTTGGTGCTTCTAGCGCGTTGATTTTTCAACATGAAGGAGAAACAAAATGTTCCGTGCACTTATCCTTTGGCTTCTTGGCGTGCCTTTTATTGTAGTGCTGTTTATCTGGTACTTTTTCTTCTAGTCCGGGAACAATCCCGGAGTTGAGCCGTTACTTATACGGCTCTTATGACCTCCGAGCCAGTCACCTAACGTCATGAATTGGGCCCGTTCCATGAGAGCGGGCCATTTTTTATCTTATATTAGAATGATGTTGGTCGGTATGCTTCGATTGCTTTGCGGTGCAGGCGGAAATGAGCCGGCGTCCAGGTCGAGAGCTCGCCATCGGTATTCACCGGGCGTGGTTTTTTGGTGCGTATGATGACTTCCGTCGTAGGGAATGCACGCACATCATCCCATTTGGACTGGGTACCCTGTCGAAGACTTGGCAGAAGCCGCAACAGCTTCCACCAATGATCGACTTCGAGGCTATAAAAATCGAGCTTTCCATCGTCAATGGCTGCATCTTTTTCGACAGCCATGCCGCCGCCGTAAAACTTGCCATTTCCAACCGACACCTGAAGCGTCTTTATCTTTTCGGTTATGCCGTCATGTTCAAGATAGGCCGTGAAAAGCTCGGATCTCATCAGAATACGGCTAGCGGCGATGGCATAGCCAAGCTTGCCCCATTTCTTCTTGGCATCGGCACTGAGTTTTTGCGCCAATTCAGCACTAAAACCGATGCTTGCGACGTTGAAGTAGAGATGACCGTTGACCTCGCCCAGATCGATGGGGAGTTGCTGATAATTCAGTAATTGGCGCGTGGCTTCCGTTGGGTCTGCGGGGATGCCAATCGTACGAGCAAAGTCATTCGCGGTACCTAAGGGCAGAATAGCCAGTGGCAGTTTCGTTTCCATAAGTCCTTTTGCGGCTGCATTGAGTGTACCGTCGCCTCCGCCGACAATCACCAAATCAACATCGCGATTGCCAAGAATGACATCTGAAATTGTTTCGTCGCTTTTTGCAGTCTTCTCTACCAGTGATATCCCGCCTCGCTCCAGAATCGCGCGCATATCAGCGCTGAACCCTTTACCATTTCGGGCTTTCGGGTTGACGATCAGCAATGCTCGGCGCTTGGAAGCTATGGCCATAAACTACCCATTGAATATTCAAGTTGAATTATCGAACACCGGAAATGGCGATGGATTCTCGGATATCAATGGGGAAACGAGATGAATTCTTTTTACGGCTTTTAATGAATGCACCAGGATTAAACTGAGTGTCGCGAATACCATCAATTTCAATTATGAAAACGCTCTGACTTGATGTTACCTTATCACCACGGCGGGCGGGTATGATGTAATGGTAGCTTGTCAGCTTCCCAAGCTGAATGCGCGGGTTCGATTCCCGCTACCCGCTCCAATGTAACTCACTTGCTATTGGATGGAGATTGCAATGGCACGGTTAACACTCATGCTCGGCGCAGTTTCTTTATTGGCTGCGACCCATGTATCCTATGCGGCGCTTGCACCAAATTTTCAGCGCGCAAAAGAACTGAACGCTGTTATTGAAGCGGTTGCACAAGCCATTCCGAATTACCCGATCAGCAAGGTCATCTATCAAAAAGAAGATCAGTATCAGGTGATTGCTGGCCCTTGTTCCGTAAGAGCGACGATCGTTTCAAAGTCTATGAAAAATGGGATGGTCGGTCCGCGCCAGTTTGATGTGAAGTTGGGACAATCTCGTTGTCGCTGACATCACCCGCAATTTCTAATTAGCAATTGCTTGCATTTCTTCCTGTTTCCGGCTTCATGGGTTTGTTGAATTTTAAACTCATGTTTGGAGAAACTAATGGCAGAAACCAGCTCGCTCAACAAATATCAACCTCATGCCATTGGCATACTTCGTATTGTGACGGCATTGCTTTATATCGAGCATGGCACGCAGAAAGCATTCAGTTTTCCTATTGCCGGCCCTGATAGCCTGTCTGCATTGCAAATCGCATCAGCCTTGCTGGAGGTTGTTGGCGGCGCGTTGATCTTGCTGGGCTGGTTCACCCGTCCTGTCGCCTTCATCCTATCGGGTCATATGGCTTTTGCCTATTTCATGGCGCATTTTCCGAAAAGCTTCTTCCCAGTTGCGAATGGTGGCGATGCGGCAATTCTTTTCTGCTTCGTATTCCTGACGCTCGTCGCAACTGGCGCTGGCGCATTTTCGGTCGATAATCGTAACCGTTGATCGAAATCATTTCCTTAAGGCGGTCTATCTGACAGCTTCAGATCACATACAGTTTTCTTGTATGTGATCTGAACAATGCGGATGATCAAAAAATGAAAATACTCTTGATCGCCCTGGCCATAGCGGCCTTCCTCGTGTTTGGCTGCTTTCTGCAGACACACTTCGGCTCGTGGCAATAAGAGATCCAGCGAAGCGCATCCTTGATTAGTGAATTTGCGGCCTTACCTAGAGGTTGTAACGATCAAAGGAGTTCTTCATGCGCACCATGCTTGCAGCCATTCTTCTCACTGCGACTTCCGTCGGCGCTTTTGCAGCCGCGCCAGAAGGCGCAAAGTTATCCGAGATAATCGCCAAAATCGAGCAAACAGCCGATGTGCAATATATTGATGAAGTCGATTGGAATGATCGCGGTTATTATGAAATCGAATATTTTATGAAGAATGGGGCAAAGGTCGAAATCAAGATCGATCCCAAAACAGGCGAATCTGTTCGATAAAACGAATCTCCAGCAGGCGGCACATTAGTCAGATGTGCCGCTTCTTAGTGAAACCGCCATTTGATACGCTTTTTTAGCCGCTGAAATGCTCCCATTCCTCCATCTTTTCCACAAGATCAGCCTTAAATTAGAATTATCCGAATTTTTTTTATGGTCTTACGCATAGAAACGATTGACGCTGATCCCGTTCCCGCATACATGAGCACCGTTCCTGATCGAAAGCATCGGAACAATGCGCGGGTGTAGCTCAGTTGGTTAGAGTGCCGGCCTGTCACGCCGGAGGTCGCGGGTTCGAGCCCCGTCACTCGCGCCATTCCTCTCTTAGATAGAGGAATGTTCAGGGACAAAGTTTCCTTCCCTATCAATTAGATAGTTAAATTAGATAATGTAAACGCAGAGCGGAAGCTTTGCGTGTTTTCTTTGTTTTCGGACGAACGAAAAATGGCGAGCCTCGCGACCCGCCATTTAATCAAAACGTCTTATTCCTGCGTAAGGTTCAACATCGGAATGGCGCCGTTCGGCAGCATTGTCGTCGGAAGTTGTCCGTTCCACTTTTCGGCCTGTGTGAGCGAAACCAGACCCGGGTTATCGCGCAATGCATCACCACGCGCCTTGATGGCCTGAGCCTCAGCGTCACCTTTCAGACGAATGGCTTCTGCATCAGCTTGTGCCTGAAGCCTCACAGAATCAGCCTGCGCCTGCGCATCTGCACGACGGGCGTCAGCCTGCGCATTAGCCTGCGTCACGGTAATTTCCGCCTGCACCTTTTCACGTTCTGCGTTCTGCCGCAGACGCTGAACTTCGACCTCAGCAAGCATACGCTGCTCAATACTAGCCTCGTAGGCATCAGAGAAATCAATATTCTCGATCTGCACGCTATCGATGATGACCGGACCGCTTACGCTTTTCTGGATAGCGTCTGCGATTTCCTGATTAAGGCGACCGCGCTCCTGAATGGCTGTTACAGCTGCGAAGCGACCGAATACAGTCTTGCTTTCCTCGAACACGCGACGTTCAACCAAACGCGACAAAAGTCCATCTTCACCGCCATAAGTGGCGTAAACTTCTTCAACGCGGTCCGGTGGAATACGATAGTTGACCGAGAGGTTCATCGTTGCTGGTTGCTGGTCCCGGCTATAGGCCTCCATGCCGTTATAGATAGCTGCCTTGGATTGGACCGAAACGCGAACGACGGAATCTATCAATGGAATTTTGAAACCAAGCCCCGGCTGTGCAACGCCGGCCACCGCTCCATAACGCAGAATGACGCCACGTTCCCCCTCGTCGACAGTATACCAGGACCCCAGAACGACACTCAAAATGGCTAAGCCGATAAATGCGGCAATAGCAGTTGGAATATGACGCATATCATCTCCTGTTACGCTTAATTAATAAGTGCTCAATAAGCGCAAAACTCAGAGAATTGAAAACAAAACGAAGCTTAATTTTCGAGTATCGACAACTATTTTGATCTTACTAGATCTATTCTAATCAAGCAGAACCGATATTAACAAAATTATCCAAAATGCGGCGCGGAATCACCTCGTACATAATGCTCCAGAATATTGTTAAATCTGTACACACTATGTGATTCAAATATTATTTCCCTCTTATATTCAGCCCGTTATAGGGAGTTGTCTAATATAACTTTGACTAGTCACGAGGAAAGAACAATGAAAGCATACCTTCTCGCAATCGCTGTTGTGATGGCCGCTGCTTCACCTTCGCTCGCCTGCACAGCTGAAGACGTTACTGCAAAAGCGACAGAATTTTCTACAAAGATGCAGGAACTGGCAGCAAAGGACCCTCAGAAAGCAGCTGAAGTTGCTCAGAAGCTTTCCGGCGCGCAGTCGCAGCTCGCTTCTGATCCAACGAGCGCATGCAAAGTCTATGATGATATGATTGCTGAACTAAAGTAATTATCTGAATGGCGGCGTTCGAAATATGGATGCCGCCATTATCCTGAAAGCTAGAAAGTTAACTGCACATCCAGTGCCTTTTCGCACTCAGTCAAATCAGCGCCAAACTTGGTCAAAGTGGCTTCGTAGTCAGGCTCTTGCGTGCTATCGCTTTTAATATAGCCAGCAATTGTATCAATAATATCTTGGAGCGAGCTGGCTGCCGTATCGCACATTTTATAGGTTTGATAGCCAGCCTGATCTGTACTGTTCTGCGCTATCTCCCGCCACTCCGATTGCGCTTTTGCAACAGGTACTTTTACCTTGTCTTCCATCTCGACACCGAGAGCTTTTGATCGCCCTTCGGAATTTTCGCCCAGTTCGATATAGGTATAAAGCCCATCGACCACGGTTTTTCTAAGTTGAAGCGAATCCGTTTTTGCATCGGCAAGCGCCGGAGAAACCATCAGAAAAGCCATCACGCTGGTTAGGGCTGCTTTGCTGGATAAGCGCACGTCGAACTCCTGCTAAAATACGTTGGGCTTCTTAAAGCAAACTAGATTGGAAGCCGGAACCCGTTTTGCAGGATGTATTCGCAGTTCTGCTCATCACCTACTTTCAGTTCTTTACGGAAAATAGCGACATAATCGGCTGATTCAGTCGATTTCAAAGATGTGGATTATTCCATATTCGTTGTTTAATGCCAGCTGCAGAGAGCCGGCATTAAACGGTGGCTTCAACCACGCTTTTTGGCGCGAGACAGGCCGAAAAGCCCTGAAATAAGCAGTGCTACGCCCACACCCATGATACCGTAACCAAGAGCGCCAGAGCCGATCTCGGACTGGTTGGCCGACGCAATGGCCGCGGCTGTATCAGACGCCCCAGAGTCATTTACCCGTGCATCAATCATCGCAACGACGCCCGGTTCATTGCATTTGGATATAAATGTTTGTTGGGCTTCAGCGCTATCTTTGTAGAGGTTCTTGACGTTTTCCTCACAGCGCGACTGATCGGCCGGTGAAACACCCGATCCGCTGGACTGGAGATAGAACCCGCCACCCAAGAGTATTACTCCTACCACAGCCATAACGGCTGGAGCACCCGCCACACTTTTCTTAGCCATATTACCTTACCCTCTTAAAGTTGGGCGTAATAAAACCTGAGTCTTCTAATGAGACAAGGCACGAGCGCTCTTGGAGCAACAATAAGAATTAGGAAAGTTAAAAGTAACAGTGTCAGCGCAACGAAACTCGTAACGAATCTTTGTAGGCTAGATCCAAACGCGAATTTAACATTTGACCAGAAGGTTCAATGAACCTGTGAGCATCACCTAAATTTACGCTAAGTCATTGATTATATGGCGCACCCGACAGGATTCGAACCTGTGACCTCTGCCTTCGGAGAGCATACGGAAACGATTTCTCTCAGTTTCTCAAAATTTCTTTAGCCCGCTTTATTCCTTCATTTTCAATAACTTGCAACCTTACCATCCCGTAACGTGTTTCCGGGCACCTTCACGTTTTTCCATTTTCGTGGTGAGTATTCGGTGAGTAGAATCGCTAAGGCAGGGGTGAAATGGCGAAGCTTACAAAGACGATTGTGGATCGCGCAGATCCGCGTGAGAAGCAATATACCGTCTGGGATAGCGATCTTAAGGGCTTTGGTTTGTTCGTCAATCCGGCTGGATCAAAGACATATTTCGTCGATTATCGCACACCTGAAGGCAAGCGCCGCCGTATGACAATTGGTCGACACGGGAGTATCACGACCGAGCAAGCCCGCAAACTCGCCATCGAAACTCTTGGCGGGATTGTTTTACAAAAAGAAGATCCATTGCTTGAGAGACAAACACGCCGTAGTTCACTGACGGTGACAGATCTATGCGACAATTATCTGAAGGCTGCGAAGAAGGGCTTAATTCTCGGTCGGTCCGGTAAACCCAAGAAGTCATCGACCCTAGATACGGATACAGGCCGGATCGAGCGCCATATCAAACCGCTTCTCGGTAAATCCCTCGTGGTTGACTTGAAGAGATCGGACATATCCAAATTCATCAGAGACGTGACCGCAGGCAAGACGGCTTTTGAAGGGAAATCTGATAAAGCGAGAGGCAAAATCGTGGTTTCAGGCGGTGCAGGAACTGCAGCTCGTACGGTAGGTCTATTAGGTGGCATCCTGTCTTATGCCGTCTCAGAAGGCATTATTGAATTTAATCCGGCGCAGGGCGTCAAAAGACCAGCCGACAACCGCCGAGAAAGGCGACTGGTTGAGAATGAGTTTAAAGCCATCGGAAAGACGCTGAGGAACGCCGACACAGTCGCATGGCAGGGCATAATCGGTACTCAGCTACTCTTGCTCACAGGCTGTCGCCTGGGCGAGATCGTCAAGCTCCGATGGGAAGAGGTCAGCCTTGATGAGCAGTGTTTTCGGCTTGGCGACAGTAAAACTGGTGCTTCTGTCAGACCCATCGGAAAGGCTGCAGTCGAGGTATTGAGAAATATAAGGTCCGACAAAGCAATCGGATGGGTACTGCCCGGCATAAGGAATCCGACAGACCATATCGGCTCACTGGATGATCTGATCGAAAAAATCATGACTATGGCCGGCCTAAATGGCGTCACGGCCCACACATTTCGCCACAGCTTCGCGTCCGTAGCAGCGGATATGAATTATTCTGAGAACACCATTGGCGCCATAATCGGTCACGCTGGAAGCAGCACAACGAGCAGATACACTCATCGCCTCGATACCGTTCTTGTGGCTGCTGCTGACGACATAGCGAACAAAATTGAAAGCCTGATGGCTTGAACCTCAACTGTGGAAGGCCGGCTTTATCCACCGGTTTTCCACTGAGCATCCCCAGCCTTTCCCCGAAATTTCCACAAGTTGATCACTCGCGTTGACTCCGTTTTAAAAATAGAACAGAATAGGAACATCGATGGCGTAACCGATTTTATCTGACACGTTTGGCGGCGTGTTTTTGCTTAGTATGGAGTCCGTCATGAATGCGGTCGCTGAAAATTACGATGATGAAATCGAGTTGGTGCTCGCATATCACAAGGGAAACACCCGAGCTGCCATTGAGGCGCTTCTGAAGGACCGTGATTTCCTCATCAAGGAAATCGAATACGCCAGTCTTGCTATGTCTATGGGCTTTGCTCGCGGTTGGAAACCAACGGTGTTTTCAAAATGACCCGGTCACGCGGCGCACTAAGCATTACAAGCATCAACGCCACCTACCCTCATCAGGTCATTTTGGTCTTAACTGACTGGCATCGAGCCAACCTCATTCTGTTGCTCAATGACCGAGAGCGACTTGGCGGATATCGGCTTTGGACAGGAAAGCAGCATGGAACTCATGATTTCAATATTGCGCATTTCCCTACCAAGGAAGGACAGGAAGAATTCATCAGGTTGTACGGAGGCGTCCCCTATGACCCGTCTGACAAGAAGTCGAAACCGTGGGAGACGTACTTTGAAAGATGCGCAAGCCCAACACTCTAGCTGAAGTCCCGCGTGACGCCCGCTTTAAAGATCTTCCTAGATGGTACGAGCTGTATGGTTTCTGTTTTAGATGTGGCCATTACGGAAAAATCGAGATGCGGGAGATGTTTCGCAAGTTCGGCACGCAGACGATCATAATTGGCCTAGAGCCAAGGTTGCGCTGCACCAAATGCAAATCGCTTAACGAAAGCCAGTTTGGCGTGGCTAAAATGCCGAGGTAAATATGTCAGAATATAAAGCCGATAGCGGCATTGCAGGCCAGGCCGGGAGATTTGATCATTGGTGTGACGCTGACGGCTGCAAAGCGTGGGGAAGCTATGGCTATAAGACGAAGTATGGTCAGCTCTGGTTCTGCTACGAACACCGGCAACTTGGCGAAGACGCTTTAGCTGGACGGCGGTAATAAGTGCCCTACCTCCTTTTTAAAGGGAGAGAATTATGCAAGGACCAAAACGAGAAGGCCTATATCCGGATCGGGAAATTGATTGTCAGGAAGCTATGTCGCAAGGCATCGCGGATCTGATCGAGCAAGCTACCCTGTCTGGCACATCCGAAGCAGATGCTGCGGCTGCGATTTCCGACACAGCTATTCCAGGCATCCGTGATCTGATTGATGATGCCGTCGCGGCTGGTTGGGCACCAGAAGAAGCCGCCAGCGCGGTCAAGGTTGTCGCCGCTGGAATGTATCGCGGCTTCACTGGTACAGAGCCAGATGAGTAAAAACACACTTTTCAATGAAAATTCATTTTGATAAAATTTTGCCGCGCTTCGTGACAGGAAGCTGGGTCCACGCGAAGCGCAGCCCCGGCAACTCGATCACACCTCTCGTGCCGGGGCTTTCTCTAGTAGTGATTTACTTCGCGCGCAGTTCGATCGCCTTTAACCGCTCGGCAAAGAATATGATCTTATTCAGATCGTAAAGGCGGCTGGCTGCGTCCTTCTCGCCAAAACGATAGCAAGCCTTAAAGATGTTGCCGAGCGCAAAGGACATGCCTTTGTGTTCAATCAGATCATTGAGCTCGCTCGCGCCATCGGGCAGCTCGTAATAGCTGGTCGAGCCGCCGTCGGATTTGATCACGCTACTGGATCGCAGACCGAGATCAGTTAAATGCACAGGCTTCGGCATGAGATGCTTCATTGAGATCGGTTTATCCAAATCGCCTCGGAGGATCTCACGGTCAATTTTTGCGTCTGGCACCATTACACTTCCTCCCTCACCTTACGGTTTGGCTCTTCGAATTTCTCTGTCAAAGGACCGCCAGCCAGTAAGCCGCGCAGCGCTGACAGCTTATCTTCCACAAGCGGGCGAAAGCGCCTCGCTGCAAAAGGCGGGTTTTCATAACCAAACTGCGGGCAAGTTCCGCGATCGACACCCTTGAGACGAACGCCGATGTAAGAGCCGTGAATATAATGCTCAAAAGGTCCGATCCACTCGATCTCGTAAATTTCGCCTTCCTTCACCTCAAGGAATTGCTCAAAGCCAACGACTGAATCGATGCAGACGACTTTTTGGCCGACGTCGAATTGGTTCATGCTGAATCTCCTGCGAGGATGGCTTCGGCTATAATGCCTCCAGCAGTTCTATGGCTATCTGACCAGACATCGTCATCGTCAAAAACGCAAAGCGCTATAGCAGCACATCGCTGGCGCTCTGCAAGGACGGCAGCTTGCACAAGCTCTTCGATGTGGTGATCAAGTTTAATTGCTGCAATATTTTCGCCCATCACGCCGCTGCCCAATTCTCAATTCTTCGATACTCAACTGGCACGCCGTGCTGTTCAGCGCGATCAATGCCCATCTTTATTCCAGCGCTGATACCACGATCAGTGTAAACAACGCATTTCGTTGCCACGCGATACCAGGCGAGACCTGCCTCAATGCCCACCAACCGTTCATCGGGCTGTATATCGTCCAGCACTTGCGTATGCAGCAAATGGCTGGCAATCGGTGCCTCGCCTCGCCGCAGGCTGTCTAATAAGCAGACCCGCGCATATGTGGTGTTGGCTTCCACGTCTCCGCTGTAAGGCGTTTCGATAATGACGAGTGGCTGGTGGTTATCGTTATAAGTTTTTGGCGAGGAACTTATAAATGCCCTACCTTCAACAACCGCGCGTGCGGCTTTGTCTTCAGGTCCTTCTATCCATTCATCTCCCGGCCTGTTTACGCCGTATAGCTGGTGCAATTCCATATTCTCTCCTCGTGTTGTGGTGAAACGCCGCTTGGTGGGCGGCGTTGTTGGTTAAGCGGCGACCCGTTTTAAAATTACGGTAAAGCTTCCTACATCTAATCCGCCTGTTGTAACGCCAGTTAGATCAATAGTGGCCTCGTCACCGACGCGAAGTCCTTCATGCATCGCACAGCACAATGAGATTGCAGCAACGGTCATTGGGGTTGATTTGCCGCCGCGCTGCGATGCGACCTCCGCTAATTGGTTATTTATGCGCATAGGCCATGACTTCGCATAATAAGTAACATTCGGAGTAAGATTAGCCGCCCTACTCAGAAGCCACTGTACAATTTTTCTCATGCCGCCCTCCTCTCGCTTGCCGCATTGTCATTCGCAGCAGCGTACTTCCCAGCGACCATTTCAGGCCGGAGAATATCGCGACCAACTTCACCAAACTGCTTGCTATAGGTTATCCGCTTAGCTGATCGACCCGACAGCCAGCCACCTCCAGCCGCATAAGCGTCTGGTGCCGCGAGCGTTTCATGCTGCTCGACATACATCAGCGTGCCTTTTCTGGCATCGTCGCTGTGTCTGTGTCCGATATGAACATATGCTTGAAGCGAACGGCCAAACATTCCACGGAACATGCCAGCAATCGTGCCCTCGATATTTGCGACACCTCGCTTGTGCCCGTGATGATAGGCAAGCATCGTGCTGCCCCACTCGAACGCGTAATAGAGCGAGGGGGAATTATCGACAGTGATGCGCGGCTCGTTCTCGTACATTACGGCCAGCATTTCACGCAGCCAAGCAGATGAGGCTGGGTCGTGGTTGCCCGAAGCCATCACGACATGAACGCGCTCGTGCTTCTGCAAAAGCATGTCGATGATGCGGCGGATTGTGCGGATCACAATTCGAATGACTTTCTGCAGGCGGCTGTCTGCATCCAGAACATGCTTGTGGGCAGGTGTGACGCTTTCAAGCGCATCGTGGTGCATCAGGTCGCCGAGCTGAGCCAGAATGGCCGTGTGAGCGTCAGGCGCTTGCGCTACTGCTGCCGAGAACCAATCGAGCAATAGCTGCTCGGCAATCCGCAGATCGTAATCGCTGCCAGTTTCTTCGCGCCACGACATCATGCCGAAATGGTTGTCAGTGATCGTGAACTGGTTCAACAGATCATCGCGGCAGCCCTTTGGAGCTGGCAAGATCGATACGCGCGGCAGATCTTCTTTAAGCGCTTCAACCATGGCTGTGATTGCTGCACGCTGTTGGTCGGCGTCCGCACGTTCCATGATATGCTGAGTGACAATGCGGCCTTCGCTGTTAACGAGCGTCGTCTTGCCTTTGACGGCCAAACCGGCGGTAGCCTCATAGACCGGGCCAGCCTCTTTCGTCTGGCGCATGTATGTGCCGTTAGGTGTCTCAGTCAGGCTTTTGATTGCATAGCCGGGTAGCGTTTCCTTCGGACCCATCAGCCCAAGCTCGGCCGCGCGTTTAATGCTGTCGTGAAATGCAGACTTCTTGACGCCGCATGCGTGTGCAGCTTTCGTTATCGTGCCGTGCTGCTGATACGCAGCAACACGGCGGGCTAGTTCTTGTTTTGAGAGCATTTAGTGTCCTCGAAGCTCGTGTATTGACGGGCCTTTGATTTCAATCGTGGAGACCGGGCCGCCGGGCTTGCTGTCGTCGAACACGCCGACCACTAGACGGCCGGTATACCAAGCGAAGGTGTCCAGGTCAGTGCGTCCTGAAAATAGCAACGGGCCATCTTCAAATTGATGATGGCCATGAACAACGTGCCTTTCGCGATGCCCGCCTTCATACCCATCTGGATAGAGCATCCATTGCATGGTCTGCGGCGTTTGCTCATCAAGCGGAATTGTCTCGTCAACACCAGCATGAACGAATACGCGATGCTCATCGACATGGATGAGAGGCAAGGATTTGAGCCAGTCGATGTGCGCCTGTGGAACAAGCGTGAGTGCGGCAGAGATAGAGTCTCCTTCCTTTCCTCCATACGACAGAAGCGTCGCGCCGCCGCCGTTCGGCATCCAATAGGATCCTGCAAGTCCGGTGGCGAGAAGGCAAGTCAACATGATTTCCTCATGATTGCCCTGCAAGCATATCCACTTCCAGCGCTGCGGATCATCCGGGCCTTTCATCAGCCGTTCAATGATCTGCGCGCTTTGTGGCCCGCGGTCAACGTAATCGCCCGTGAAGACAATAGTGCCGCCAGAGTGGCTGCTTTGCTCAATGCGTTCGATTGCGGACAGCAATAAATCGTAACGACCGTGAAGGTCCGCGACTGCAAAAGTCTTGCTCATGCGGCACCTCTGGCGGCGATCATGGCGTCGGCTGCGCTGTAAGCTTCTTCGGCTGTGCTGCTGAGCTCAATATCAGTACCGTCCTTCTCAAACAGTTCATTTGACCGACGTAACCCTTCAAGCATTGCCAAACCAGCAAAGTGGTCGCGAAGGGTCATGCCTTCATGCAGACTGCCTATGCGGAACCCTTGCGGATTTTGCCATGTAAGGAATGGGTGAGCAGGCCCACCCGTGTTTACGCGCGCACCCGCGCCCTGTGCCTGTTCAGACATACAGTCTCCTCGTGTTGGTTGGTTTGCGGGTTGGTGGCCCGCAATTTGTCATTGTGGTGGAAGTGAAAGAGGCGTCAAGAGCAGATGAGAGTTGGTACATCTGAATCGCCGCTACCAACACATCATCTCAAGTGTTGAGTCCCCGTTATCCACATTTGCCCCCATAGCATTCCCACAATATCTAGCGTCTGCGGCCGTATGATAAACCAATACTTGACGATAGTTGCCGCTTCCATCATCAGTTGTACTAATTAGATGGTTTGGTATTTCGACGATGCAAATATTCTGCGATGAAAGTGGCGGCTGTGAGATAGGAACGTTAGTCGTTGCATCAGTAACGATTGATCAAAATATCGCAGATCGGTTTGTGAGAGACTTTCGAAAGAAAAGGCGAATATCAGGCGAATTGAAGGGTAGCAGTTTCAATCATGATGATAGAATGTGCTTTTTCGATATGCTTGACCGTATTGATGATGCGGCAAGTGTAGTTGTTGGATGCACTCGAACGGACAGAGCGGGTGCTTGGCTACTTCACAAAAAATCGCCTATACACATATACAATGAGTTGATATTTCAATCCTGTTCCGCACATTTAGAGGGTTATAACGGAAGCGTTACAATCAAACCAGATGGCGGTAAATACTCGGCGCCCGTGATGAAAGAACTAGAAATCGATTTGCATGGTCGATTTATTCAAAATTCCGAAGCAAGGTTTTCTATACAGTTTTCCGAAAGTAGCAGAACGAGTGGAGTGCAAATTGCGGATGTCATTTCAAATACTACTTACAAAGAAGTAGCTGCGGGAAATTTCGACCTGTCGGACAATGTCTATTGCGGCGGTCTGTGGCGTGGTGGACGCCTTCAGTTTCGAAATATCGATCTCGGCGAAGACAGACCAGAATGGCTGGAGGCCGCTGAATAGAAAAAAGGGTTGCCGGGAGCAACCCTTTAAAAAGATAGCGTCGGCACTTTACCGTTGTTCCTGCTTCGAGTTACTATCGGTGTCGCGATGGACCCCTCCTGGGCAGGCAGTAGGTGCGGTCACTTCATTTAGTGAACACTTTCCGTGACGCATGATTTGTATATGGCGTAGTTGACGGACCCGTCAAGTGAATAATCAACATATAATTGATAAATTACAGCAATTACTACTGTGAATTTGCACTCTTTCGTCACCCCCTCGCCCGCGTTGTCTTCTGCTCAAACACACGATCCATACGCTCAGTGAGCCCGTCGATGCGGTTTGCAACGCTTTCGATGGCGCGCATGATCTGTGAGGTCTGTTCCTGCATCCCCGCCTTTGTGGCGAATGTTTCGGCCGCGCGTAGTTTGTAGTCTGACAATTCCTGCCGCGTCAGCGCGGCAAGCGCTGTTGCTGCTTCGGCCTTGGCGGCCGTTTCGTTTCTCGCAGCGTTGATCTTGCTGTCGACGTACTTCCAAAGGCCAAACAGAAAGCCGAACAGCATCACGATGAAGCCGACAACGCCCATGATTTCAGTGCCGGTCATGCTTCGTTTCTCTTTAGATTAAACATAGTTAATATGCCCCTTTGTGTTCGCTTAAGGTCTTTGCTGATATGATTGCTGCATGAGACAGGTATCGAACAGTTTGATTGGCGAAATCTTCGGTGCGGTTCTGCGGGTTTTATGTATCGCGGTGCCGGTGGTTGTTGCACTGGCAGCTATAGTCTTCATCGTGAAATACGAAGAAAGACGGGCGTTCATGCCGAAAGAGCAAACACCGGGAGTGACGGAGCCTTTGGGCAACTGACCTCAAGGCCGTACCCCGCACAGCTTTTCCATTTTCTCATTCTCGGCCAGAATCTGGCGCTTGGTTTCTGACGTGTCGTCGTGACTGGCGTAGATCGCTCGCGCCACATCGCAATAGTTACCGCTTGTCGCGCATCCACTTAGCAAGCCGAGCGTCAACAGCGCTGTCATCAAGACGGCTGACTTCATTTTCTATCTTCCGTGCTTTGGTTGCGGATTGAGCGTCGCGCGCAGTCTGAGCCGTTTTGCTGTCAGACCGGCCTTTGAGGTACGCGCTGACAAGGACGGCCAGCGCCGCGCTAAGAACAACGGCGTAGCCTGTCAGCTTGGAGCGGAGGGCTAAGAGGAAGGTCATGCCGCAGATCCATTGGGCCAAGCTGTACCAGTTATATGTGCGACGAATCGCTCACCACACCGATGAGCGTCCTTCCTAGTTCGCCAAAAAGGCCTGCCGGGAGCGCCAACAACTCTTCCGTCAACTTCAGCATAGAATGCGCCCCATTCTGTACTTTCTCCCTTGGGAAGTTGTTTCACTTCAATCTTCAATTCGCTCATGTCTGCCCTCCTGTAAGAAGCAAGGACTTCGAACCGTCGCATTCGCGGCGGATCAGATACCCGTCGCGTGTTTCGGTTATGCCTTGCGCGAGAGTTAGCCTCGCATGGGTCCAACGCTGGACCTTTCCGCCAATCGCAACTTCTGCAGTCTGTGCTTCAGCGTCGTAATCAATTACGATTCTCACGCCGCCACCCTCTTCAGTTCGAGCCTACCTGTATGCCAGAGCCAGAAGCCGCCGCCCAAGGCAACGACAATCAGAGCAACCGTCAGGAATGCCCACGGATTTGAAACCGCGCCGATAAGGCCGGTCACGAACGTACCGCCACCAGCTGCGACAATGGTCTGCACCGTTTTATCCTTGAGCAAAGGCACGTCGTCAGGCTTCGCGTCATCAACAGACGCAGCTTTCATTTCTCGCGCTGCGGTCAAGCTGTCGAGGAAGTTGCGATAATAGCCAGCAATCAGCGTGGCCTTGTCAGTGCCGTTGACGATGGCTCGCGCGCCTTCAGGATCTGCTTTGCCCTTGCCGAAATAATCTGCGAGCTTGCGGCCGGTGAACTTGCCCAGCACCATGCCTTCAAAGAGGATGCGGATTGCAGTGGTAAGCTCTAGTGCCTTCTCAGGTGCATCGGCAATACCGAACTTCTTGTAATTGTCCTCGCCAGTGATCTGAGGAAGGCCTCGTCCGCGATAGGTCCAGCCGTCGTTGACACTGTCGTTGCCCATGCGACCGCCGTAGACCTTATTAGCAAGCTTTTGAGGCTGGCGAATATATGGTTGTGCGCTGGCTACAGTTGGGAACCGCTTCGGCCACGTCTTCCGAATTTGCGCCGCACTCGTATAATTCAGATTCTCAACAACCGGCTGCATCTTGCCGCCTGTCTCATGAAAGACCGTTGCAAGGATGTACGCGATCTGCTCGTCGGGTAGATTACGGCGCTCGGCCTCGGCCACGATAGCAGAGGTGCCATCAACCTGAGCCTGGCTCAAACGGCCGCCAAAAGGCGCGCGCCTCGCATACGCGAAGAACGTTGTTTTGTTCATTTGATTGTCCTAGATTGCCGCCACAACTTGTGAGGGCGGGTATGAAACGTTTGGGGATTATGGCGCTCTTGATCGGCGCTGGCTTGGGTGTGGCTGAATCGAAATCGCTGGGGGAATGCCGCAGTATCAGCAATAAGGCTGAACGGCTTGACTGCTATGACAGAATTGTCGACGCGCCAGTTGAGCACGTCAACCTCGGAGGCGAGGCAAGTTCTGGTTTGCCCAAACAAAAAGACTTGTCAGGCTTCTACCTTGGTGCGACCTTTGGTTTTGGTAGCAGCAGTAAAATTGATAGAGCAGATTACGGTTACGTGAATGGCATACCGAACGGCTATTCAGACTTCGATTTGTTTCGAGCAAACTCTCCAACTATCGGCATAACTGGCGGGTATAATGCGTTCTCAGGGAATACGCTTTTTGGCCTCCAAGTGGATATCACCGGAGACCTCACTGAAAAGAAAAGATCATTCGACCATCAAGAATATTCATACGAATTCCCACGACAAGGCGGGTGGGGTTGGTCTAGTTCACCACACGGTAAGCCCGTTGGGTCCGCTGATACATTTGAGTATGCCGGTGGTACGCAGAAATCAGCCGGGAGTTCATTCTATCGATACAGTGAACAAATTGCTCCAACACTTAGCCTAAGGTTTGGTCAGCAATTTGATAGCTGGATCGTCTATGGACGAGTTGGTGCCGGATTGTCTCGCATCAAGGAAACGTTTGGTTATGATGATTCCAAGTCTGTTCTATGTGGCAGCACCACAACTGAAACTCGGTATACTTCGCCAAATACAACGGAATATTGGACGGCTGCCTGCAATAATCCCTACAATGGTTCCATCACATCATCCTCGCGAACAGTCACTCGCCCGACGGCAACACTTGCACTGGGATCTGAGTATCACTTCGACCGCTACTTCACTCGCTTAGAGGGTGAGATGCGGCATACATTCCTTGACGAAAAGTTGGATTTCAGCCCGGCAAATGGGGTGACGCAGTATAAGGTAAGTACTGGCATCGGAATTCGTTTTTAAAGCCCCGTCGCGTTGATGCATCGTTTCATTGTGTTTCCTTTCGGCATGAAAAAAACCGCCTCAAGGGCGGTCTTTTTTGGGGATTTTACGATAGTAGGGTTGCCCGATGAACGAGCAGCAATCATTACCGCATGACCTTCCCCAAGACAGAGGTTGTTTAGATAATGTTTATTAGATGGTCCGGATTCGGGATGATTTCGGTTTTTGTGCTGATTGCAGGTATGCTGGGTGCGACTTTTCTGTTGCGCCCTCTTCTTATGCAGAGCATGGCGCTTCATCCTGCGGCTTATGTCGCTAACGGCATAGGTTTAATCGCTGGCGCCGCCGTGAACCTATTAGTTGCAACTGTTTTCAGAAAGATTTCCGATGAATCACATCACAGCTTTATGGGCATTAGCATGCTGGGTTGGTCGCTGATTGGCGGTGTCGCGGGCGTTGCTCTCGCGATATACGGATGGACAATGTAGTCCTGCCGCGTTGTGCGTCGGGCCATTGCCTTTTCCTAAGGCTGTGAGAATATCTGCATGCACGCCGTTCCAAATCCTCAACCCCGGTGCGCAACACCGGTTCAGCCCCCGCTGGCCGGGGTTTTTATCTGATCTTGCCTCACCCGCTACGCGCCCTAGTTCTTAACCATTCACTGTATCGAAGCACTTGCTCGTGTTACACCAGTGATAAGCCCCAGCTCGGAACGATTACCCACGGGCTGGGGCTTTTTTGTTCTAACCCTTGACGCCGGAACATTGTGATCTAGCTACTAGTTATTCACTGCACGACAGCCCCCGCTCGAATGCTAAGTGAGGAACCCCGGTCCATGGCTTGCCCGCCTGCCGGGGTTTTCTTCGTTCAATGCTGGGTTTAAAATCGACTGGCGCGGACCATCCTTAACGACGCAACTGGATGGCTCGCAAAGCCCCGACCGCACACAACCGGTCGGGGCTTTTCTTTTATGTGATCTTCTGAAATTATGAATTTGCACCAAAGGCCGCCCGTCAAAGTTGCCAGAGGTGTAACCCCGGATTTGACCTACCGTCGTCCGGGGTTTTTATTGTGCGTCCTGTACTTGCGGCCATTCAAACACGGGCAATTCAGCGATGAATTCTGGAACGCTTGGCTGATCGCGTTCGCCTTTCTGCACCTTGTCCATCTCGGCTAATGCATAGAGCCAGACAGCATCACGCCACGCGACGAACACTTGTGCTTCAGCGGCCCATTGTTCAATTGTCGAATTGACGTAGCTGGCGAGTGTTGCGCCGCTGTCGTACTGGCGTTCACTGGCTTTGGCATCAATCATCGCCTGAATTTCGAGGCGGTAAACGTCAACAGGGTTAAGGCCGGGATGATCCACTACCGGCTCGCCAGCTTCAACCGGAACTGTTTTCATTGGCGGTTGGATGCCGAATGCCTGATAGTGCATTGGCAGGCCCTTTTTACCTATCCTTGTGGCGTCAACAATTTCTTTAGTGTTCTGCATGTCTAAAACTTTCAGATATGGATTTATTAGCGGGAACATAATTGAGCAACGAACGTGACGATTACCTCCTCGGCGCAACCTTAGCGATTAAGATTGCAGTAGGAGCCATAGCCTTCAGGCAGGTCGCGAATAGTTTACAACCAGATATGGAGTTGAAAGCATTGAACGAACTTGCGCATCGCCTTCTTGCCAATGAAGCTATTGGGTCAAACGATCCAAATCGCGGCGACAAAATACGCTCAATAGGAGAGCAGCAACTCGATGACATAATTGGCAATATCGCTTGGCGTCAGGGATGATAAATTCTCCTGCCCCTTTATAGAATGTTCCGTGCGCAGATTTGAGCTCAACAACGCCTCGTGGGCATTCAGCCATCCTCGTTCTCCTCAAATTCTGGCTTCTCAAATTCGGGAATAAACCGGCCCTCGCTGTCGGTGTTCGGATCGAGATCAGAACGGACGAACGCATCGTTACGACGCCCGGTGACCATCCAAGCGATAGTTGCTGTGCTTTCAGGGTCTTCACAGATGATTGTGAATTTGCCGCTGTCGGCTGGCGCTTCAACCCAAACACGATCAGGTCCGTATTGGTTTTGCAGTGAGGAAACCATCACATCAGCATTGAGTGCTGCGAAGGTTCCATCCGTCATCCCGAATGCCGCATCAATATCGACAGTCATTCGGCCATCTACCAGGTCAACCATTCCGCGATAGATGTTGACGTATTCCGTGCTTTCTACGAAGCCATGCCGAAGGTTCTTATTGAATGGATCAAGTGGATGATCGATTAGGAACGTTCCTCCCGCCTTGGAGATGGAACCATAGAATGCTGTGTTGCCAGACCTATCAACCTGAAATGCACCACGGACATAATTCCCGGTTATGCCGTCGTACAAGTCCATAATGAACTGTTCACCAGAACCTAAAAACATCTTGTAGCTTGGCTGACGTCCCGACCAGCCGAAGTTGATCAAAGTCTGGCCTGTTCCGGGATTGCCAGAATTTATTGAGATGCCAGTAGTAAATGCTGCGCCGCTGTTGTTGGCTTTTGCGTTAAGTGCAGTCTGCGTAGCTGTGCTAATAGGTAAGCCAGTTTTAGCCTGAACTGTGCCGTCGCCTTGAATGTATTGAGCATTCGTCCCGGCAGACAGCGCTAATAAGGTTCGTCCTAGTGCTCCAAGATCGATCTGCTGAACGTCCTTGTTCGCGTCAGTGACGAGTGCCTTATTTGCCAAAAGCGCGATAGCTTTGAGCGCGCCGTTTGCGTCCGTCTGAAGTATCTGTTGGGCGGCAAGTGTCAGTGCGGTGAGTGCACCTGTACCGTCAGTCTGCAAAATCTGACGTGCAGCCAATGTGAGCGCCGCAAGCTTGCCAAGACTGCCGTTCGGGTCAGTCGGAAAGGGCTTCAGCTCATACCCACCAGTTGCGTTACCAACTGGCGCCTTGCCTTCCTCAACACCAATCTCAGCAAGACTGGAAAGAACGCCATTGCCAAGCAGCTCGATAAGAGTTGTCGCTTGCGCTGTCACACGGGCACCGTCTGGCAAATACCGCGCACGATAAGGTGCGTTTGTTAACGACGTGCCAGTCCATGGCGAGGTCAGTGTCAGCGACGTGTTGCTATTCACGCTGGCAATAACAGCCGTCAGGTTCTGGATTTGAAGGGTGTCGCCTTCACGGAACTTCGCCACATCAAACAGCGTACCTGTGCCGGTGACAGCCGTTGAGCCATTGGCGAGCGTAATCGTGCCAGAGGTGTAATCTGACAAAACAGCCATTGTATTCTCCGATTTTCGGATGTTTAGAGCGTTGCAGCTCCAAGGATGTAGTAGCGAACGCCAACAGGATCAGGGAACCCGGTTACACCCGGTCCCGCGCTGTTTCCCGGCGATATGTGAACGACGCAATGGTCAGAATTAACAACCGTCGCCATCGACTGGCGAAGCACCTCAACAGTGCCACTCCCCGGCGAAACATACATCGCGTGGTTGCCCTGCCTGAACATGTCACCAAACTCGACAATGACCTTTGGGAACACGAACATTCCCTGACTGTCGAAGTTGATACGGGCGCCAATATTGCCGTAGCGCCAGTTTACCTGATTGGCCGAACTGAAGTTCGCGGCCGGGATATAACCCTCAGCAAGTACGGTGACAGCGCTGAAACGTGTGTCGATCAGGATGTCGTTGTAACCGGGCACGGTGTCGCTTGAACCCGGCCTTTTGATCTGGAAATGCTCATTGCCGAGCTTTCTCACGACCTGATTGCCACCGCTCGTATAACCCTGCAAACCTGTTGCGTAGAGCATGAAGCGAATAGCAACGGAGTGTGTTCCAGTGACAGAGAACCGAATACCACCCGGCTCCACTTTGTAAAACGCGTCTGTGCGCTCTTCAGTGAAGCCGGTGTTCAAGTTCACTGGTGGAATAACGAAGCCCCAGCCATTCAAGCTGCAGATCGTGTCACAAACCATCGATGGCGAAAGATCAAAGTCGATGGATGCCGGTTTAGCAACAAAGTATGATCCACCTGGCTGAATAGCCGGTGTTTCTCCCATCATCACGCATTTTACCGGCGTGCGGTTGCTGTCCATGATCAACTGGCGACCGGTTGCCGTATCGACGCTAAAGCCCGGCCTCGCCATCTTTGCGCGCGTCGGCTCCAAGGCAAAGGCAAGTTGACCAGATATAGGCGTGCCATTCGGTGTCGGGATCGCCACGTTGTTGCACGGCAAATCCCAAATCATCGTTGTGACAAAATCCCAATCACCCGAAAGGTAAGCTTCAAATCCAGCTGACTGGTTTGATGGTCTAATGCACCAGCCCTGATATCCGAACTGGCTTGGTATGCGTCGATAGCCAAGGCCAGTCGGTTGAGTTTCATACGAGTAGCAGGTCACGCCGTAGTTGGTTACTGAGAAATAGTAAGCCGATGACGTGCTTGGCTTGAAATTATAGAGAATGCGAGCCGTTCCATCACCAGAGATGAACTTCATCTCTGCAAACGGGATTGTGCTCTGGATATCAGGCATTCTTCCGATAAGACCATAAATGTCATACCGAGCCGTGTTCGCGCCTGCGGTGGTATATGAGCTTTTCATAACCCACTGATCGGTCATAGCCCCTGTCTGCAAGCCGTAGAAACTACCCGGATCATAGCTACCCGGATAGTTCGATTTGTTCAGTGTCTGAGGCAATTGGAAATGACCAAACACGTAAGAAAGGTTGCTTGCCTCAGAATTGAAATAGAACCGGCTGAATGCACTGTTCGCCACACCCAGCGGATCGTCACCGTCGAACTTCATGATTTTCATTACGGGTCCGACACCAGGCTTCCAGCCAGCATACCAGTTGACCATTAGACGAAAATCCTGATGTAAGCGTTGGTACCGTCGCCGCGAATATCCAGCTTGCTGTTGTTCGACAAAAGCCGGTCGAATTTCAGCGTACCAAGCCGCACGTTCATGGCGTAGACCTCATCATTCTGAACAACAAACGGATACGTATACCCACCGCTTGCGCCGGGATTTGCGATAGCAAACTGATTGGAAATCACCACAAACTGGCTGCCTGTGGTGGTCACATTGACGAACCATCCCGCCTCTTTCCAACTGTCAGCAGTGCCAACGCGGGCGAATGCAGATATTTTCGTTGATGCCCCACCGCTGCCTGACGTTGCCGTCATCCGCCAAGCGGCGTTAGAGACAGTTCCATCGACCGATGCATTAACCTCAGTCAGAGCATTCGAAATGGCAGTCATATCGCCTTCAACGCCATCAACGCGGCTTTGAAGGAGGACAACCGTGCTTGCATCGGCCTTTGTGCCAAGGCTTACATTGATCTGCGTTAGCTGCTGTCCGATGGCGCTATTTGGTCCGGTCGCAACAAGGATATCTTCCTGCCACGATGCCCTCGCCGTTCCAAACGTGCTTGTAAGCTGACGCCGGATCTGCTGCATATCAGCATAGTTGCTGTTATGATTGTCCGCCGTGCTGGTTGCCAGTTCCTGCGCTTGCCTTTTCAGCTCACGCATGTCGTCGGTTATCCAGTTGATCAGCCCCGAAAGATCATCATCCAGACGGCCATAATCGACTGGGCTGTCGTCGCTTGTGGTTTCTTGCGTCAGAACCAACACGGGATCAGACCAAGCCACAGGACGTGTTCCTGAAGCCACCTTGAGACGATAGCGAACATTCCATTCTGACTTGCTGGTCAGGCCATTCACGATCTGAAAGACAGTTACGTCACGCGGCACGTAAGCCGTGAATACCTGTTCGGGGTCATTCTCTGGCCAATACTGAATATCGACGCCTTCAACAGTGATGTCGTCTATCGCGTCCCAGAACAACCGAATGCCGGGGTATTCTTGGCCATCATCGCCAATGACCTTGTTAGGGATGGCGTTGAAGTTGGATAATTGCGCCTGATAGTCAGGCTGGCCATTCGGCGTTGGAACAGGCGGATTTGTCGCGTATGCTGTTGGATCAAAGATGCCGTCTCCAACCTCCTGCCACGAGATGGAAACATCGCGAACGCTGTCGCTGCCCATTGCGCCAAGGGATTTGGAATGAACCTGAAACTTAATTGTGCGGTTATAGCGGGCTGATACCCACTGAACCCACTGCCCCACCTTCAATTCAAGAAACTTCGGATGGACGGTGAAGTTGCCGTTCGCCTGATAACGTGAGGCACGGATAGCGATATCTGCCAGACGGTCGCCTACACGCGGATCAGTAACGGCGGTGTAGTCAACCTTGGAAGCCAGTCGCTCGCGATCCTGAGCCAATGCAGCAGCATCAACACGCGTGGTAAGTGAAGTCGTTTCATAGAACAAGTCTGGGCTGACATACGAAGCCGCAACAGTGTTGACGAGCTCAGTCCGGGTACGCGTCAATGACAGCTGGAATGATTTCTCCCATGCGATGTCATTATCAGTGATTGTCGCAACCACTGCCTGATTAGCGCCTACGATTGGATATTCACCCGTAACGCCTTCAATCCAAGAACCCGCACAAGCTTCGCGCAATGGCGTCATGTTGGTTTCGTGCGTAACCCCGTCACCAGATGAAGCAATCAATGCCGCTGCATAACGCTTGCTACCGTCTGGCATGATTTCATCGCAGATATTCATCGCGGTGAACCATTCAGACAAAGGCAAACGGCTCTGGGCAACGCCTCGGCCAACGATTTTTTCAGTGCCGTTGTAGATGCCTAGTTCAAGATTATACATCATGACAGCGGGATTATCGGAGAAAGCCCAAGTATCCTGATTGTTTCTGCGCTGAGTTCCGGACCCGCCGACACTCGTGTCAAAGCGCGGGTCATACAATGGAGCGCCACGAACCTCGAACATAAGGCTCGGCGGCGAAGTCAGATTATCGGCCTCCATGCGTGACGTGACCACGACGTAACAGATACCTGCCCCACGATGATCTGAAGTCCAGCGACCAGGCGGATTGGCATCGGCAATTAGATTATAATCAGCGGCCTGATCCATCTTCCCCTGATAGAAGCGAACCCACACTTCGCCGCCTTCGTGGACACCCAGTACTTTCCTGCCATATGCAATGTCGTCAGGGGTTAAATTCTTCCATTCGCCATCCATCTGCACGCGCAAGAGCTCGACGCATCGAAAGTCCGAAAGCTTGAACACGTCCTGCACCATTCGGTTACCTTTACCGAATGCGTTGCGATAAACGTGATGCCCCATCGTGCCAAAGACGCCGAGGCCGACCTCACGCACGAGATTTTCGCCGTACTTAGTTTCTGTGGCAGAGGCCGAGGACTTAGGCGTCTGCTGAAAGATTGATGTGAGCGCGTATTTTGCGGCGACCAGAAGACCGCCAAGCACAATGTTTGCAAGGACGGTACCGCCGAATAGCCACGAGCCAAGGCCTACTAGCCCTGTCACAATAGAAACAGGGTCCGCCGCCGCAGGTGTTGCCAGCAGCGCGAAGATAATCGCCAGAATGTAAAACATCAGGAAACCTTGAAGGCCCTCTCGGCCATTGTGCGTGGCAGGAAGCGCAAACCGTCCTCGCCTTTCACCGCGAAGCCGTATTCACAGAAGTAGCCGACAGTTTTCTCAAAAATGCCGACGTCACCCCGCTGCGCCATCGCAACAGGCGTTTCTTCAAAGCGGTCGGCCAGGACGGCGCTTAAGCTGGCAAACCCTCGCTGCTTGATCAGTCGATAAGCCCCTGCACGGCTTTTGTATTTACTACGCACTTCAGCTGCAGGATCGATGCCTGTAACCGCTTCAATCGCGTCGGATGTGGTGAGAAGACAATCTGACTTTCCCCAGACCAGAGGCGTGTTTATGTGCGCCTCCGTGACAGCCACGAGGCGTTTTTCCCATTCCGGATGTCGCATGGCGATCCTTACGGTGCTGTGATGTGGAAATTCTCTCGCTTCACCACTGAGGCGTATTCAAAGAACTTGTCGCCCGGTGAAATAAGCTGCTGATCTTCGTGAGACGCGGTGCGATAGCCGTCGCGGTGATTTTCCAGCGCAGACGTTTCCACGTTGGCTTTGAGAACCATTTCGCCGCCATCTGTTTCGTGATCGATGGTGTCGATAAAGCCACGATACATCGGCTCGACGTGCAGCAGTTCGCGCGTGTCTGGATCGAAATAAGCATCCGACAAGATGACCGTGCGACCTTTGTAATCGACGCTTTCAATCTGTGCTAGCTTGTTAGGCGTCACGCCGTAATCCGCCGCTGTCGGCATGGTGATCGTGATCGGCAGAGCTTCCGCACCCATCTGGAAAGGCGGTTCTTCAATCCCAATAAGCTGGTTTGGAATGTAGGTGTTGCCGTTCCAAGTGAATTCGGACGAGCCATTCCACATATACCAAAAGCCGGTGCCGAACTGGAATTCGCCAAGAGAGCGCACAACAATGCGCCCCTCTTCCAGCAATTGCTGTAGACGGGTTGGGAAAGTCATTATTTCGGCACCTCGATCAGCTGGAAAGACGCGGTCGGTCGTGGACCTTTTGAAAGTTGGAAGCTGTCTTTCACAAGTCGGGTATTCATCTCGGGCTGCTTGAAGCGAGCCGTTGCACCGGTTGCAATGTACGAAGCAATCGGCTGATCCACCTTAATTGTAATTGTCGTACTTACTGCTGTTGCTCCCCCGCCATAGGCGACCTGCAAGAACTGGCGATAGTCGCCACTCTTGAGTGAGAACATATCGCCGTCCATCAGCTGCAAGCCTGGGACAACGCCGGTAAGCTGTACTGTATAGCCACCGGTCACTGTCCCACGAGATGCGGTGCCAGTGATATGTGTGTTGTTCGGATCACCCCAATAGGCCCGCGGGATACAGATGTGCTTCGGGCGGTAAACAATCGTTTCCATGCCGCCGCGAGCCGATGCAATGAAGGCCTGAAGCTGGACAGCCACACTAGCCTTCATCGGCAGTGTTTCCATATCTACGGTGCGATACGGATCAACGAATTCAACCGTCGACAGCACCCGACCGCCAAACTTCGTCTGACTGGTCGGATTATTAAGCATAGGGTAAGACGGCACAAAGCGGACGGTTGAGAGAAGATCGATCATCTAACTAATCCTCGCCTCGATGCCTGTTTGCTGTCCCTTGCAAAACGCATCGGACCTGATTTGTCGTATGCTTTGACTGTGCGCGAACTTGTGCTTTGAGACACGTTCTCAACATACGAATGGAAGTTGCCGTCGTTCTCGAACCGGGTCACAACATCCACACGCATCGGGCCAGCGGCTCCCGATCTTTGTGGAGCACTGAGTATCGGCATTGAGGGGGCTTTCAACGAAGCGAAGCCACCGCCCGCAAGTGCCAGGGACTGCCCTTTATTGATGCGTTCAAGCAGTGCTCGGTTCTGTTTGGTAGCCTTCGCGTTAACAACGAACTCGCCATCAGAGAGGCGTGCTGGAATGCTGTCGGTACGTGGTCCACCAGGTCCGCGGATCAAACCGCCTGTCGCAGCATGAACAACGCCGCCGTCTTTCTTGCCGACAATCCCAGAAACCAACCCACCAAAGATGCTACCTGATTGACCAAAAATGCCGTCAAAGAGGGATTGAGACACAATCTCGAGAAGCTTATCGAGAACTTTCCCCAAAGCATCTGCAAATGTCTCAGCTGCCGATTTTCCCGCTATCAAGTCACTGACAACGCCGCCAATCGCATCCCTCTCAGTATCACGCCATTCCTGCGCAGTTTGCTGTATTCTGCCATTTGCCTCATTGAACTTATTGGCTTCTGCGGTAGCTAAAGCCCACTGGTCGGTAGTCTGAGCAATCTGGGCGCGAAGTTCAGGAGTGATAGCAACGCCAGCCTTTTGAGCTGCATTGA
The DNA here is from genome assembly GCF_030268145.1 of Brucella sp. NBRC 12950. Taxonomy (NCBI): domain Bacteria; kingdom Pseudomonadati; phylum Pseudomonadota; class Alphaproteobacteria; order Hyphomicrobiales; family Brucellaceae; genus Brucella; species Brucella sp. NBRC 12950. Next base: position 107,606 of record NZ_BSQC01000017.1, read on the forward strand.
GCAATTCCTGTTCGGTTCGCGCCTTTTCAGCTGCGAACCCGTAATCGTCAATCAGAGGGTTAAGCTGACGAAGCGCCTCTGTTTCAGCGACAAGTGCAGCTGTGCGGTCGTTAGCGTCCTGAACTGTCGTGTCGAATTTTTCAGCCGGTGTCTTTTTCTCTTTCTTCGGCTTTTTACCTTCGGCCGTGCGGCTTTCCTGTGCAGCAAGATTAGCTTTCGCGATGCGGTTAATCGCATCTTCTTCAAGAGCTATGCCGTCCTTAGTTGCTGCGTCGCGAACTTTCTTGCGCTCCATTTCGAGCGCGTGTTCTTTCTTGCTAAGGGCAGCAAGACGCATTTGATCGCGTTCATACTCATTCGCAGCTTCACGCTGCATGATATATGGATCTTTCGCTGAACGGGTTGAACGATCTTCGATGACCGTACGCGCGCCAGTTACCGCGGCCAGGTCGGCTGCAGCGCCGCGAGCGGCAGTTGACACCATTGCAAGCCGATCGAGGATCGGGCCAATTGCGTCCGCAACTTCCTGAAAGTTGTAGTCAGCGTTCGCCATAGCAAACAACGATTGCTTGGCATCTTCGGCAGATACCGTTCCTTCATTTACCCCATCACGAAGGCGAGCCAGCTCAGAGTATTGCTGCTCAGTAATAAGGCTCATTGACGACACTTGAGCAAAAGAGGCCAACATGTTGACCGCGGCTTCACGAGCGTCATCAAGCGCAACAACCGAAGCCTCAACTTCTTTGCTCAGCGAGTTCTGGGTATATGCGTCGTTCTGTCGGCCAGCCTGTTCAACGGCATTCCCCGATGATTTGGCAGCCTCCTCAACCTTCTTTAGTCGCTCGGCAAAGAGTGTTGCTCCTTGGCTCGATTCACCGACAGTTGAATTGTAGAGAATAAGCGACGAAACAACCGCGCCACCGATGACCATGCCTACAGGGCCGGCAGCGGCACCAAGACCACCGAAGGCTGTAGCCAGACCGCCCATTGTGCTTGCTGCAGCCAGAGCTTGCCTAAACTGGCCAAGAGCCACGCCAGCGGTTCCGAGCGTCCGGATCATGCCAAGGAGCGACCTACCAACCAAGGCACCCGCAATCACGGCGGCAACCTGCAAAGCGCCGTCAGCAACCTTGTCAAAGTTGTCGGCAATCATCACGAGCGCTTCGGAAATCTTAGCAGACACGCCAGCAGCACTGTCAGCATTGCCAACGTACTGGAGCAAGGCATTGTTTAGAAGTGTAAAGCCGTCGCCGATCGTGGCGGGCATGTCCGCAGCTTCCTGGCGCAGCGTTTCCATCTGGCTCGATAGGCCGCGAACAATGTCGTTGCCCGTGATCTTGCCCTGTGAACCAAGCTTGCGCAGACCGCCCACTGTCGTATCAAGACCAGCTGCCAGCGCTTCCGCGACACGACCGCCTGATTCAATGACTGTATTGAGGTTGTCGCCCTGCAATTTGCCGGTAGCCATAGCTTTCGCGAGCGCATCAATAACTCGTGCAGCGCGATCTCCCTTGGCTCCTGACACAACGAGAGCGTTGTTCAATGCCTCGGTATAGTTCAGCGATTCATCAGTATTGTAACCGAGCTCACGAAGAGCCGTGGCATTAGAAAGATAGCTTTCAGCAGTCTGTGAAAGATCGGAATAGGTACGGCGAGCCATCTCACCGAGCCGCCCCATCACCTCCGTGCCTTTATCGATCGAACCTGCGGCAAGGTTGACGCGAGACGTCATATCCGTCCACGTATCAGTCATCTTGCGAAGCTGATCAACACCCAGCGCTGCGCCAATGCCGGCAAGTGGCGCCGTAAGGCCGCTAAACGAGCGCGTGAAAATACTATCCAGATTCTTGTTCATCTGGCGGGCGCGTCGTTCAATCGCATTAAATTGGCGATTAGAAACATCATTGGCGCGGGCCAAGCTTTTTTCAAATGACTTGAAGTCAGCAGAAAGCTGAACAACCAGACTTTCGAGGTCGGTTCTTGCCATACTCAACGATGTCCTGATAAGAAAAAAGCTCGCAGTCACGCGAGCTTGGGGATGTGGATGAAAGTATTGGTCGGCGCGGCCTGCATCGCGGTTATCGCGTTCGTCGGGTACTATTTCTGGAATGAGTACCGGACAGCAGAAATGCTGAAGAGGCAGGCGTTCGCCACCGATTGCGGGAAAATTACGAGCAACAGTCCGACGTTCGACGAGGCTTACACCAAAGCGATCCCACAGGCCGAACACGTAAATCGTCTAAGGAAATGTCTCGATTTCTACGAGAGTGGGAAGATGCCGCAATAAACTGGCATCACCCAGCCTTAATCCAATCCCACAGATCGTCCTTTTCGGAATCTGACAGTTTACCCGGCTCGTCTGGCGTATTCGCTTTGATGTAACCATCAAGCGCAGCCATGTATTGCCACATCGACATTTTCCCAACGTCTTGCGGCGTAAATCCTAGAACTGCACCGTTTCCGTAGATTGCGGCAAATCTGATCTTTCCATTGGGGAGACTGTCGAGTTGTTCCCCTCCTGACTTGCCGCCCCCGGCTCCCCCAATGGCTCGTCAGGCGCTCCCTGAAGGGCGGTTTGCAAAATAGCTATCGCAAATAAGAGATTCTCAGCCAAATCAGACACACGCTCTTTGACGTATCTCTGAACCAGCTTTGTGGCTTCAGGCGGCTTCAAACCGCCACCGATGAGCCCCTGCCTGATAACATCAGCAATCTCACCAGACCGGCATTGCTTGTTGTGAAGCCGCTCAAGAATAACCCAGGGGCCCGCATCGCAGGCCTCCTGAAGTGCTTCGAGTTCGCTCCATCCAAGGCGGAATGTGTAATCATCATCCGCCCAGGTTAGCTCGATCGATGCGTCACGGCTCATTATGGTGTAGCCGGGGTAGACGTACGAACCATAACACCGTCAGACTGCAAGCTGACATTCAGGGTCGCGCGCTGGCCATTGGTTGCGCCCGCCTCAATGCTTTCAACATGCATGAAGCCTGTCCACGTAATGGTTTTTGCAGGAAATTCCCACTCTACCTTAACTGGAATGGATTCGAGACTGTCGACCGCATCTAGCCAAACATCGACGCTTTCAGCGGCAAGTACGCCTTCACCACTGATACTCATCGAAAGGCTGGTTGCATCGCGCCCAACCCAATCGACCTTATCAGGATCGGTACAGTCAGGAACATTGACCTCTTCAAGGCCCTTGTTGATTGTAATAGACCGCTGCGTGAAGCCGCATGGGTTTTCGTAGACAATTGGGTTGGCATCGTTGCCGATAAGGACGCGGAATTTGCCGCCCTTGATAGTCGTTGCTTGAGCCAATGCGGCCTCCAACAAAAAAGGCCGCTGATGGCGACCTTAAAAGAGAATGAGTGGTGAAATCCGGCTGTGCGGGCTACGGCGTCTCGATGACGGCGGTGTATTGAATCGAAGCCTGATTGATGCCGGGAGCGCGGATATAGTCGGTGCGCCAAGGATCGAAGGTGACGAGAGCGTTTACCGTGAGCGGCGGCTCCCATCGTTTAAGCGCTTTGTTGACCGCGTCAGCGATTTGCCTAACCTGTTTCTGACTTGGCAGAGACGACCAGCAATTAATTTGGAAAGTAACGTCAACCGCATCAACGCAATCGGCACTGTCATCAGAAGATGAAGCGCTGCCGAATGAAACATATGGATAGGTCGCGGCCGGTATATTGCCATTAGGATCGGCGGGAGGATTGTCATAGACCTTGTCCGCGCCGATTAGCGTTGTCAGCGCAGCATTCTGCGATAACCGCGCATAGATCGCGGTTTGAAGTTCCCATACGGGGTCCATCCATCAGCCTCCTGCGGCTACTGTTTTCGCTGCTTTGGTGATGGCTCGACGAATACGGCGTTTTGTTTCTTTGTCTTTGGCTCGCCACGTCACGTAGAAGAATGGTTGCTTGCCCTGACCGGGGTTCCTTGTGCCGGGAAACATGCCTTTATTGGCAAAGCCTACCGTGCCGAACTCAACCCAACGCGCGTAGTAGGCTTCTTTGTTGCCTGCATAGATTGTGATAGTCCAATCAGCTGCAAGGCTAGCTTCGACTGTCGCGATCACCATGCTGCCTTTTGGAGCTTTACCCCACGTCCAACCGATGCTTTCCCGTAGTGCTCCGTCGTCTTCAGCAACACGACGTTTCATCATGTCGACGATATCTTCGGCACCCTGCTCCATAGCACCGCGAACCATGTCGCGAGCGACTTTCGGCAAGCGTTTGAACTTCTGTTCGAGTTTAGCCAACCCTAAAATTCTAGCACCGATAGCCATCAGCCACCGCCTTGCACGACAGCGCGCATTTCGATGTACTGATTAACCTCGTCAGGGTTGGCACATGACTGGATCTCGTAATGAACACCGGTTCGCTTGTTCCTCGCTCGCCAAGAAGGCGTAACGCGACGTGTTCGCGGTTCGCTTCGCACGACAATCGTGTAAGGCTGGATGCCTTGCGTACGGGCCGCAATGTCGCTTTCAGAACCAAGGCGGGGCTGCAAACGAGCAGAAGTTTCGAACTTGTCTACCCACTCTTGGCTTGTGCCACCGCCTTCGTCCCGCACGGCTTCACGCTGCTGAAAGACGACTATGTTGTTGAGCGCACCTGCGCCTTTACGTGTCGCCATCCTTCTCACCTTTTTTCGGAGTTTTCAGCTTCAAAGCCTTCTTGGCTTGAACCGCAGCTGCCGCGCATGGTGTAGTCACAAGGCCGGACCAGCCAGCCTTATAAGCAATCGTGACTTGCGGAAGCGGCTTCCAGTCGAAATCATCGGAGAAGCGGACGTGGGGCATTACGGCACCTCTTCCTCAACCCGCCAAACCCGAAACGCCGAGAGCAGCGCTCGAACATGTCTCGGCAAAACTGCGTCTCCGCTGGATGCCGTGTCAGGCTCGCGATTTTCGTAAAGGTCTGCACCGACAAGCAGTATGGCCGCCGAAATAGCGGCATTAATGACGATGCCCTCAGGAAGTGACGGCGTTTGACCCGCCGCTACTACCTGGCGATCGAGGTATTCAGTGACCACAGTTTCTGCGGCCACCAGATAAAGCGTTAGCTCGTCGTCTTCATCGTCGTGAAAAACACGAAGGTGACGCTTGAATACAGCAAGATCAATCAGAGCCATCGCCACCACCTTCAGGTGGTACTTCCGGCTCCGGTTCGGGCTGAGGATTTGGGATAACGACCCCGGCGCCGATGTAGCTGGCTACCCGCCTCTTACGCGTCTTTGTCGATACTGCCATCTGATTTCGCTTTCTGCTTGGGCTTGGTGCCGTTGTCTGGCGTGCCACCTTCCGCTTCCTTAGTCGCATCTGTCTTGTCAGCCAAAGACACAAGGCCCTGTGCTTCCAACTGCCGAGCTTCACCAGCTTCAACTTCGAAAGACGGGCTCTTGCGTGTTTTTAGCTCTTTGCCGAGAGCAAAAGTCTTTAGGGCTTTAACTTCTAGAAAATCAGTCATGTTCTCTCCAATCTGGAAAAGGGGAGCCGAAGCTCCCCGTCCCCATTAAGCGCCTTCGACGTCGCCAGTTACGAACGACTCTGGACGATAGACGGCGAACGCCAGTCGCTCTTCCGCGCGGATCGTGAACATGTTCTTTTCGAAGTCGTCGACGTTCTCGCTCGACAGCAACACTTCGATATCGAGACGATCGAAGATCTGTGCAGCGAAGCTGAAAGCACCGGTGAGGAATTCACCTGCAGCCATAGCCTGCGTGGAAACCACTGGCAGGTTCCAGAGAGTTGGCGTCAGTGAGCCCTGCGGATTGCCGATGATGTAATTGCCACCGGCATCTTTGGTCAGCTCAATCTTCGTCCAATCAATTGGGTTGAGGACAAAAGCTGTGGCCGGATACTCAGCAAGAACAACCTGAAGGATTGCGAGGCGAAGGCGGTCAATACCTGTTGCACCTGGCAAAGTGAAGGCTGGGCTAAATGCGGTTGCCTGCGGAACCAGACCGTGAATGTTCTGACCGGTGCCAGAGCCATTGAGTAGCTGATTTTCTTCTGCAAAGCGCAGACCATAACGAGCGCGGCCGTCGATATAGGAACGAAGGGCCGGAGCATCATCCAGGATCTGGCGCGAAGCCTTGAACAAATGAGCAATAGTGCGAACCGGCGCAGAAGTCATATCGAACGTCAGGTCCGAATATGGCTTTGCAGTCGTTTCAGCGACAGGAGCCGCATTGTTCGTGTAGCCGGTCTCCTTCACATACTCGATAGAGCTCGAAGAAGTCTGGCCCGGAAGCACGAGATCGCGGATCGTCAGTGTACGCTCCGGAAGACCAAAGATACCCGGCACTCGTGCGCCTGGAACGAGCGACGTGCCCTGACTACGACCAGCGCCCACAGTGGTGTTGGCGGAAGTGATTGCAGCACGATCTGCCGTCACCTTGATCGAACCGCGGGACGCACCCGTCAGCATCCCTGCCTTATAATCGGCAGAGTCGATAACCATGTCACCAAGCGACTTCTGTTCGTTCGCGCCTTCTTCCTTTTCACGGGCGGCACGCTTTTCGAGATCGCCAAGGCGTGTGGTCATGTCGCCGAGTTCAGAAAGAGCCTTATCGGTCTTTTCCTTGAGTTCAGCCGAAACCTCGCCGTTTGCTGTAAGCTTCGACGTAAAGTCTACAGCGAGATTGCCGACCTGTTCCTTGATGGAGGCAAGCGAAGTACCAAGCTCGCCGATCTTATCGGCAAGTACATTATCAGCCATGTGTGGCTCCTTAAATTTTGATGAGTGGTGTGTTTGCTTCGGCCAAAAGCCGGTTTAGGGCTGCCAAAGCAGCAGCATCCGTCTCGACGTCAGGAGCCCCCTGACCTTCCTTGAGGTAGAGCCGAGCGGCCCGCTCTGCCTCAGAATTCGAAAGGTTTAGAAGACCCTTCAAACCATTCTCGAATTCGCGTTTGGTAATCTGTTCGCCTGTTGCCATTTTCGAGGCAAGAAGCGTGGCTGCATCGGCCTTGGCGGCGTTAGATGCTTTCACTCGGCGCACATATGCTGGCTCGGTATCGGCGCCAAATCGCGCCAAAGTCTCGTCAAGCGTTGCAACACGGTCAGCCATGCCCAGCTCGATAAGCTTTTCTGAGTAGAAAACCCGGCCCTGACCGAAATCAGCTTCCACACGGGCTTTTGTGATACCTCGGCCATCGGCAACACTTGTTAGGAAGCGTTCATACGAGCGGTTCACGCTTTCCTGAATGTAAGCCAACGTCTCTTTGCCGAGCGGCTCGGTTTCGTTGCCATCCACCTTGTGCTTGCCAGCGGAGATATAGGTCCGTTTGACACCGGCCTTATCCAAGGCCGCGGAAATGTCATCATGCGCTGTGTAAACACCGATCGAACCAGCTCGGCCCGAAGGCGTAACAACGATCTCGTCTGCTGACGACGCAACCCAGTAAGCGGCACTTGCGGCAAGACTGTTGACCTGCGCGATGATTGGCTTTTCGCCGCCGCGCAGCTTGCGGATCTCTGTCGCCAGTTCGTCTGTACCAGGAACTGAACCGCCCGGGCTATCAACGTCAAGCACTACGGCCTTCACGTCGTCATTAGACAACGCTTTGTGAATCTGTCGCTTAATGCCGGCATAAGATGTGCCGCCGCTCATCGCAGAAAACATGTCCATGCGGTCGGCAAGGACCCCATAAACAGGGATCACAGCGACCTTACCGTCGGTTTCCGCGATCTCTTTCGATCGAGCATCGGAAACAGCGGCAGCAAATTCAGACGTCACAAATTTATCGCCAGCAGCACGAGCTGCGATAACATCCGCAAGAACTGCCAGTTTTTCGCGCTGAATCGCCCACGGCTCAGCCTCAAAGGCTGTCAAAATGTGTTCGAATTTCATAAAGTATCCTTAAGCAGAGCGCGTTTCGGGCGCGTCATCAAGCGATGGTCCGCCGTTGTGGCCGATGCCGTGCAAAGGTTGCATTGTTCCGTTGACGATGAGCTGATCTCCGCCCGGTTTGGAGGCCTTGTTTTCGTAGCTGCGGGCCTCGTCCGGCGTGTAAATGCCGGTGTTGACCATCTTCTGCAGGAAGTCAGCGCGCGCCTGGCTATCGCCTCTCAGCAAGCCTTCCATATTGAACTTTACAACAGTCGTTTTGCGGGTCTTTGCGTCCAGCAAATCGCGATAGACTGCCGATTCAATGCTGCGCAGCAACGGAGTGAGGCATGTCTTAGTAAACTGCAGGATCAGTTGCTCAATCCCGCTACCCCACGTCGTCGTCCCGTTTGACGCATGGCCAATCATGACAGGGGGCACACCAAAGATGCGGCAGATCTGCTCAACGCTGAACTGGCGTGTTTCGAGCATCTGTGCGTCTTGTGGATTGATTGTTAGCTGCTGGTATTTAAGTCCAGCTTCAAGAACAGCAATCTTGCCGGCCTTTTCAGACCCGGCAAACTGGCCAAGAACTTCACCGAGCTGTTTACGCTGTTCTGATTTTAGGATCTGGTCAGATGAAAGAACGCCCGCAACCTGCATGCCGTTGGCAAACATTTTGCCAGCCGTCTTTTCACCCGCAAGTGCGTTGCCGACAGTGTTCCTGACAACACCAATTGGCGAAAGACCACGATCACAGCCGGGAATGACCATGCCACGAACGTGAAACATCTTGTCTTCGCTGATACGACGAATGGTGCCTGACTTACCCTTAGAGGTTTCAGTCACTTCGTAATAGCGACTGTTCCGATCGTCACGGCAGACCTTAACGTCGAGCGGATGAAACGGATTTAAAGCCGTAAGTCGGCCGCCGTTCATCTTCTTTTCCGCAAAGAAATTGCCGTCCAGACAAAGGCACATGGCCACCATTGCCCAAAAATCAGACGCTGTGTCATCAAGATTGGGCATATCGTGAAGCAGCTCATAGAGAACATTTTCACGATCAATGGTGACACCGTCGTCCTTGAACACGTTGCATGGGAGCGTCTTTACCGAATTCGCTACAAGATTTACGCACGCCCACACGGCATCAAGCTCAAGAGCCTTTTCGTAATTGACTGTTTCACCTGACGTAGTTCCAAGGCCGAAAAAACCTCGCCAGAACTCGCCGTCGGTGAGCTTGATGGGCTTTCCGACCCATCTATCAATGAAGCCCATATTCGCTCCGTCGTGAGTTAGGCGATGACGACCATGTTATTGATGAAGTCATCTAGGTTTTCTTCAGGCTCAATCGGAGTGTCCATCGCAGCACCGATTGCCATTGCCAAAGCGACGGCAGCATCGATGCGTACAGAAGCTTTTGTTTTGACAAACCATCGGTTTTCTTGCGGGTCGTGATCGAACGTGGCGCCCATCAGTGCGGTCATCAGCACCGGGTTTAGCCTCAAGCGAATGCGCCCGTCGATGATCATATCTTCTAGTGCCAGCACCGAGCCCGGCATCCACAAGCCTTGCGGCGGTGGGAGGCCTGCAGCTTTTGCAGCTTCGACCTTGGCTGGTTCAGGCTTAGCCCTGACCTTACCGCCCTGCGGATGGGCAACGTGGTCGACTTCAATGCCGAGCGCGTCTACCTCTTCGCGAAACTTGTCGTAAGCGTAGCGGTCGTATGCAATGGCTTTGATTTCGAATTGCTGGTCCAACTGCTGGAGGCGTGCTGCAACAAAGTCATATCGGACACGTTTGCCAGGCGTAGCATTGAGCCAGCCTTGCTGCACCCATAGCTCATACGGCGCTTTGTCGGCCTGCGCTCTGGCTTGCAGAGTTTCCTGTGGCGTCCAAGACTCAACCCACGCGTCAAAGGTCGGCAGGCTGACGGTAGCTCCGTCTTCGCGTTCCATTTCCATGGAGCCCGTAGGAACCACGCAGGCAAGAACCGTCATGTCCTTGCTGCCCGAAAGGTCAACACCCATAAAAACCGGCTTGTTAGCGTGTTCCTCTTCGGGCTCGAAGTCGTCCATGACGCTTTCGACAGTCTCACGCGGCATCCAGGCCTTATCCGCATCCGTCCAGCAGCAAAAGTGCAGACGCAGAATGCCGTTCAACTTGCCCGGCATTTGTTTTGCCTGAGCAACAACGCCTGCAAGATATTTTTCGGTCAGGATGGTGCCGAGAAGTGGGTTTGCTTTTTTCCAGCAGCTCGGGTCGTTTAAGGGATCGTCGTCTTTATCGAGCGCGCAAACCCACGAAAATGTGGTGTCGTCGATAACTTCCCCGACGTACGTAAACGCTTCATCCGGGGCCTGAGTGCCAGCAGCAACATTAACAGCATGTTGGTGTTCTTCCCAGCAAACGCTTGTTCGATCGCTCCCTGAGTTTGTAATCATCAAGAGAAGTGGCTGGCGTCGGAATTTGAATCCGCGCTCCAACATCTCCATTACCGCCCGGTCAGGATGCTCGTGCACCTCATCACAAAGGGCGAAATGAGGTCTTAAACCAGAGCCAGTTTTGCCGGCCTCTTTCGATAGAGGACGAAAAAACGAACCCTTGGCGTGATATGCCAGGTTGAACTCTTTTCCCGGCCCGCCACTGGTTTTCGTGCGCTCTTTTAGTTTTGGTGATTGACCACGCATTTTGATCGCATCACGAAACAGGATGTTAGCCTGATCTTTAGTTGCAGCAGCCGCATAAATCTGCGCTCCTGGCTCGTCATCAGCCATCATTCCATATAGACCGACACCGCCGGCAAAAGGAGATTTGCCGTTACCCTTGCCTTCTTCGATGTAAGCACGACGAAAGCGGCGAGAGCCTTCGCTATCCATCCATCCAAACAGAGATCCAAGCTTGAAGGCTTGAGACGGATGCAACTTGAATGGAACGCCGTCGAACTGGCCTTCTGAGAGCTTCAACCGCTCTTCAAAGAACCTCATGACCCGGTGGGCGGCATTATCGTCCCAATAAAGCCCACGTTCATGACCTGTTGCTAAATCGTCAAAATGACGCTGGCAAGCGTTCCGAACGTGCGGGCCAGCAATCTCAGTGCCGTCAAGGACAGCTTGCGCAAAAGCGCTCACACGCTCCAGCGCAGGCATATCAGTCAAGCAAGTCATCCTTCTCATCGCCGTCGTCGGCAGTGGCAACTTTCGATGCGTCGGCAGGCGTTGCGCCCATTTGGCCAAGCATCTGACGCAGCAAATTCATCGCCTGCACGCCAACTTCTTGCCCGGCCATAATGCGACCTTGAATATTGGCCGCCATGCCGACCAGCGTGCGGTGCGACTGGTTCAGCCACGGCAGCTCTTTTTCAAACAGCTTCCACGCAGCCTTTGCTTTAAGCTCCGGAGTATCCTTCAACCATGCGGGAGGATTACCAAGCGGGCCATCAGCCTTGGCGTCGGTGCGGTTTTTGAAGCGCTGAGGGTCTTTCTTGTCTCTCCCCTCGATTTTGGCTTTGCCGAGGGGATTTCTCGGCTTTGCCATTAGGGAAATCCTTCAAGAGGGGTCATATTTTGAATTGCGGATGCGTGCGCTGTGGACCCTCGCCGTTCCGGCGTTTTCGACCTTCTTCGACTTTTTGATGCCCCCCGGGGGTCAAACCGGCCACCCGTCGGCCCCAAAGGTCACAATGTCCTGACCTCGCTCCAAGCGCTGCTTGGTTCGGTCATGGCACGTCTTGCAAAGTGACTGAAGGTTGCCTGCATCCCAGAAAAGGAACTCGTCGCCCTTATGAGCAATGACATGGTCGCAAACCATCGCCGGTTCGACGTCGCCGACCTGCAAGCAGAACATGCAGAGCGGTTGCTCAGTCAACTGTCTCTCGCGCATTCGCTGCCATCGGGCCGTCTTATAGAGGCGAAGCCATTTGCGTTGTGTCTTAGGTTGATAGCTCATCAATCAGCTTCTTAAGGTATGCCGCGCATGACTGACCATAGTCGGGTTCAATGCCATCCTGCTGCTGCTCAAGGAACTTGCTTGCCGTTTGCCACTCATGCTCAAAGCCGCTTGGATCTTCGGTATAGCGACGCATCCATTCATTGAATGCTTTTGCGATAATAGTCTGACCAGGGTTCATGATATTCTCCTCGTGATAGTAACCAGATTGGTTGCGCGTATGAAAGAGGCGCAGCTGGTCTTGTTTGGTTGCAGACGGACAAAGCGCAGGACCGAATAACGGCTGTGCACAATACCTTTAACGTTCCGACCAAGTGTGCGGCGTTACCCACAGAACATCTGCAATTGGTTGCGGCAGGTCGGATTCGAACCGACGATCTCTTGGTTATGAGCCAAGCGAGATGACCACTTCTCCACTCCGCTTTGAAAACGCATGGCATTCGCGCCATGGACCTACTGCACGCAGCAGGTGGGTAACTGGTCAAGGTGGCAGGGCTTGAACCTACGGCCTCTCGGACCCAAGCCGAGCGCTCTACCTACTGAGCTACACCCAGATAACGATTGATCGGCGGGGAGCCCGATAAGCTCAACCCGCCGTATCCCGTCTGCCGGAGGAGAAACGGCGCCGGGGATCTGAATTGATTGGCAAGGGCAATGCAGGCGTGCACTGCCTATGTCTGCGAGCCGATGACTGCAGGGGATTGCGCTTGCTTTTCAGATTGACTATTGCGCAGGCGACGCATGGCAAAGCCAGTGGGGTCGGCATGCTTTTTACTGTCGTCGGGTAGTTACCCCACACTCAGAGGCTGCACTTGATGCAGCATAGCGCAGGGTCCGTGGCCGGAAACGTTTTGGGGTCGCAATGTTTCCATCTCGACCCCTTCACATCTAAGAACCATAACTATGCGGAATATGGACCTAAGCAGAAAATCTTTTTATGTTTTCTTGAAGATTATCATTGGCCGCCGTTAAGGCCTTACGTCCGCCTTTGCGTCTCGAATATTCTGGCTTGAAGCCCAAAGATATTCCCAAGCCTTCGTAATTCCTCATCTTTCCATGCGCCACCTTATTCAAGGCATTACGATCCCTCTCAGATAGCGCCTCGATGGCTTGGGCCCAAATCTCGCGATCTACCAGGGCAGTAGAAACATCTTGCCACCCCATTGAACCCGATTCACCGGTTGTCGTTTTCTTCATTCCGAGAAAGCTGTCTCCAATGCGTTTGCCTGCATTGGGAAGACCGGGCGAGTATTTAGCTACTGGCGGCAGCTCTGGCGTGTTTGCGTATGCATTTGCCAGTTCCACTTTCGCTTGTTCATGCGTTTGGTACGAGCGCTTGGTCTTTTTCCCTGATGGAATACGCTCTCGGCGCTTTAATTCAAACGCAGCTAGGAAGTAGTTGTTACTCGCTGCAACTTCGGATGGATTTTCATCTCCGCCTAACGTCCTGCTCTCCTGTTCGCGGCATCCAAGCATTGCACCAGCTGGCATCCGATGTTTGGTGGCGATTACCTCGCCACCGGGTCCGTATTTGTGCCCCGCCTCAACCTGCGTACCATCGCTGAATTTAAGCCGTCCTATGCGAACTATCTGGCCTAGATCATTGCGCTCGATGTCCTCACTAGCGACATTCCGCATGATTTCCTCAATGGTCGGAAGTATCTGAATGCGTCGCTCAGTATGCATCTGCGATATCACTTCGGGTTCGTTGCTATTCTCAGGCACTACATTCCAGTTTGTTGAAACGGGTATGATTTCGCTTTCAGGCCGGTTTTTGTAAGCCATCAAAGCAGTCATGGCTCCGGCAAGGGACTTGTGCCTGCTCATGCTGCCTTCCTGACTGCTGCCGCCGAATTGTCATTGGCTGCTGAAGGATAAATGCGCTCTTGTTCATGCCACCACGACAAGCCCTGTTCCGCTCTCCAGGAGAAATATTCTTTCAGTTTGCCAGACCACAATGCGGAACCGTAACGGGAAGCGTCTTCTGATGTTAGTTTTTTGGCTTCGATTGCGTCGTTTTCGACTGGAGATATTTCTGCAAGTACCCGCCTCATTAAGGCTCCAGGCGCCATGGTGTGCCGTTCAACAGTGACTGCTGATCCAAGCTGTCTCTTCCTTAAAGCCATTCCGCACAACTTTGACCAATAGAAGCCTTCAGGGATGATTTTGTTTGTTACTGCGTTGCTCATAAAATTCTCCTCGTGTTTGGTTCGTCAATTACGCGGCTTGGTTTGTCGCGCTTTCACTCAGCCAGCCCTTAACCAGCCTCACTGCCTGCTCTGCTGCATCGTCTTCGGTCACTGCCCTGACGACCACGACGGGAAAGCCCAGAGCATCAAGCAAGGGATGACGGGTTATCTGACTTGGTTCGAGCTTGGCCTTGCCGACCTTGTTTTCAATCTGCCGCAGCACACCACCGTAGAGATAGATCCGGACGTCTGCCTCTCCTGGCGTAAGTCCTGCCGCTAATGCTTCGGATCTTGCCTTGGGGCCGCGCTTGGCTGCGTTCTGATCTCCGGCCAGCGTGAATGTTCCCTGTCGCACTTCTCGCGCTGTGTGAACGTATTCTGGCAATCTTCGTAATGCCCGGACCTGTGCAGCTTGCAGTTCCCATTCCAAAGGCAGGGCCGCTTTTGTTGTCACCTTGCCGTCGCGTGTCGTGATGATTGTTCGGACGCCATTAATGCGGACTGTTTGCTTAGACAGCGAAGACGCGCCCTTTGCTTTGCGGGTCTTCATGCAGAGATCCTGTTTGAATTAGCCCATTCCGCAATCACGTCGAAATGAATAGGCGAATAGTTTAGGCTTTCCGCGGATACATCGAAATGAAAGCTCTCAAGTCCATTGGTGTTTCCGTGAACATGGCCATGAACATTCATGCTACCGTGTCGGATTTGTTCTCGCCTCATTGGTACGTGGGACGCAGTTACCCCGATCTCAGAAAACTGACGCCACATCTGAATCCGCTGAAATAGACCAGCAGACGCTAATGCAGGGATATCGTCGTGATTGCCAACAATCAGTCGGATTGAACCATTAAGCTTCGGCCTCACGCGCTTTGCGTCTTTTGCTGACCACGCGAAATCGCCAAGATGATAAACCAGATCTTGACTGCTTACCTTTTCATTCCAGCTCTCGATGATGGTGCTTTCCATCTCATCAACGCTGTCGAATTGCGTTCGGCTGTATTTGATGATGTTTGCGTGCCCAAAATGGGTATCGCTCATAAACCAGATGTTTCGCATCCGTGTCTCTCCTCGTGTTCATGGTGCATCAGCGTGGTGGGCTTCCGTTGGTAGCGGAACAATTCACATCATGGTGGGAGTGACACGTCGGTCAAGCGTCGACCGGTATAATTTCAACCAACCTCAAATCAGGTTGTATTTTTAAATCAGGAAATTTTCTAAAAAGTGCGTAGTTCTCAAACGCATAGAACTACGCGCTGCGCGCTTTGTGCGTAAGTTTCTATATAAGAACTCTTACGCACTAAAAGCAGCGTGCTTTTGCGCAAGTCTTTTTAGGTTTTTTGAGACTTACGCAACAAGACTTACGCGTTACCTATGGTTGTATTTTTATTGTGACATCAGGTTGCAATACGCGCTTCATACATTTCACGTAAATGACGTGTTTCTTCTGACAGTGAATGAAGCGGCGCAGAAAACTCGCCCCTCAATCCAGTCGGCAAATAATCAATTTTGACGCTGCCGCCGTTCAATCCCATTCGAATAAGCTTTGACCCAAAGCCAATTCGCTCGGGTTTAGACACCGGAGGGCCATATGCTTCAACCCATTTTAAAATCAGTGTATCAACGCCATTGCGATTAGCAATATCGATCTCGATACCCACTCGACCTACGGTATTTGAAAGCGAACCATACTTGATGGCATTCGTCGCAAGTTCATGAACCAGCAATGATAGAGATGACCCACCCTTTGGGCCTATCAGTATATCAGGACCACTAACATCCACACGCTCTTCAACAGCTAGTGCCGATATGACGCCCTCAATTATCTGATTGATTGAACCATTTGAGTGCTTGCCCAGACGCAACACGTCATGCGCACTGCTGAGCGCACGCAAGCGCTCCGAAAATACTCTTATACTTTCGGTGTCGACATCTGAAAATGTCTGACTCGCTATCGCATTGATAATGCTAAAGTTGTTTTTAATTCGATGGGCCAGCTCTGCGTTGAACACGGCTGAATTCTTTTCAGCCTCAACTTTGCCCGTGGTTTCAATAACTGTGTCTATAAATCCACCGACAGTTCCGTCTTGATTTCTGATCGGGCTGTAACAGAAGGTGAAATAGCACTGCTCAGGATAACCATAACGATCAATGATCAACGGGAAGTCTTCGATAAATGTCGCTTCCCCATTAAATGCCTTTTCAGCAATAGGGCCTATATCATTCCAGGCCTCATTCCAAATCTGACTGAAGGGCTTTCCCATACAATCTTTTTTTTCACCGAGGATTGGACGAAAAGCATCATTGAAAACCGTTATAAGGTCAGGGCCCCAGCAGATTGCCTTTGGGAACTGAGAAGCGAGCATCATTTGAATCGCAGTCTTGAGCGTCACGGACCACTGATCAGGCTCACCCAGTGGATTATTGCTCCAATCAACCGCTTTCAATTCATCAACGCATTGACCGTCTGCGTGCAGAAAGAAAAACTTCTCGTCCATTTCACCACCAAAAATTACTAGTCAGCACGAGAAAATAAAAAACAATTTGCTGCTAATTTAATTAGCAATATAGAACGCTGCATAAGAATAGATAGTGGATTCGGCAACGATACATATTGTTGAATTCGACGTCGTGCACCAACAAGAAAACCGCCCAGATCACTCTGAGCGGTTCAATTTGACTAGAGATAAGCTGCCCTTAGAACTTGTACGCGACGCCGAGACGAACTTCGTTGGTCTTGAACTTGTCGCGAACGCCAGCATCAGGAACGCCGAAGTCGAAATCCTTGTGGCCGTAATCGGTATAACGATATTCGAGACGAACG
>NZ_BSQC01000018.1:0-12888 GCF_030268145.1 Brucella sp. NBRC 12950
AGATCAAGATGCGAATAGGTACGGTCCATGACGAGTTCCTTGCATTGGATAACTCATTGTTATCATTTGCAAGTCGCACTTCAAACTAGAACCCACCCCCGTTATACACATCGATTGCATAAGATAGCTTATGGAACTCTCTTATCTGCCGCGTCAAATTCGAGCTGTAGCTCAGCCGGACCTGATGTTTCCAGCGATCCTCTAAAATATTCGTCTGAACCGCAATATTGCGTTTGCTTCAAGTGTTCGGTCGCCGGGTGAGCACCTCGTGCTTAAAGCAAGTCTGCCGACAAAGGGTAACCATAAATGCTGTTACCGTTGACCTTGAGTTCCTCTCGCAGACCTCGACTTCGGATGGCGCACTGCACTTGGGTTATGCTCATTTCGGTGCGGAGCTTTGCAAGCTCGGCCTGCCGGCTATAATATTCTTCCTCATTGTCGAGCAAATCAGAAAGTTGGCGGGTTCCCATGTCGAAGTATTGTTCTCGATAAAGTACTCTCGTCTTTTTGAGCAATTCGATCTGCTTCTTGAGCATCGTCGACTTAATATCACCAGCGGCAAGGCTGCGTACGAGCGCAGTCTCTGTCAAACTGTCTTGCAGTTGCACCGATGCGAGCTTGGCTTCAGTTCCAGCTAGATTGTTGCGCGCGACATTTGCTCTGGCTGTAAGCGCGCCGCCCTGCAAAAAGTCAGATCGAACATCGACGTTCAACCCCAGCGGCAGTTTGTTCACGCCGAGCTCTCCACCAACAACAGGCTGCAGCGCAATACGTGGAGTGACTTCCTTCTCGGCCTTTTCAAGAGCGACCTGAGCACGTGCCTGTGACAGACGGTTCATGCGCAGATCGTCGGTTTCGCCTTGAGCCTTACACGACTTGGTAGATAGCGAGACCCGTCCGCCTTGCGGCTGGCCCGTCAATAGTGTCAGACGGTCCCTCGCCTCGCCGAGTTCAAGTTGGGTATCATTGGCAAGAAATGCAGCCGATTGCACTCTCTTGCGCGTTTCCAGGTGATCACTTGATGAAACAGCACCGTTTGTGGCGCGTTCTGCAACGAGTTTGTCGAGCTCAGTGAGAGCTTTAAGCTGACTTTTGTAGACGTCAAGCAACTCGCTCTTCATCTGCACGTCGGCATAAGTTTTTAGAATTTCCAGAAGCGTATCGTCGACCGTTTTCTGGAATGCAATGTAATTGATCTGAAGATCAAAATCAGCCAACTTTACTGCACGCTTGGAGTTCCCGCCATCAAACAGCAGCTGCGAACCAGTGAGGTCCACACCAGGTTTTCCAGTGCTGCCAGAACCGACGCCAGCTCCAGCAGCAACAGAAAGGCCTGGGAAAAGTGCGGCCCGTTGCACTCTAACCTGATCCGCACTTGCGGAAATCACGCTTGCTGCCTCCCGCACAGATGGATTGATCAGAAGACCATTGCGAGCGACCGCGCCAATCTGCGCACCTTTTACAGGCGTCAAAGTCGGCATCACAGAAGCCTTCTCGATAATCGCCGCTTCAGTGCCATCGGCTGCAGGTAACCCAACGCAACCTGAGAGCAGGATTCCGCCAGTGATAAACAGTGCCGCTTGACGGCAGATTCTCAGGTGAGCTCGCAAAGGGATCATTTGGTCTTCAGTTTCGTTTTCCTGCGACCAAATCGGCGCATTGTGGACGCCGCCACGCTGCGTGAGATACCTTACCTGCACCGTCAAAGTAAACCCGATATTGACAAATTAAACGGTCACGACCGACGAGCGGTAGCGAAAGATTAAACTCAAGTGACCCGTCACTGTTGCGATGAGCGGCGCGTCCTAATACCGCCTGTAACGCGGCCTGTGACTGACCGACAGAAATGCGACGAACTTGCGCTATGTCGCGCGGCATGCCGATACGAACATAACGCTTGTCCATGTCGGAATATGCTTTTGATACTGACGAAAAGCCCGCATGAGGATTAACCTCATTGAGAGTATCCCGAGCCTGAGCGGGTGTAAGACAAAATGTTGCAAGGGCAATGATCGAGAGTTGCAGGAATGCGGCGGGCGCGCCGAACCATTTTGTCATTTCGGACCTCGTTTTGGAGATATTGTTTATTGGTAATGTTGGTAATGAACTGAACGGTGTTACAGCTTTAACGTTCACGGAGCGCCTCCTGTGCACGGTTAAACGGTTTGATCAGGTACTGCCAGACGGTTTTCTCGCCGGTGCGAATATCGACAGTCGCAATCATGCCTGGAACAATTGGAAACCGGGCGCCGGCTTTGTTCGTCAGAAAGTCTTCGTGGGTTCGAATATAGGCGCGATAAAACACCAGATCTTGTTTGACCTCGTCGCGCACAGTATTCGGCGATATCGTTACAACTTCACCAGCAAGACCACCAAAGATGGCATAGTCATAGGCTGAAACCTTGACCAGAGCGTTCTGTCCTGGATGAATGAAAGCGATATCACGCGGCGAGATACGGGCTTCTATGAGGAGTTGGTCGTCCATTGGAACCAGCGTCATCAACTGCCCGCCAGCCGGAATGACGCCGCCGATCGTGGTAACAGCAATGTCTTTAACGATGCCGCGCATTGGTGCGCGGAACACCAGACGATCAAGCTGATCCGCCCGACCTCGCATGATCGATGCCTGGACCTCTGCCTCAGCATTGATCTTTTGCAATTCTTCACCGGTCTGGACTCGCAAATCCGCGCGCAATCGCGAAATTTCGAGCTTAGTCTGCGCCGCTTCGCGCCGCAGTTTAATCACTTCAACCCTGCTAGTTGCTCCGGTGGACTGAAGCTTTTCGGCAATTGCGAGCTCCTGTCGGGTAAGTTCTAGGCCTTCTGTCAACCCAGACAAGGATTCACGCAGGCTCTCACGACGGGACTTGAACAGAGCAAGCTCGTTGGCACGCAACTGTGCGAATTCATCGCCAGCCAGTTCTTGCGGGAAGACCACTTCGTCCAGATCACCCAACTCGGCGCGCATGCGTGCGGCGGCAGCGATGGAGGCGTGAAACTTTGCTGCCGCCTCCTCAACATTCGACGCAGTGCGAGTCGGATCGAGCTGTGCGAGGATCTGTCCGCGTTCGACGATATCACCTTCCTTGACGGAAATTAGCGTCAGAATCCCGCCATCGAGCGACTGGATAACTTGCTCTCTTGAACTGGGGACAACGGTTCCTTGGCCGCTTGAGACCTCGACAAGCGGAAAAAACCAGGCCCATGCAAGGAACAGGGCGAGCAGCAAGAATACAAGCCAGACAAATCGACTTTCCGAGCGCGCGGTTACGCGTTCAGCTGTGGTGTTAAGCGGCAGGCTCATGCGGCAGCCTTTCCGGATCGCAACTGGCTGAGAACCTGATCTTTGGGCCCATCCATCGCAATCACACCATTATTGACCACGATAAGTCGATCAACGATCCGCAGCATTGCGGGGCGATGCGTGGCAACAATCACCGAAATGTTGCGTCCCAGTTGGCCAAGCACATGAATAACCGCCGCCTCCGACACTTCATCAAACGAGGCTGTTGGTTCATCGAGCAGCAAAACACGTGGCTTCCTAAGCAGGAGCCGTGCGAGCAACAGGCCTTGCTTTTGTCCACCCGATAATCCGAGCCCGCCTTCTTGAACCAGATGATCCAAACCTTCAGGGAGCCGATTGATAAAATCCACCAGCCCCATTTTCTCGAGCGTATCAAGGACATCCTCGTCCGTCGCCATAGGCGCGCCGATCGTAAGGTTTTCGCGCAATGTTCCGTGAAACAGTCGAGCGCCCTGCCCCATGACACCGATGTCACGCCTGACGTCTGTCGGATCAATGAGACCCATAACGATATCGTCAACGCGGATTTCCCCTGCCAATGGCTCGAGAAGTCCAGCAAGACCAGACAGGAGCGTGGATTTACCCGCACCATTGCGCCCTAAAATAGCGATGCGTTCGCCCGGCGTGATTGTAAGCTGATCAATTTTAAGAACGGGAGATTCGGGATTGTGCCCGAATACTGCGTCCTTGATGCGAAATGCACCGCTGATGGTTGGCTTATGAATTCGCTGCTCTTCCTGAGGCGCATCCACGGGAAGAGCCATCAGGCCGTCAAGCGCCTTGCGCGCGACCTGGGCCTGTTGCCAGCGGTTGAGGATTTGCGTTACCGACGCCAATGGAGCAAGCATCCTTGAGGACAGCATAGAGGCTGCGACAAGCACACCCGTACTTAGTTCGCCGGCCATAACCATGGGTGCACCGAAGAAGATGACTACCGCAAACACCCCACCTTGAACCGTCTGTGCAAACGATGACAACCGGTTAATAAGATCGCGCAACTCCATTGAGGAGCCAGATGTGGTCTCGTTGTAATGGTTCCACAGGTTCTGGAACCGCGTTTCGGCCTGCATCGACTTGATATCGTCAAGCCCTTGGATGGCCTCAACCAGCATCGCGCTACGCAGCGAAGATTCTCGGGTGTTTGTTTCAGCCAGCCGGCGAAGTCGTTTTTGTGCCAGCAGTCCAGGCACGACCAGCAGGACCATCGCCAAAAGAGGTATCCAGACTAAGGAACCGGCAATGTAAAAGAACAATACGCAAAACAGCAGGAAAAATGGAACATCAGCAATCGCCGCCACTGTCGTGGAGGTCAACATTTCGCGGACATGTTCCAGCTCGCGTATCTGCGAAATAAACGTGCCGGTGGAGCGTGGTCGTGCGGTATTGCGGATACGAAGTGCGTGCCCGAACACCCGGTCTGATATCCGCAGGTCAGCAGCTTTTCCCGCTATATCGGTAATACGGCTTCGAGCGGTTCGCACACCCATCCCGAATAGGATCGCCATCATAACGCCGATGAACAAGACCCAGAGTGTGCTCATAGATTGACCGGGCACAACACGGTCATAGACTTGCATTGAAAAAATCGTGCCGGCAAGCGCCAGTATGTTGGTCACAAGCGAAGCAACCAACACTGCGCGGTAAGGCTTGAGATCCGCCAAAGCAATACTGCGCAACCAGTCGGGACGCCAAGGCGCAATATAATCATCGATCCGTCGGTCGGGACGCGACGAAACAGGACGAAGCACAAACAGCCGTCGCAAGCGTGAAGCCAATTCCTCTCGCGATAACGGGGTCATCAGGCCCTTGTCACCGGACAGAATTACTCCGAAGCCTTCGGCAGTCTCCCGTTCAATCACTCCAACTTCGCCGCCACTAAACTCAACGAGAAGTGGTAGCCTGAGGGCCGATAGAGCTGTAGCTCCCTCATCAATCTGCCGGATAGAAAGACTGACCGAGCGCGCAAGTGTAGCCAACCGGTCCTCATCTGTGGACCACGCCATGTCAAGTTTTATGCGCTCCACCGAGATGGCCATGCCGTAATGCGTTGCGACACGCATTACGGCTTCGATCCACCCTCGGTTGGCGCGCCCCCCGGAGGGAGCGGGACCAGATTGGTTTGGCGCGGCGTTCACAATATCAGACCTCGTAGTGAACGGCCGAGCGAAGTTCGTCTTCGAGCGAAGGTGCCGTCATTGGAGTGCTGAGGTCGACAAAATCGGAAGCTCCACCACCGGTGTCTGACGAAAACGGTTTAGCGTCGTGCTCGTCAGGCAGGATAGCGGACATCGCATCGTGCCCTGTATCAGAGGACAGGACGTCATCGATTGTAAGAGCAGTCTGTTGCTCTACGGCAGGTGCTGTAGACGCCTGTGTATCGATCGACGCCAGACCGAAGCTTTCACTGTCTTCTGCCATTGCAAAGGAGAACAGGCTCGAATGATCAGAACTTGATGCGACGGCATCCTGGTGACTATCAATCGTCACGCCGTCAATCTTTAGAGTGACCGTCGTGCCACTTTCACCGGTCCCCGTGTAAGATCCGTCTGACTGCAGCACCCAGTTTCCTGAAAGCGACAGCAAATCCTCCGATGTTCCCTTTATTGTCAGGATATGGTTTGCATCGGTGATCGCCTGAACATCATCAGGGGTCAGATCTGTGATTGCATTTGTTCCATGAATTCCCAGATCAATGATCTCGATATTCTTAAGGTGTTGCTTAAGATCATCACCACTGAGATCTTCGCCAAAGCGCAGGGCAACGGTGTCGGAACCGGCTCGGCCGTTGATGTTTGAACCACTCCAAATAAATGTGTCGTTACCTGATGTGGCTGTTGTAGGCGTTACAGCAAGCGTCAGCGTGTCGGTTACATGCTGCGATTCCGTTCCTGTTGCACTTTCAACAGTCCATGCCTCGACCCTGATCTGCGTGCCCGCCGTGGATGCGTCCTGATCGGAAAGCGCAGATGCTGCTTGAACGAAACCAAGCTTATCGAGATTGTCCTGCGACAAGCCAGTGATCGTATAGGAATTGGTGAGCTGATCGTAAGCGATCGATATGGCATCGTTGTTTGCATCGATAAGCTCGCCGCCGATATAAAAGGCTGCATGCGCACCAAGACCGGTAAGTTTCAAGGTTGTGGTTTCGGTACTTGCATCCTCAACACCTGCAACGGCGGTCGCCGCATCAACCATGGCTGCATTCAGGTTCAAGCTGATGATGCGACCTTCCTTACCAAACGACAAGGTCGGATCGATTGCTATTCCGTCTGCGACGGCTTCAACGGTCACAGGTGCAAGCGGCACAGTATCCACTCGGGTCGTCGGCAGGCTAGCCTCACCTGATTCAACCACGATCGAAAGATCCGTAAGCGTGCCGCTCCAATGTGGGGCGGGTAGGATTGCTACATAGGCAGGCATCGTACCGTCAGAGGAAATGACCCAGGTATTGGTGCTGCCATCGCCACCGGCGTTTGAAGCCTGGGAAGCGACAGTTGCATCCCCTGCACTTGAACCGACATAAAGCAGGAAGCCCACCGGAACGCCAGACAACAGAATGGACTTGATCGCCTCAGAACCATCGTTGTCTTTGAGAGCAACCGTGAGACCAGTCAACTCGATCGCGTTGGTCTTTTCTGAAGTGCCGCTCTCCTTGCCAGTGACTGGCTGACTTTCCACCGTGACACCATTGTTGACGATCAAGACTTCAGCGGTGCTGGAGGCCGAAGCGGCTTCCGTATTTGCCGCACCAGTTTCCTTCGTCTGTACCCAGGCATTGAAAGTTACGTCGCCCGGCTGGAGGACGGTTCCATCTGCCGCAGTGTAAGTGAGCTCGACTGAGCCGCCTGCAGTGCCAATCTCAACAACATAATATTTGCCATCTGGCACACCTACGACGCCACTGATGTCGGTCAGCGTCAGCGTTCTGCCTTCACCATCAGTGAGCGTGCCATTGTCGTTTCCGTTGGTCGAAACCTGAACATAAAGCTTGCCGTCAACGATCGTTCCGAACGTGCCGTCTGCAACATCGAAAGCCGAAATCGTTGCAGTAACACTGGTTTCTCCTTCTGCGACGTCAGGAACGTCGATGGTTACCGTCGCCTCGTCGGTCACCGGAATAATAGGCATGTCCGGCTTGGTGACCGCTTCCGTGCTGGTGCCACCAACCGCTGCTGCCGTCAGCTTGGCGTCAAAGTTGAATTCGGCATTGTTGTCATTGCTGTTAAGCGGGGGGGTGATTTTGATACCAGCAAGCAACCCATCAAGTGCGGCTTGACTGTCGCCGTTTGCAGGCACAACAACGGTTGCAGACCATGTCGGTACGCCGTTGATCGTGGTGAAGGTCATACCGTCGACGGTTGTACCTGGTGCTAGATTGGTGAGCGTGACGGTGTAACTATAAGCGACACTCGAGTCACTTGTTGTGACCTTAGCATCAACAACACCATCCAGGGTAAATTCAGTGTCTTCTGTACCCTGCGCACCATTGTAGCTCCATTCGTCGATAACTGGAGGCAGGTAAGATTGGCCGTCACCCAGATCTACCGTGAGGTTCCATTTGACGGAATCGGTTTCGATCTTGGCAGGCGAATTGACGTTCTGGCCCTCATCCTGCGCAAGCACGGTCATTGTGATGGTCGATGTGAGGTTAGACGCGCCCTTTCCGACGACGAATTCGACCGGAAGATTGATGCCACCAATGCCGATCGATTTCGCGTCCGCGCCGGAATAGATAAGGAGCCACGAACCTGCACCAATCTGGGATGCGCCGTTGACGGTAACACCATCAGGAACACCCTCAATAACCACGCGGACCAGATGTTCGCTGCCATCCGTATCGGCGGAATTTACGTGCAGGTTTACGGTCACTGTGCCGCTGGTCGTAACAGTCGCTGTGTCTGGTTCTGCATCGTCACCGGCAATCTCATCAGAAGTTGTACCAGTGGCGGAAGTCATGGTGATCGCCGTAATCGATGCATCGACTGCATCGGTTACTGGCAGTGCGTCAATTGTAAGCGAACCATTCTTCACTTCAGTCACGGCAGTTAAAGTTCCATCAGTTGATGGATCAATCACTTCGTAAAGGAAATCCAACTTGCCAAGGTCACCGTCAAGATTGGCGGCACCCTTCGCGCCCAGACTATCGATCTGATCGGACGGGACAATATAGTAGGTTTTCCCTTCAATTTCTTTCGTTTCAAGGTTCGCTGCTGAAATTTCTGCTCCGCCTACATAGAGCGTAAATTTGCTCGCGTCGTAATCAACCGGAATGAAAATACTACCCAATTTTTCATCTGTATCACCGTTTTGCGGAATGATTACCAGATTGAGCAGGGAGATTTCATCCTCGATAAGGGTGGCAGTTGATGTGATCAGTGCCTCCGGCGACGGAGTAACCGTGAAGCTGACATCGGTGAGAGGACCCGTGCGAGAATCGCCATCGTTTTCAGTTGTAACACCAGCGACCTTCAGGTTCACCGTCCCACTAAAATTCTCAGGAACAACAATAGAAACCTTCGAAAGGTCACTTGCCGACACCATCCAGATCCGTTCCGTCCCAGTGCCCGAAACGACCATTGTCGCTCCGGTTAACGAGAAATTCTCTGAAAGACCTGTGATGCGAAGTGTAGTTACTTCCGATCCGTCGGTGTCGCTAGACGCGACCGAGGTAATGATGTTGGACAGTTGGACCTTGTGTGCACCTGCATCGAGTGCTGCCTCTGTTGTGGTATAGGCAACATTTGGCAGTGTGATTACGGCATTATCGGCGACACCGGTAACCGCAATATCAATCGTGCGGGAAACAGGCGCAGATGTTGACGTTCCGTCGACCGAAACCGCGCTGACAGTCAATTTGAAATCATTGTTGCTGTTAAGCGGCGGTGTGACGGTCATTGGGTAGCTATTGTTGAAACCAACAATCGTAACCGCACCGCCACTGACAGTCAGCTTTTCACCGTTATAAGTGATTACAGCACCATCAGGAATGCCCGAGATGGTGACGTTGAAGGTTTCAGAATCATCGGAACTCGTCGTTTTGATCGAGAGCGGGATTGCCGTATCTTCAAGACCCGTAGCACGACCGTTGAGCGCCATGGTTACTTCATCGGCAACAGGTTCAAACTTGATCAAAGAAAGCGTAGCTTCACCGCTGATGGCTACATTGACACCATTTCCGCTTTCATGTGGTGGATCAAGCGGGAGTGTGGAAACGTCGCGATCATCATCATAGTCAACCGTTGCCGCCTGCACTCCAATGGTGAGTGTGCCCGATACATCAGCGGGTAGCTTAACCTGCAGCGTATTGAGATAAATTGATGGTACCCAGATTGGTTCGCCGACATAGGTCTGCGTCTGCCAAGTAAGACCATTATCTGTTGAATAACGGAATTCAGTGCCAATAACCGTGTCAGTTTGCGTGTCAGACGAAAGCGTTGGCGTCAACACAGCATAAGTGAATTCGTCCGAGTCTGCATTTGACCAAGCTGACTGCAGGCCGGCGAAGCCGCCACTGGTATTCGATGCGCCTGTGTAATTGCTACCAAGTGCAAACCAGGCATCTTCCTGACCCGCAACAGAATAGGCGTGATCGCCATTCATGGTGACGTCGTTTTGTCCATTTCCATCACTGTCGCTGTCGGTTCGCTCAGCCACAGGCGTAACGGTGATCTTCACGTCAAGATCAACTGTCTTGGTATCGCTATCAGAACCATTGGTATCGGTGCTGGTGATAGACAATTTGATCGTGGCATCCAGGCTGCTATGCGCTGGCGGCGTAATCGTGAAGGCATCAAGAATAGCTTCTCGATCAGTTTGGCTCAATGAACCATCAAATGTGATCGTTGCAGTGGTGCCAGAAACATTGTAGCTCCAGCCTGCCGATGCATCAGGGGTCCCAACGGTCCAACCGGTGGGAACTTCAAATGTGACTTCGTTGATGACTTCGGAGCCGGCTGCAGTACCCGTATCAGTGACAGCTACACCTGCAAGGAAGTGAACAGCCGTATCTTCCGTTGTTGTACTGTCCGTCGCAGTGACATCACCAGCAACAGGAGTAACCCGCAGATCAATTGTCACACTGCTCGTTACGGTCGCTGGAATACCTGCTGAATCACTGTCTGTGTCACGGGTATTAAGCGTGATTACGACATCTTTAATATCACCGCTGAAATCTCGTGGTGGCGTGATGGAAATATTTGGTGCCGTTGCGAACGTGCTGGTTTCAGGCGAAGTGACAGAGCCGCTCGCACCAACGGTGTAATTCGTTCCATTGATGGTTACGATCGATCCCGCAGGCAAGCCGCTGACAGTATAAGAATAACGTTCACTACCGTCAGTGTCGTTTCCAGCATTCGCATCGGTACTAGTCAAAGCCGCGGTGAGATGGCTCGACAAATCGATTTTGCTGTCCTCAGCAAAAGTAAGCGTCGTGACATCGCTCTCAAGCTCCGCCCCGTCGGTTACTGCCTGAACATCAACATTGATGACCTGCGTGCTGGACGCTCCCGCCACGCCCGCGATCTTGCCGCCGCTGGCATCAACTTCATAGCTGGTCGCGCTAACGGTTACAGTAAAATTATTGCCGCTTTCAGCGCGCGGATTTGCCACGAGAGCCGCATACTCGGCTGAAGTCAGATAGTAGATCCCTCGGGCGTCGTCAGCAGCAGGCGTGTCGCTCACATGAGGTACATCAGACAAGACGATGGTGATTTTACCATCGACTGGCGTAAGCGTTTTCGCACCCGTAGAAAGCGTTACGCCATCGGCGCCTGCGCCGCTGATAGTCAGCGTGATTTCACCCAGACGCTCTGGGTTGTCACTGTTAGTCGTACCCGTGCCTGTGTCAGTGATAACAGGTGTCTTCAATCCAAGGGAAACAGCAGTGTCTTCATCAGTATTAAGATTCTTATTTGCCTCAAGATCCGGCGCGTCGGCTACCTTGGTGATCGTGAAATCAATTGTCTGCGTGACGGACTTGCCACCCCCGGTTTCTGCCATGGTGTAGGTGACAGTTGGGACATTTCCGCCGTAGTTCGGAGCGGGTGTGAAGCTATAGCTCCCGTCTTCGTCGATGATCAGAGTGCCAAGGACATCCGCACCGTTTTTCAGTTCAACTGTTTGGCCCGGGGTATATGTTTCATCAATACCGTCGCCATCGGCATCCACCGAGAAGCCGGTTAAAATGATGTTGTTATCAACATCAGAGACGAAATCTTGAAGCGAGCCGTTGACGACGCCGTCTTCGAGGACATTTATCGTTTCATTGCCAAGGCCCGTGATATCGTCGTTGCTACCATTGACAGTAACTGTGATGACTTGCTCGCGAGTAGCTCCGTGTTCGTCCGTCACCACTGCTGTGAACGTTTCTGTTCCCTTTTCACCATCATTCAAGGCTTGTGTGGCAGCTAGGGTATTATCGAGTGTATAGATCCATTGACCTGTTTTTTCGTCAATACTGATTGTGCCGTAGGTGCCGTTGGTGGCAACCACGCTCCAGGTCAGTGTCGCATCCTTATCAATATCGGATGCGGTCAGCGTTCCGCTGACCACATTGTTTTGATCAGGGTTAGCAGTTCCCTGCTCGGTCACTTCGCCACTCGCTTCAGCCGTTCCGGACGTGATCTCCGGACGGTCATTGGCGCCAGTGACTGTGATGGTCAATGTGCTGCTGCTTGTCGCACCGTTAACGTCAACCGCTGTATAGGTGAAAGTCTCGGTGACTTGCTCACCTTGCTTCAGGGATTGAGTTTGTGTCGAGGTGTTGTCAAGTTCATATGTGTAGCTGCCATCGCTATTCAGCGTGAGGGTTCCATAGGTTCCTTGAATGCTCGAACCCACCGTTCCGACAACATCGCCAAACTTCACTTCATTTACGGCCAGTGTGGCCTTTTCACCATCATCAACGTCAGTATCATTCGTCAACACGTTGCCGGTTGCAGTGGCAGTTCCACTTATCGGATCGTTACCACCGTCCTGAACGCCTGCTTCCGACACTGATCCGGTGTCGGCATTTGCAACCGGTGCATCGTTGGTTCCGTTAATTGTGATGACGACTGTTCGGGTTTCGGTTCCGCCCTTCCCGTCACTCACCTCAACGTCGAAGCTCAGCTCAACCTTATCGCCTTCATTCAGAGCCTGAGTAGCACTCAGCGAATTGTCGAGCGTATAGGACCAAGCCCCAGTTACAG
Source organism: Brucella sp. NBRC 12950 (assembly GCF_030268145.1). Classification (NCBI taxonomy): domain Bacteria; kingdom Pseudomonadati; phylum Pseudomonadota; class Alphaproteobacteria; order Hyphomicrobiales; family Brucellaceae; genus Brucella; species Brucella sp. NBRC 12950. Next base: position 12,493 of record NZ_BSQC01000018.1, read on the forward strand.
CATCGATGGTGAAGGTGCCATAGGTTTGATCAGGAGTACCCAGCACGCTCCAGCTAAGCGTATCGCCATCGACATCGGATGCGTCAAAACTTCCTGTCGCGGTCGGATTACCAGGAACTGGTGTGTTGTCATCGACAACACCTGCCTCAATCACTGTGCCGTCCTGGTCTCCCCCAGCAATCACTGGAGCATCATTGACTGGATCAACCGTGATGGTGAGATTGGCGGTATCCGTGCCACCTTCCCCATCGCTGATCGTATAGGTGATGGTCGGAACCGTGCCGTTCCAGTTTTCGTCCGGCGTAAACGTGTAGGCACCGGTGCTGTCGAGCGTAAACGTGCCAACATTCTCAATTATGGCATTGTCGCCAGCGCTGTAGGTGGTTCCATTGATAA
>NZ_BSQC01000018.1:12987-111827 GCF_030268145.1 Brucella sp. NBRC 12950
GTATCTTCGTCAGTGCTTACAGCATCATCATTGGCAACCGGAGCAGGATTGGAAACAGTCCATGTGAAGGTTTGATCGACAGTGCTGGTGCCATCACTGACCGTGATCGTCACACTATGCGCACCGCCCACACCGTCCTGGCTTGCGGATGGATCAATGGTGCCGCTGATAATGCCCGTATTTGGATCAATCGTCAGACCCTTAGGCAGCCCCGTGGCGCTATAGGTAAGCGTATCGCCATCAACATCCTTGAAGAAACCGCTCACATCAAGCGAAGTGATGGCGTCAGCGTCATTGTTCGCCTGATCGACAATCGTGCCAACAGTCTCCGGCAGGTCATCAACGGGCGTAATTTCTATATCAAGAGTGCTTGTCGTCGAACCGCCGTCGTTACCGTCACTGACAGTGTAGGTAACGGTTGGAACCTTACCGTTCCAGTTGGCAACAGGTTCAAAAGAATATGAGCCATCAGCCTTGATCACAAGCACGCCAATGTCAGGAATGCTAACTTTTTCGCCAGGAAGATAGGTCGAACCGTTGATCTCGAAACGGGTAATTGAGATCGCATCACCATCTGGATCACTATCATTGCCAAGCAGATTACCGGTTACGGGCGTATCTTCGGGGGCAATAACGGATTCTGGCTCAGTAACCGGAGGCTGATTGTTCACCGTAACAGTGACAGTCGTTGTCTCTTCGGTGCCGCCGCTTGAAACCGTGTAAGTGTAGGTGTCAGTTCCCACGAAACCAGGTTTCGGTGTATAAGTTATCGTTCCATCTGGATTAACGACGACGGATCCATGTGCGCCAGGAGTTACGGCACTAATGCGGGCGTCTGGATCCTTGAATGTATCATTAGAAAGTACAGCGGTGGTTACCGGCTCACCCGCATGGGTGACAGCCTCATCGGGAGCAATGTCAACTACCGGCGTCACCGTGATTGGAACGGTAACAATCGTTTTCCCACCTCGACCGTCGGATACGACGACATCGAAGCTGTCGGGACCGTTATAGTCGGCATGAGGTGTGTAGGTATAGGTTCCGTCCGGATTAACCGTGACGGTACCGTGCTTAGGGCCTTCGCCACTAAGTTCAAAAGTCAGAGTGTCTCCATCAGCGTCTTTTGCGGTGATCACGCCCTTGAAAACGTTGTCCTCTGCAGTCTCAACTGGGTCAGCAGAAACAACAGGCGCCCTGTTGGACGGGCCATCATCACTACCGCCGCCAGAGCCAAGAGCAATCGCAGCCCCGCCTGCAGCCAGGCCGATACCTGCCAGAAGTGCCATCGGCAAAGGTGCGGCCGTGGTGGTTGAATTGATCTCAGCTATATCAAATCCCGACCAGGTCTCGCCATACTGCGCCCACCATGTAACGTCGTTTCCGTCTTCGAAAACCAGATCATTGCGAGCGTCACCGTTTGTGACAAAGAAATTCTCGATGACTACGACCGAACCGTCTTCAAGAATAAGGAGCAGGTTGTTTCCATCGCGCTCAAAGCGCGCGACTTCCTCGGGCCCGATTTGCAGCTGAACAACACTTGGCGTCTCAAGCCGGATGCGGTTTCCATCAAAGTTTCGCGACGCTCCACTCTCGGCCTTAGGAAACACGACTGCTTTCATTTTGGACGCCTATCTAGCTCTACAATACCAAACTAAACCTCCCGTGATCGGGAAGTTCAATGATTGTTGTGTCCGTGAAATCCGCCCATGAACTCGGACAACGCACAACGAGTTCGCCACCGCAACAGTTGTCAACCTGTTGAGATGCACACGCGTCTTGTACGTTGTCTGCGATCAAATATTAGGTCCCGCCGCAACACAATCAGAGCACCTTATGGTTGCGTCGCCAAGCTGTGTCAACTAATATTCTCTAATAAATAGATATTTGATCAATGCCCATTATTCAACAACTTAGCCCGCCTGAAGGACCTATCTGCCAAGCGATCATTTGAAACTTATCTTCAACGAAGCCGCGCGCGATTAAAAAAATCAAGACTATATAAGATTTAGAAAAGCACCGGATATCCATGTGGTTAGCGCAATATCCCATCAAAAAGCTCTCGTTTAAAAAGCAACCCTCACACGAATGACAATATTACTCTAGATTGAAATTTTACGCAGCCAGATAGGCTTCAATTCATGCACCAATACAGCGCCACCCCTTTAGCAAATTGAAAGCACTATCTGCCTGAAATAATTATTCAGAGTGAATCTTTTTCTGGTTAGTTCACGTTAATACTCTAAAAATAAAATATCTTTTTTATAAAGCAACTTTGTCTTACCAATCGAATAACTATAAAAGTATTATTTGCGATATATATTATCCGACCCATCGACCTATTCACAACCTTTCCGGGAATGCATCTTTGCTTGATGGGCTATTCTGACATTTACGGCCTTCCTAAAGTCGAGCTCCTGAAATAGCATTCCACAATATGCCGCTGTCAGTCCGCTATACCAAGCGGTGCGAGCAGACTGACAGCGGCTTTTGTCACAAAGACCTGTATCTGAGAGTATTTGACGCAGGCCTGCGGTAAACTGTTTTACCACTTCACGCGGAAGCCCACATTCCCCTTGATCGAATAACTGTCACCAAAGTCATTGAGGCTGGTATTGACGACCCCTTCTCCGAAGATCGAATACTTGTCATCATTCCAGTTGTAGGATCCACCGATGCCAAGTCCACCCCACACGCGATCCTGACGGCTAGCAAGGCTCAGATCGTTAACATTGACTTTGCTGCCTTCAAGGAACTCATAGTAAAGGTCAGCGATGCCATAAATATGGCTACGGTTCTTCATCCCATTGCCGTTTTGCCACGAGGTCTCATGATCGAGCGTCAGACCAAGGCGACCCTGCAAGCTGTCTCCGCGATCAAGACTGACCGATGCGCCATAAATATCGATGAAATCGTCGAACTTGACGCTAGAATAGACAAGTTGCGCCTGCGGCGTGACTGCCCACTCAGGATTAATCTCGATCCGCTTACCACCCTCCAACGAAAGGGCGTAACCGAAGCCGCTATTGCCATCTACGAATGTCTTATCATTGTAGTCTGATACGAGATCACTTTTGTACCATGTGGCTTGGCCCTGAGCGTCAATGTAAAAGCCATTCTCGCCATACCAGGTCAGCGTGCCACCCAAACCGTACCCATCTGTAGCAATATTGCCATCGCCCCAGCCAGTGGCGTCATTGGACGAGATCTTGGTTTTGCCATGTACATATTGGGCAAACACGCCGCCGATAAGCTTACCGCTCTCGGCTTCGCTTAGCAAACCATCAATACCGGCCTGCAATTTGACAGAATTTTGCCTGAAATCGCCGCCTGTTGTGGAAGAGTCAGATCCAAAGCGATTGTGTGCACCTTCAATACGACCCCACACACCATTGCCTTCTATCGCCACACCTGCTTCCTGTGGCGTTGCATACGGTGTGCCAACGGGATCCGCACCCTGTTCAATTACCTTGTTGCCGTTACCTGCCCAGAAACGGTTACCAACGCGCTGCTGCAGCGTCGATATCCCGTTCAACCCGAGGAGCGCTTGCGGGTAGGCTTCGTAAGTTTCAGCAGCTGGCGTCAGAACAAATTCGCCGCCACCAGTATTACCGCCACCCGTATTGCCACCGCCAGTATTCGGATCCGTACCGCCAGTGCCGGTATCTTCAACCTTCTTTACAGAGCGCAAATACCAATCTGACTTATCAATACCGGATGCATTTCCTTTATAAAGCCCATAGGCATAAGCACCAGCAACGATAACTTGCTGGTTTGAGTACACTTCATTGCCAACGAGACTGAAAACACCGTTCGATGTGCCGCCGACCGAGATTACCTCGATGCCGTCCGTCGTAAGCGCACCACTACCCCCGGCATTCGCCACATAGACTGATGTCATACCCGATGTATCGCCTTTAACGACAAGCTTATCCGTAGTCGAGCTGTCGTCACCAAGCGCGGTGTCGATCGAAAGACGACCGTTATCGCCACTATAATTGCCGGCAATCGTTACAACATCACCAGCCAGATTGTCCTGTGTTGTGATCAATCCTGAATTGTTCACGCCGCCAGAGATAGTGTAAACACCTGTACCACTGCCTGTTGCAACAAAGGACGAGCTCGCATCGACCGTCAGATTGGCGGCAAGCGCCAGCGCAGCCCCGCCATCTAGCGTCGAAGAGTTCGTCAGATAAACGCCCGTCGCAGCGTCTCCCGCCGCTCCGACTGCAAGGCTGCCATTGGTCAGTTCAAGCCTGCTGTTATCAAGCGTGAATATTTCCCAGTTCTGGATTTTAGACCCATCATAGGAGCTATCCGCATCATGAAGTGTCAGCTGATCATCACCTGTACCACCGTCGAGTGATGTAATTCCCGAGAAACCGCCATAGAGATCAACTGTGTCTGTGCCAGCATTCAAGCTGATCGAACCGTTAACGACGCCACCGTTTGCAACAACCACATGACTGTCTCCCCCGTTATTAACAATGGCAAGGCCAGAATCCGCACTGACAGTTGCATTGCTTCCGACAGTGATATTGCTCAGCACTCCTGCATTGGTCTGTGTCGAGATGGCAGCTCCCGCACCAGACTGAATCTGGCCGGTCACGGAGACGTTGACGTCATTGTTTGAGGAATCTGGGTCTGCGGGATCATTAGCGCTCGAGTTACTAACCACATATATACCGTAATCGGCGCCTTTTGCGTTATTGACATCAACGTTGATCTGCTTGACGTTTGCGTTATCGGCATAAAATTCAATAGCATCATCACCGGAAACGATCGAACCCTGCGCACTGATATTGACCGTGCCGTCACCACTATGAATGGCATTAATGCCGTCATCGCCCGACGTGATACTGTTTACAGCAATATCCAGGTTTTTTGTGGTTGAAGCCGTGTCTAACCAGACACCGATACCCGATACATCGATGTCGTGTGCGCCAACCTTTACGTCGCCTGAACCCCAGGTATTGAACCAAATGCCGTGACCGTTGGTGACCTTAATATCGTTCGCGTTGACAATGGTATCGCCAACGCCCGCATGATTGAAACGGATAGCACTTCCCAGCGATGTGACATCATTCACATCAATGACAAGATCGTTCGAATTCACCGTAGTCTCGATATTGATCCCTTCGCCCCCAGTGCTGACGATATTATGGGCATCAATACCAACATCTCCGGAACCATAGTAATCGATCCAGACACCTTGAGTGCCACTCTTGATATCATTCACATCAATATCAAGGCCCTCAGCCTTGGATGCGATAATTGCATAGATACCGTTGGTGCCAGACGAAATTAAACCAGACGAATTGATGTCGACCACACCGCTTCCGGAACTACGAATGTCAATACCGTTACCACCAGCAGTGACATCGACAACGTCAACTGCTAAGCCCGTCGTGCTTCCGCCATTATTGACATAAATTCCGGTGTTAATTTCACTATTTATTGCTCCAGTTGCAGCAATCGATGTCGAGCCTAACCCGTTGTTATTAGCCTCGATGCCATTGACCCTGCCGTTTACATCCGCCACATCAATCGTCAATTCAGTGGTGGCACCCCCGTTATAGACATAAATACCATTGTTCGCTTTGCCGGTCACATCGCTCGTTGAAGAAATCGATGTCGACCCCTTCCCATAATTGTAAGCTGCAATGCCATAGCGGCCGCCAGTCACATCCACCGTATCGATCGTCAAATCGCTTGTGGTGCTGCCGTTGTAAGCGTAAATGCCATCGGCGGATGTACCGGTGACGCTGCCGGTCGAGGCAATTTGTACCGCACCGGTTCCGTTCGCCTCGACGCGAATTCCGTCCGTTGCTCCAGTGACATTATTGGTCTCTAAGACGACGTTCCTGCTTCCTGCAGTAGCTTCAACGTTTATTCCTTGCGCAGTTTCACCTACAACATTGCCGCGCGCGCTAATCTCCAGGTCACGCCCACCGGTCCAAACCAATGCATCAATACCAATAGTACGACCACTAACGTTATTTACATCCATGGTCATGAGCGAGCCGTAGTGGACAGCTCGGATGCCAGAGGTAGTCTTTGAGGAGACCGTACCCGTTGAAGTGAGATTGAGAGTACCGTTGTTTGAACCACGATTGGTCAATAATACGCCATAGGAACCCGCTGATATATCTGCGACGGAAATATCAACATTGGTGTCTCCTGCGTAGACGAAGCCAAAGCCGTCCTCATAGACGAGACCTGTTGACCCCGCCTCGATGCTACCGGTTACGGCGATCGAGACGTTTCCGGCTCCTCGCTTGCCAACCGTGATACCCTGCGCAGCTGCATTTATACTATTTGCTTCAACTTTAATGTCACCCGTCATGCCAACATTACCATTAACGGATATACCTGAGCCCGAGAATGCGTTCTGCGTCACTATCGAACCCGAAGCAATAACGGTGGCGTCGCCAGCTCCAAAGACATTCGCTACAACGCCACTCTGTCCGCCAACAACGTCATTCACTCTGATTGTTGTGGAACCCGACGCCGAGTTTGCGCCGGTTACAAGGACCCCGAACCCATTATTGGCAGACGTCGCTGTAATTTTACCGGTCGAAGTAATCGTAGTATCTATATTTGCAAGGTTGTTAACGCTAACTCCTCCATAGCCGCTGACATCTAAAACGTTAATATCAACACTTGTGGTTCCTACACCAGCCGTCGCAACAATACCGTTAGATGTGCTGTTGCCAATTATCTGGCCGTTTGACTGAACAATCAATTTACCCGGATTGTTGTTGGTGATAGCCAGACCAACTGCTTGGCCAGAAATTGTTGCAGCGTTCGTGTCTATGAAGCTCGTGCCGCCATTGCCTTGGATCGTAAAAGCGTTTCCCGCCTGGGTCGCGTGGCCAAAGCCCGGTGACGTTGTCACAGATATATTGCTGCCGCTAATACTTCTAGTGGTATCACTGACCGAGGCCGGGCCTGAGCACACCGTGTTGCTCCCGGTGGTGACGCATCCCCCAGCAAACGCCGTTGTTGACGACAGAAATGCACCACCGAGTGAGAGAACCGTTGCAACAACTGTAGAAGTTAGGCTCGATCCCATTTCACAGGGCGCAATCCCGCCGGCAATTCCTTTGTACTTGCCGACACGCCCGCCACGTAACATAAAGGGCCGCCAGAAATGCCGTAAGCTTCCGACTTTGACGGAAGAATTAGTTTGAGAAGCTAACACGATTTTTGACTGCGATATCGGAGCGTATGCCATTAGTGTCCCACTTACCTAATCTGTAATCAATTCGGTAAAGTACACATAGCTTCCAATAACTGGGCTCTCCGTACCTCGCCACCCATTGCTTGATGTTGGCGGCGCAAAGTTCATTTAATGGAATCAGGCATGACAACATCTTTGGGTTGTGTATCCTGACCGCCTATCGATGATATAGAGCATACAATCCAAGTAACCGTTACATCCCGTTACGTAACCTCCTTCTTTCAGGGGTTGTTCGGAAGCCAAATACGTCTTGTACATATTAGTTAAAAATCTGATGATATTGTGAAATAACGTGAAATCACGATTATAAAACGTTTGCGAATTGCCTCGCCAAGTAACGAATTCCCCATTTACGGCCGATCACATTCGCTAATGATCAAATCTCCATGACGCCTTCGACGGCTCGACGGTAAACTTACGATAACAAGTGAGCCGCTCAGTTCAATCCGAGTACGTCACTTCAAATAGTTTTGAAAACGTCATCGCTTGCAACAAGCAATATGCAAAAACGCATCAAGCTCACGGGTGTTGGCCGAGCAGACATGAACTCGGCACCTCTCCGACATCACTTAATACAGAAACACTTTTGTTTCCTTATGAACTAGTAAGAGACCGACAAACTTACTTTAGGAAAATCAGGATTTTTTACAATTTCATTTACTGTCAGAGTCTGACAATCTTCATTCCCGATATCACGCTATTAAACAACAACTAAAGTCGCACGCACCCTCGAAATTCCGCGTTAGACCAGCATCGCTAGGATCAGTCTGTGCCGTCCAGATGGCTCCTAAAGGTTCATCTTATCAGCAAGAAGCAGAATGGACCGGCAAATCTATCGGATTGCGTCCTAAAAAATCAACGAACCCCGCGCTTTTGTTTTGAGAGCATATGAACAACGGGCACAGATTTCCAGCTGATGGGCGCGATTGAGCATGTTTATACAGCTAGACTGTTACACGCCGCGCTCTAAAAGTAGAAGCACTCGAACAAAATAAGAATAGCCCCTTCCTGAATCTTGATCGAGCTCGATGCAGTCTATCGCTGACCTGCAAGTCGGTTTCCAATGGCATACAATGCACAATCCGCCATGTTCTCGGGACGGCTCCTCCTACACAGTGTAATCGCCTGCTCGGCAGCAGCATTGTTCGTTCGCGCCCATATTGACCAACCCCATGCGCCCTTTCCATTCGTTGCAAAAGCTTTTTCATAGGTTTGTCTCTCTTGATACTCCCGAAAGGCTTGTCTCCCCGAGGACGACAATCCCTTTGGCATGGGCAGATCAGTTTTGCGCAGTCCGACGATCTCGGAAAATGGAAGTGCGTTCCGCTTCAAAAATTGCGCAATTCTTGGCCACCAGAAATCCTCGCTCGCTGAAACGATAAAGCTGTGGCCGTTCTGGTGAAATGCCGGAGCCTCGTAGAACTCCGCAATACCGCCGGCGCCACGATAGAGCCCAAACATTTCCTTTCCCAACTCTGGATTGAAAGATCTATCATTAGCGGCATAAACCCAAAGAGTGGGGAGACGAGCAGAGGTTCCATAATGTTTCATGAGAGAAAGCAATTCATCTCTCCCGCAAATTGATTCATCCAAGCCCCGAGCTCCCCTGCCTCCGTCAAAACTGATAACAGCTTGAACCCCCACGGGATTTTCCGCGCTCGCAGCAATGACGCCGAATCCACCAGCGGACAGTCCTATAAGAACCGCTTTGTCCTCAGACGCCCAGGGTTGTCGGCGTATTGCATTCAGTGCGGCAATGATATCAGCTCTTGCAATTTCCCCGGCGCGTTTGTGCCTGGGCTTTTCGCAACTATTCCCTTCATAGTCTGGCTGCCCAGTTGACCGACCAAACCCTTGTCTCAGAACACTCACAGCGGCATAGCCATGCCTCGCAAAAGCAATCGCAGGCGATGAGAAGCGGTTGGGGTTCAGGTTAATGCGGTCCGCTTGAACATTTCCATCCGCGCCATTTGTTAATAAAGCAATGGGCCAATTTCCCGGTTTTGCTGGTCGAGTGACAAATGCATCAAGTTTCGCACGTCTTCCGTCCTGCAAGATTACAAGCAAGGACAACGGCTCTCGGATTAATCCGTGAATTCTTTCGTTGTCTGACTGTGGTGGTGATGCAACTTTCTCCGCACGCGCCGCGAATGGGCCGCCCGAAAAAGCAATAAGTGTTCCAAGAAAAATATTCATGCAAACAATAATGTGCCAACGCATTGTCGCTCTATCTAACGCTATGATCTAAAGATTAATATCATAGACAAGAACTGAGCTGGCTGAAGAGCAATACCTTGCTCCCTAATATGAAATGGTTGTCCGGCTTTGGGCGTACATGTCCACTTAAGAGCTGGAAATCTCGGCGCCCGTTACGGCTCGTTTGCGACCAGTGATGGCCCGGAGTATATTTTCTCCGCACTTATCGGTCGGCTGTTCATTCGTGGCTGCAACAGTCAATATTTTGCGCCATTTACTCATACGCCCATCTTTATTCTGGGAACATAAACGTCAAAGTTGTGCGCAGTCCCCATTTCGGAGTTCCCACGGGGCCTTCCGCGTAGTAACGCCCACCCAGCTGGAAGCTCATCGCCTGATCCTTCACTTTGAAGACCTGAGTAGCACCCACATTGATTGGGACGGTCCACTGCTCTGCTTCCCAATCATATGTAGAGTCCACGCTCACAGACATCGATCGTCCGTGGCCGAAATTATAGGAAACGAATGGCTGTAATAAGCTCGCACTTACGTCTTTCCTGCCAGACGGACCTGCAACGGACCAAACATGATTGCCCAACGCGCCCAGTGTCCAGGCACTTTCCTGAACAAGCGCGACTGCTGTTGGACCAAGCCCAAATTTACCGCTCCCCAGATAGTCGTCGGTGGCTGTTGGAAGCAGAAACACTGGCCCAATGCCCCAGATCAAGCCACTTGGCCCCGCTTTTTTCGGAGACAGAAAGAAACTCGCATTTATATCGCCAAGTCCAGACACGCTGCCACCGGGCATGTAATCTCGATAGGCGATCGGGATGATCGTACGTGATATTACGTTCCAGTCGTCGTTCAGACTGAACGGAATTACCGGCTGAATATTAAGACCATACGCAAAACCATCTTCATGAGCACCGGCTCTAAAATCAAAGTTACTCTGCAAAGGCACGCTAATCAGGCTGGCAAGAGGATTAGCGAGCTGTTGAGAAAGGTTCTCCTCTGAAGACTGGGCCAAGGCGCCTAAGGGAGCAAATCCAAAAAACAAAACGACGGTGATCAATGTTGCCGAAAGCCACTTTTGCCCAACAAAGTGATCGTGGATGTCCTGCATTGCTTTCTCCTCAATCAACAATTGACTTCACACCATTGGTGACAACACGAAGCAAATTTTACCGCGCAACGCCTCAAAAAGGCGCAGTTGAATCTGTTACTCTTTCCCAGTGAAAGCAGTATCATCACAACTCATCTCAACTATATGATTATAAAGGCTAAATTATCCTTGCTGGTACATCATTATGGACCACATCACAATAATTTTCTCGGATTGTAGCTATAAGATCCAAGATTTCCGAAAGCGACAATTAGCGTCGTTGGCCAAAGGTTGCAGTCTGTCAACCGGACATCCTATCGACTACATCATGGCTGTTCAGGATGATCCACGATGAGGAAGGTAGGTATTCTGGTGTCTGATGGAACAGGATCTTTGGAAGTCGTCAATCCAACCCGACCGCTTCTGGTGAGGTGGATCATAGACGAAATTGGTGCGTCATTTGGCAATTCGATCTGATTGACAACTGTCATCGTCTTCAGATCCAATGATACCAGCAACATCGCTGCTTCCACTGCAGGATTGGAGGCTGTTTGCGACACCAGATACAATATCTTTTTCTCCACGTTCAAAACTGGCATCTCCAGCGGCTGGTCATATACTGGGGAGCTGGCAAGATATGCGTTACCATTTTTGATATCGAAGGCATGAATCGTTGATTGCGCCGTATAATCGGTGCTGCTGTCTGCAACGCAAACAACATATAAAATATCTTGATTGTTATCGACGACTGTCCCCGAAACATAGTCAACAGGCTTCCCGGCGATATCTGGCATAACTATCGACGAAACGGTTGCGTCATCTCGGTCATCGATACAAAAAACAGCCGACTTGCCATTTACACCCGGCACATGAAACCCGTTTGAAACGAATATCTTACGCAGTCTGCTTACACTAGGTCGTGAAGTAGCAAGAATGTCGAAATTACTTTTACTGAGGTCAATTTGCCTCTTATACTTTCTAGTCTTGGCGTCGATTATGACGAACCCTGCGAAAGTCCCCGCATCCGACATACCCCCTGCCCCGATACAGTAATAAACCTCATTGTTGTCAGCGTCATAGTTCACCCAAGGTACGTCATATACTTCTCCTGCCACCAAAGGTAATTCAGGCACGTCGATCGTCGAAGCTTGTTTGAATCCTTGACTAGCAAGTGCATCCACCTCGAGATTTGGCATGAGCTCCGTGCGGTAGGCTGAGAATCCCCAGCTTGTTTCCGGCTCCGTGCACAATGCCGTCAATCCTGGATCGACTTTCACACTCGACTTTAATCTATCGCCATTAAATCCAACAGCGACGATCCCCAGATATCCTTCTCCTAAAACGTAAACCGCATCTTGCATAACGCTATATGCCAAGATAGCAGGCCCATTACCGTATTTATCGACCGGTAAGTATATTGGCGCACTGATCTTACTCATCTACTTCCCCTATTACGCAGGTTTTTATTTCCAATAGAGATCAATTTGGAAGTGGTTCTTTCTCGTGCGACCTGAGGACCAATGATCGGTCCTCAGGTCTGCTTGGCTACCAGCTCACTTTGAGACCGATATTGGCCTTGAGCGCGTAATTCTTGCCGAATTGTTCGAGCGAAGTATTAAAGAGACCTTCGCCATAAACCGAGTACTTGTTGTTCGCCCAGGCATAGGTTCCTCCGACGCCAATGCCTCCCCAAGTCTTATCCACATCCGTCGCAAACGATCGACCTGAAACAACGCTTCGAGAACCGTTGAGGAATTCGCGATAGACATTCGCCAGGCCATATATACCAGTATTGACGGTCATCCCCTGATCGTCATGCCAGCTCTTGTCATACTCGACTGTGACACCTGCCCGGCCAACAAGACTATCGGCATTGCCGAGCGCGTATTGTGCGTTCCAAGCATCCGAGAACGGATCAGCTTGAAGCGATGACCAGATTAATTGCGCCTGAGGCGTTAGCGCCCAATATTCACTTGTTTGAAAACGCTGTCCCCCTTCGATACTCAACGCATAGCCTGTCGCAGCATTCCCACTTGCAAGAGAAGCATGCAGGGTATCGGAGAACAGATCTGTGTCAAACCAGACATATTGGCCCTGAACGTCAGCATATAGACCATTGGTACCGTACCAAGTCGCGCTAGCGCCAAGGTTCCAGGCGTTGGTTTTCAACTCACCATCACCGTCGCGCGCCTTAACGTCGCTTCGAGCCACTCCATAGCCACCAAAAATGCCTGCAATAACTATACCGTTGGCATCATCGTAGAACTGCCCGTCGAGCCCCGTTTGAAGCCTGGTTGTATTGGTTTCCATGTCCAGCCCAGTGGCCGACGACGGTGAGATCCGACTATGAGCTCCATCAATGCGCGCCCAGAAAGCGGGCGCATTCGCCGACACGGCAGGATCTTTTTGCACTTCCCTCCGCCAGTATCGATTTCCTACGCGTTCGCGCAGTGACGTTAAGGTATTGAGCTCGCGCAGAGATGCGGCGTAAGCTTCGTAGAGCGGAATGTTTGGCCCAAATCGGCGATCAATGGGCTTGGTTGGCTCAGTGGGGTTGGTTGGCTCCGTGGGATTAGTCGGATCGACCGGGCCCGATTTAAGCTGGCTGGACAAGTACCAGTTACCGTTCTGCGGCGACGCGGTCGTACCCTGATGCAAGGTATAGGCGTAAATGCCCGCAATCACGGCCTGCTGCTTGTCTTTTGTCTCAAAATCCCCGATGAGCGAGAATGTACCCTCAGACTGGCCATTCACCTCAATGATTTCGATCCCATTTTGCGTCTCATCACCCAATCCGCCTCTATTGTAAACAAGGACCTGTGTCGTACCAGAAGTATCACCGTTTACGACCAAACGATCCGTCATTGAACTGTCGTTTCCGAGCACCGTCGAGAATGCTATGCTGCCGCCATGACCGGCATAGTCTCCATCAACCGTCAGCACTGTACCGGCGGTGCCATTGTTCATGACAATTGTACCGCTGTTGTCTAGGGTTGCGAGAGTTGTATCGAACCCACCCACGTCGAGTGCGCCAGCTGGACCAACCACAAATGACGAGTCCGAACTGAAACTTCCGCTACCGCCTTGCTTGAGTGTTCCGCCCGCAATCGTCGATGCCCCGCTATAGCTAGATGAGCCTGAAAGAGTGAGCGTGGCAGAGCCGTCTTTCGTAACACCACCCGTGCCCGAAATCGTACCTGAAAACTCGGTATTGACGTCCTGATTTACGCTAAGCGATGCATCGGTGAGATCGAGTTGTCCCGCACCAGTCAACCCGCCCGTAATTGTGTCATGACCATTCAGATCTGCGGTCGCTCCTCCACTGACGTTGAGAATGCCTTTGCCGAAGGCATCATCATCAACACCTGCTTGCAGCTTTCCACTCTGCACATTCATCGGACCAGTGAAACTATTGTCTCCGCTCAAAACAACGGTGCCGCTACCCTGTTGCGTCACGCTTCCCGACCCCGAGATACTACCTTCAAACTCATAAACATCTGAACGATCAAATGCTAACGCTCCCTGCGTTGGCCCATCCTGGACCAATGCAACATCACCCACGATGGAACCACTGGTGCCGCCGTCACCAATTTTTAGAAGACCGCCGCTTACAGTGGTGTTGCCGGTATAGCTATTGCTCCCTGTTAGAACGAGAGTTCCATAGTCTGTCTTTCGAAGGCCTTCGGTACCGCGCAACTCGTTCTCAATCGTCGCGACGAACGCTGACCCGTTAACATTTCCGTTCCCGACGCGAATGACTGGTACTTGTCCGTCATTCAATGTGAGATAATCACCGGTAAGACGATACCCGTCGACGGCGAATTGAAGGCCTGACGCAACAATGCCACCCGATGCGCTGTCCACCGTCACCGTTCCCGCCTGGCCGCTAAACACTGCGAAGCTATCATCGTCCCATGGGCTGTTGCTATGACCCGCCATGTCAGTCCAGTTATCGTTGAGGGTGTCCCATACACCATCGCCCCCATCGATAGCATCATTATCGTGACCGTTTGTTCCGTCCCAGAAACTCACATTGACACCGGTGTGATTAATCAAATTAACCTGGTGCAATACCCCGGTTTGAACGGCCATTTTAAGGGGATCTGCCCCTGCAGGCACTTGCCCAATATCGAGGCCGTTGTCATTCAGAGTACCGGCATAGTCAAATATTCGGTATACGCCGGCTCCAAATCCGCCAAAGCCGTCAGTAATGTCCAGCGTTCCGTCGAGTGAAAGATTGCCGCCTACGTCGAATAGCGCTGTTTGTGTTGGTACCCCGAGTGCAACATTGACGCGGCTGGTAGCATCAAGAGCAAGATCACCGCCGACATGTAACGTACTGCCTTCTGAGCCCGACAGCGTAGCGCCGGACAAGGTGAGGTTGCCGCCAATTGTTCCATCGCCCGAGATCGTAGTCGCCGTAGCCGCTTCAATATCGCCACCGTATACGCCATTTACTTGCAAAGCCCCCGAAGAAACCGAACCCTTGCCAGTGAATGAACCTGAAGTGCCTGAAAGAGTGAGCGTCCCTGCTCCTGTCTTCTCCCAGTCTCCCTGGCCGCTCATTGTTCCTTGCAAATCAAGAGCTGAATCGGTCTTAAAAGTCCCGCCATTCTGCGAAATACCAATGGAGCGCGCAGTCTGAATTGCCTGGGTGTTATTGAATGTACCGCCATCCAGAGTGAGGCTACCCTGCACATTACCCAGATTGCTATCGGAGCCGACCTGTAACGTCCCTGCACTGACCGTTGTACCGCCGTTGTAAGTATTATCGGCTGTGAGCGTTGTCGTACCCGAACCGTTAACTTCGACCTGCCCTGAACCAGAAATAACGCCGTTGAAGCTGTAATTGTCGCTACGATCAAATGCCAGAGTTCCGTTGTTGGTGACATTGCCCGACAGATCACCCGTTGTTCCACCTCCGCCAATCTGCAAAGTACCCGCAGCAATCTCGGTTCCGCCGGTATTGGTGTTCTGTGCCGTCAAAATGAGCGTGCCCGATCCGTCCTTTTTAAGCGCGCCACTGCCCGATACAACACTTCCCACGACGACCGAATTGGCCCCGGTATCGAGAGACCCGCCGCTGCCAGCTAAAGCAATCGAATGATTAAGGGGGTTGGTATCACTGAAGTCGTCTGAAAACTTGAGGACACCACCATCTATCGTAACGTCCGACTGCGCGGCTCCAAGATTGACGTCAGACGCCACTGTCAAAGTGCCAGCTTTGATGGAAGTGCCGCCACTATACGTGTTTGTTCCCGATAAAATCGTCTCGCCGGCTCCGATCTGTGCAATACTGCCTGTTCCGGAAATAACGTCAGCCAAGGTTAATGTGTCGGAGCGGTTGATCGCCAGAACGCCCTTATTTGTTGCGTCTGCTCCTGTGTCGATGGCACCCAAAACGCTACCAGAGCTTTGCCCATCACCCAGTTGAAGCGTTCCGCCTATAATGGAAGTGCCGCCGCTGTAAGTATTGTCACCGCTCAGGACCAACGTTCCACCAAAGCTTTTTTGCATTCCATGCTGACCGCCAAGTTTCGCTGAAATTTTCGCAGTGATGGCTGTGTCCGAACCAGAACCGCTGCCCACACGAATAATGGGCTTATCCGTCGATGCAGGGTCCTGAGGAGCGAGCGTTATTGTATCACCTGAAGTTGCGCCGCTAATCGTATAATTATCGGCGCTGAACTGCATACCAGAAGCACTGATCGCACCGGCACTATTATCGACGCTGACCGTACCCGCAGCACCTCCAAACACCGCAAAGTCGCCTTCCGTCCACGCGCCGTTTACGAGGTAATCGGGCGCATCAGTCCAGTTGCTATTGGTCGCATCCCAAACACCATTTCCGCCATCCGCTTGACCATTTCCATGATTGGAGGCGTCTCCACCATCCCAAACATTGAGTGCACCACCGCCAGAGTTAACCAAATTGACAAACTTGCCCGCGCTGTCGATTTGTATCGAAATATCACTGGCGTTGACACCCGACGGAAGAGAGCCAACCGTTGCAGATCCGCTTTGTGTGCCGTAGTGAAAGACGTGAAAAACCCCGGGGCCACTGTCACCAAAACTCGCAACGTTGATAGTGCCCGCAAGAGCCAGCGCGCCTTTGACATCGAACAGCGCATTATGACTATTGCCCTGGTAGGAGATATTGGTCTGAGTCCCACTATTTAAAGTGAGATTCTGGTCAAAAGTGAGTGTGCCCGAACCATCGGAAAACAACGTGCCGCCTGTTGCAACAGCTGTCGCCCCACCGATCGCTCCTGTACCGCCGAGGGTCGCGCCACTTGCAACCGCAACGGTCCCTCCGAGAACTCCGTCGACAAACAAAGTACCGGCCGTAATCTGACTCGATCCCGTAAAATGCGTGCTGTCTCCTGTCAACCTCGTGGTTCCGGCGATGTTGGTCAATGTCCCGTTTCCACTCAACTTGGCGGCAAACTCGTAATCTGTCTCGTTATGCCGGAAGTTAAGAGCGCCCACGCCAGATCCGAAGCTGATCGTTGGTGTATCCAGTTTTCCTGCACCCGAAATAGTGCCCGTGCGCTCCCCAATGTCAATGGTACCTTTGGTTCCAGCCGCTGTTGCGACCGAGATACCCTGATCCGCTTTGAAAATCGCCCCTGTTGTAACCACCAAGTGATTCTCTGACGTTCCTCCAAGGGCAGTCGCACCGGTAACGTGAAACAGGGTCCCGCTATCCTGCATGTGGATGTAACCCCCTGGCGTGCCAGTCGACGTAGTCCCTCCGGACGCCAGCGTGAGTTTCGTACTGATCATATTGACACCGGTGGTCATATATATGGAGCCGCTATGTTGCGCCGAGCCAACTGTTATCGCGCCGGTGGTGGCCTTCGTACCGGCATTATGGATTGAAAGAGTACCGCTCCCATCTGCACCGCCTAGAAAGATAGACTTATCGGTGGCGTGAACTAACTGAGAACCCTTATTGATAATAATAGTTGCTTGCTCGCCATTGAAGTGCATATCGCCCCCAACGGTCAATGTCACGTTACTCGCATCAATGGTAATGATCGGCTCGGTATCGCCGATGAAGTTGAGATCGCCTGCGACAGTAAGTTTGCTGCCTGCATTAAGCACAAGTTTACTTGTCTTTCCAACCGCACCTATGTTCAACTGTCCTATTGTCGCTGTGCTATTTAGTTCCGGCGCATTCATAAGGGTCCCGGTCAACACCCAGGCAATCGTAACGTGGTCGGATGAGCCTGGAAGCTGATTAGTGGACCAGTTTCCCGCATCCTCCCAGAACTGGGAGTTGGCCCCCTCCGTCCACTCAACATCCGCTGCTTGAGAAAGACGGACGACATCACCGAGCGACGCAATCGTAACAAATGCCGTCGACAACAGTAAAATTCTTGTCCTGCTACTGATAACACCGGAGCCTTTGAGAATGGAGAAAGCACTTCTTCCCATATTCCACCTGCCTCTTAATTAGTAAATTAAATGAAACTATTTTAGTAATAATATCGATTTGTACTATCTTGATACGAATCGATAACATCAAATATTTAGTCGCGCAACATGCCTAGTAATATTTACACATTTCAATATTTCTATTCAAAGTAGATCATAAATAGACACGTAAAATAGCAATCCCGATTACTTCTTCACGATCTTCAGCTCTTTAAATCCATTGCCTTTTCATCAAGCATGTTTCGCGCCCGCTTTGGGGGCTGTCGACGGAGATCGTCAAGGCCCCCAAGCAAAGTGCCAGCAACCGTAGGACCGACGGTGCAGTGAATGTTCGTTTCCCGCAACGAAGTGCCACCGCCCACGAAATACGCTATCGCAAAGGTTATTGGTTCAGGAGTTACCCCTCGGACAGTCGTCTAATTCAAGAAATTCCCCCGTAATCCTGCCAGCTATCCCAAATCTAATTTTCATGGTCCTATAGGGGCAGCAGCGAACAGAACGTCAGAGCCTATTGTTTGAATATTGCAATATATCCCCGTCTTTTACTTTAAACGATTAAGATCCAGAATTTCTCAATTTGCTTTGACGCGCAATTATTGTCCAACATGCAATCGATAATTCTCATTCAAATCTTTTCATGGGCAGCTCTACGATCGAAGAAGAAGCTGTCATTCTATTTCGTTAAATCTCATCAATTCCAATTCAAGCTTTAGATAGGTAATAAAATGACAGATATTATCGCCAAGAAAGCCTCAAGACTCGACGGGTCCAAGTGGGGCACCATAACAAATTTTCAGGCATACTTCGACGGATTCACTTCAAGGAATACACAAACCTTCGTCTATGCGAATGGGCGAAATCAGGCCGTTCTATGTATGGAAATGATACTTGCTGACAGTACGGGAACACGTCTCACGAATGACAATTCACCCACGATCGAAGAAGTATTGAACGCAATCGACATCATAGATTATAACACTGGTGATGTGCTAGGGGCAGGCACCGTCGCCGGCTGGAGTTTCACCTCTGTCGGAAATGTCTTTCATAAACAGTTGACTGTTAACCCGTCGACGGCTGAGGAATTAGACGGGACGGCTGACGGTAACAACACGCTGGTGAATGGCCTTGCAAAAGTCGTCTTCTATATCAGCTGTGATGACTCAGCTCTTGGAGAAACGGCTTTGCTTGGGGTTCGAGTGACACCGGAAGATAGCGATGGCTTTGATGGTATCCCCGTAGAAAACTCCAAAGATGGGACATTTCATAAACCGGTGAGCCTGATTTCACGCGCGCCAATTACCTACCGGCTTTCGGATCTCGAAATAACCGGCCAACGGATTCGTCACCCAAACGAAGTTGACGGTACCCTCGCCTTCACCGCCGGTGATGATCCAGACGACGGCAACTACTGGCGGCAGTTCGACTACCATATCACGTTAAGTCAAAGTGCGATGACACGCTATGGTACACATCTTTATCGCACCGTTCTGGAGAGCGACGACGCTTACTACAACGAGTACTCGTTCGGTGAACGCAGGACGGGCTACTTCGCTTACAAGGGCTACTTCTGGTCCAAGAACGTCTACACTGATGTCAATTCGACATCACCCATGGTTCCAAACACCAGAACAACATTCCCGATGAGTTCGCGTGGCATATCCGGGAAGACTGCCACCGTTACAACCGAAGCCAATAAACTCTTTATGACGATGTTTTGCTCTGCGGGTGGCGGTATTAGTTTCCAGTATACTAAGATTCCTTTGATTATCACACTTTACGATGAATACGGCAATGCAGGTAAGTTCATGGTTACTTCAGATGAACTACCAACTGGCGGCTTCGACGCGACGGCTTTCACCAAGTTGAATTTTTTGACTGAATTTATCGAGGACACAACCCCGAGCACTGACGGCGACGACGACGGTCAATGTCAGCTTGCCTTTGACCCCAACGCCTTCGGTTCAAGCCCTGCAAAAGCGTATCCTCCATTCAATATCCTGGCGAGATTGATAAAAGGAGTTCCGCTGTTTTGTATTTCTTCTGGCGACCCCCATTTGATCATCAAAATAGCGAATGGTGAGCCTGTTGGCTACAAGATGAAATACTATATCTGCCATCAAGCGCTGGGGGGATTTAATGCAGGTACAGCGTCTCCGGCCAATCATGCAGCGGGAGATCTAATCTGCATGAGTCATAAACAGGTCGTAAACGTCGATGATGGTTACGAGGTAGGGTCTATTGACCTTTCTGAGGCCACGGACAAGCAATTTTATTCGTTAAAGCCTGTCTGGGATACGAAATGTAGCGTGGTCATAGCCTCTACTGATGGGTTGACTAAGCAGTATTTTTACTTGCTCTCTGTTTCCACAGCTACTGGCGTTTACGGCGGGTGGGGTAAAGACTTGATCATTTCCAACATGTTGCACGTTACAGACGGTACAAAGTATTTCGTCAATCCCACAACAACGCCGTCACAAATATAAGGTGCTTTACGGCAACGGATGTGTGCTTAACCGACGGGTACCCAGTAGGCATCATGGTTCATCTTCTCTCGTGCGAGCGGATCTCGTGGTGCTCATTCGACTTACCTATTTAACGCATTGTCTCGCGTTCTTTATTTGGTACCTGCCTCACATAGAGCGGGTAATTCAGGAGCTATAGTGATGGTTACTCAAATTCTTGTCGATAGCTTTGGCGATTGGGCCAATGTCACTGCAATGGGAATAAGTTTCGATACTGACCCAAAGGGCCCCAGTGGTTCAACCCTTAATGGGACGCTCTATGCTAATGAAACCCACCAGGCCGCTATCCATATCAAATTGAGACTTGCGGATGCAAACGGCCTAGCTCTCAACACTGACAATCAACCAAGCGTTCAGGCCGTGTTGGATTCAATTACCATCATAGATTATTTTACAGGCAAGCCGGTAAGCGAATATTTGACAACCACACAGGCGAATAACGGCTACGCCGTCCAATATCCGTCCGCGATACCGGCCGACATCGTTGTCGCAAGCGTTGCAGGTTCCATTGCAACCATCACAGTGTATCTCACGCATCGCATCATAACGGAATCGACCCTCCAACATACTATCGGGTTCTCTGTTCAGTGCGGCCCAACTGGCCGCCTCGTCCGCAATGCAGTTGATGGGGACTGGAACCATCCGGTATCGATATCCATTTTACAAGCACCGGAAATGGATGATGTTTCTGTTTCCGTCTCAGGCAATGCAGTACCTCATAGCGGTGAAAACGACACTGCTCCAACAAACCCCACCGGACAGGAAACCGATGCCAATCTGTGGCGCCGGTTTGATTACAAGGTCGTTCTCATGCGACACGGAGCACCGTTGACCGGTCAATTGAGAATAAGTAATTCCGACCAATACGCCAACAGTGACTACTCATTCGGCGAGCGGTGCTGCGGACCCTATTCGTATAAGGGCTATTGCTGGCCAATCAATATAAGCGGCACGGATAATGCGCCGTTAGTGCCCGCCCAGTCATCCTACACCTATAACCTCACATCCGAAATGTTCGTGAATGAGACGATCACTATCACGCCGAGCGAAAAGGCGCTCTATTTGACGCTTTTCTGCTCGTTTGGCGACAGAGTGACTGGACGTTTTGCCCGTACCCCTCTTCTGGTTTCCATGAGCCTGGATCCATATGGTAACGGGGTACGGCTTTCCCTCGACCCAGACAAGTTGCCGGATTCTTATGATCCTGCGAACCTTAAAAACCTGAACCTGACTGAAAAATCTATAATAGATCTGACACCATCTATAGTGGACGAAGGACTATTCAACTTCCGTGTAGTCGATGGCCAGGGGCGTTACCTTCAATACTCGAACACCTGGCCGTATTATTTTGGCAACGCAAAATATGTCGCAGGTCCGGCTAAGCCGGACAGTTCTGACCATATTTTCTCGACAAAGATGGCGTTAAAAGGGGGCGTGCCTATGCTTGCGGTGCAAAACCCCTCACTATTCATGGCTGCAAAAACCCAGTACCAACCTGTCATAGCCGACACTCTTTCGTCAGGCGATGCTCAAGCCTGGCACTTAAAGCCGATCTGGAACGGCTCCAAAGTCATGCTGTTTGCAAAGGCCCTTGCAGCCTTTGCCTCTACCAAGGGAACCAACCCATTGGAAGACGTGATTACGGCACCCTACAGCGCAGGATATACTGCGAACGCCACCTGGAAGATCGAGATGGATCGAACCTTGGCAGTTGTTGACGGCGACACTCAGGGAGATTGGGCCCGGATCGGAAACTTCACCTTTGAATTCGAAGGAACAAGCGGCCCGAATCCAGTCGGAACACCTGTTTATGCAAACGGCCTCAACCAAGCGATTCTGCATCTTCAGTTGACTTTGGAAAACGAGAACCAAGAATTGCTCGACGGTAGTGACGGTAAAGTCCTTCCCAGTATTGGATTTGTCAAGAAAGCGGTCACATTGATCGATTTCTATACGGGCACCCCAATCCGGCAAGGTGACAGCGCCGGATGGGATTTTTCCTTCACCCGCAACGAATTTGCTAGTGGGCAATCCACTTCGAGTGCGCAGGTCTCCTCAAATGCAGATGAAACCAATACGAACTATATCAAAAACGGCGTCGCCTTTTTGACCCTTTATGTGACATGTAACTCTTCAGTCACACTCGGCAACCTATCGCTTGGCTTTCTCGTCACACTAACTGGAGTTACATCTGGTCAACAATATACAATTGCAAATGCTGCATCCACCGTAACTTGGCTGGGCGAACCTCCAAACATCTTGCTCGATGACGGCCAATCCTGCTCAATCTCGTTGCGCAGTGTGCCCACGATGGGGACAGACCTGCTCAAGATCACCCCTACCCATGTCGGCCATGCAGACGAGGACGACGACAAGGCTAATAACAGCGCCGGCAACCTTTGGCGCCAATGGAATTACGCAATCGGCGCTCGCTCAGGGTCAGCTCAGATACGCTATTGTGTCATCTCTGCGGACACGACACTGCCAGCAAACAACCAAATCTACCGTTACGCGAATGGATTCTATAGTTGCGCTGCGTATTTATGGCCTCGTAATCTAATGACCGCCGATAACGGACAGCCATGCCCTGGGGCTAACGATGACAGCTACAAAGTGACGAATTCCGTTATCAACCAAAGCGTAGTAATCCCTAAAGCCGACGGCGAAGTCTACTTTTCCTTGATTTATTATTTCGGTGAATACAGTGATGGGACACTCTTGAAGAGCGGCATCGACATCACATTCTACGATATTTATGGAAACAATGGCGAAGCGCATATTGATCTTGAATCGATCCCGAAACAGTATGATGTCGATAAACTAAACGCGTTCGTACCTGTCCAGGATGGAAAGAATGCGGGCGCCAACGTTTCTGCCAAGAATAAATCCACGGAATACTATTTGACGATCCCTTCGTCTAACCCGGGTGTCAACGAAACCTATTATTTCGGCTGGTTTCCTTGGGGAAAGAAAAACTACTGTGCCGGAGCGATAACGTCGAGCGGCAAATCTGCTGTGACCAATTTTTCTATGGCAAACAAGACAAGTGGAAACGCAACTTCTATTTCAATGAATATTGTCACTCATGATCACAGCACGGGGTTATCCACCTTTCCTCATGAGCTCAATAACCACGAAGTTCTCACCGATTACGGAAGTCTGGCCACGTTTTATATTCAACCCATTTGGTCGACAGGTAACGTGATAATTCACCAGAGCGATAGCAATGACGCTGTCGTCAGCATAGACAGCGGCCCTGACGAGAACAACAAGACGGACATTAAAGATCATAGCGACAAAAACTTCGTCATCTTATCCACATATGCAAAAGGCGATCCTAAACAATTATGGACGGTCGTACCTGTCTGATTACCAACATTGAAACATATTTAATCGCTTTCAGGAGCTGATAATGGCAAACGATTTCACGCAGGCTGGGAACTTTTACTCGGCGGTGGGTGGCAGTGTCGATATGCGCCGCGGCGTTTATACGGCCTCGATCTCCCTGGGAAAACTGGTGGGAAATGATCTGGCTGGACCTTATCTCCCGCTTACGCTGTCCTATGAGCCTACAAATCCGATCGATCAAGGCTTTGGAGCCGGTTGGTCTTTAAGCTGGACGGTCTACGACAGGAATACGCGAACGCTGTATCTGTCAACTGGTGAGACCTATAAGATCACTGATACAGGCTCGTCAGTGACCATACGACAGCAACCCCTTATCACCACGTCATTCGAACAGCTTGGCGATGACGGTTACCGCGTCGTGCACAAAAGCGGCGAAGTGACAATTCTGTCTGGCAAGAAATATGGAAGCTCACTCAAAGTTCCAATCGCTCACTATACGCCGCTCGGACAGAAACTAACATTTGAATGGACCGATCTTGGTGGGAGCAACCCCAGGATAAAGTCGATTAGTGACTCTTACAACGATAGTAACCCTCTGTTAAGCGTCGACTACAACACGCCCCAGTTAAAGACTACGATCGTTCTTTGGAAGGGAACACCTCATGAGCGCATGATGGTCTTCCAATTGACCGGCGGGTTTGTTCATCATCTTAGTGGTCTCACCATTAGCGATCAGAACTGGGCATTTAATTATGATGAAACAATCGGTTACCTCAATAAAGTTACCGGACCGAGCGGGTCGGTAGAAGAGGCAACCTATAAGGCACAAGGGTTTGCAACACCGGCCTGCTCCGGTCTTGGAACACTCCCGCAGGTCATAAAGGTCGTTCAGTCTCCTAATGCCGGGCAGCCTTCAATCACAACTCAATATAAGTACTCCAATACAAACTACCTCGGCGGTGGAAATTCCGGCATCAACCAATGGAAGCCGGACGATGACAATCTATTCTTAGCCTCGGTCCGCAGCTATACATATTGGGCTCAGTCTATTCTCGAAGACAGTACAGGTGCTTACACAACAATCACTCAAAACTTCAATCTGTTTCACCTGATGTATCGACAAGACACAGAAACGAACAAGAATATCCAAACTGAAACCTATGAATATGGATATGCAGATACTACCAAGGCATTCGAAAAGCAGCTACCGCAATATCAGTTTTCGACCAAGAAAAAGTTAAGTTTCGTTGCAAAGGACAACACGCCTTCACAACAGGATCAGGTTACACTTACAGAATATGATGAGTGGGGAAACCTCACTTCGACGACCGGTCCGGACGGAATCGTAACCACCAGAACTTACTACCCGGCAGACGGTGATTTGCCGAATTGCGATAAGTCGCCCAATCCGAATAAAATCATACGCTTTGTGAAATCTGAAACCAGCACCCCTCCCCCCGACGCCTATACTTCACCCACATTGCGGACGGACTACACCTACATCAAACTAAATACATCTGACCAAGACGGCCAAGCGCTCGGCTGGGCGATATTGCCATCAACAACCTCGTCGTTTTCCGGCGATACTCAGCTCAACGTGTCAACCTCAGAATATATTGATCAACCGAGCAGTGTTGACCATGGTCGGATTAAGAAGGTTAGCGAGAAAGTTTACGTCACCAACGGGAATCCCGCGTCCGCGCTTGCGGCAGGTCTCCCTCCCAGCTATTTCGAGTCTTCTACAACATATAGCTATGTCCACGATCATTCCGCGCGTACAGTCGAGCAGACGACGTTATTTGAGACCCACGATGGCTTGTCCGTGCAGACCGCTTCGACGCTCTCCACCTGCGAAGGCGTAATTTTAGCGGAAACGGATGCTCTCGGAATAAAGTCCACTTACAAATACGATAGCCTCGTGCGGCTGATCGAAAGTCGCTCAGCAGTTGGTTCAGATTTTGAATCAGCTGTCGCTTACTCCTACGCAAGCGAGCTGGTTGGTTCGAGCAAGGTTAAAACGCCGGTGGCGATTGCAGATTCCGGCACCGGTGTACTGACTAAGGCCTGGTACGACGGTTTGAGGCGGATGATCGGTCAGGCTAAGGCTCTTAAAACCTCCGGCACTCCAAACTGGGAAGAAGGTCTGAGGCAAGACTTCGACGCTCTCGGACGAATTTATCAAGCGCATCTATTTGACTCTATCCCGCGCACAGGAAGCAGCGCTCAGGCTATCAGCAACAGTAACACTTTTTCCTACGATGACTGGGGGCAGATCTTCAAATCGCAATATACAAGCGGCTGGAAACAACAAACACAAAAAATGCCCGTGCAGCGGCGCATCATAGACAAGATAGGAAGCGACAGCGAAGGACAGCGCGTTCTCGGCTTTGCCGCCTCGGGACTGATGACAAACGCTGAAATTCAAGATGCCGCTGGTAAGGTCGTATCGACAGTCGAGTGCGATTATGACGGTTTGAGGCGTCTACGCAAATATACCGACAGAAACAAACAGGTCACTTTGTTCGATTACGACGATCGCCACCGTCCGGTCCGCATCACCTTAAGTGACGGAACTATCATTGACCGCCAATATGCTTCCTTCACAGAACACCCGCTTATCACTCAGATCTCGATAAATAGTACAGTTGTTGGCACACGAAGCTATGATGGATTGTTTCGTGTACAAGAAGAGACTGTGGGAGGTCGAAAGCAGACTTACACTTACGACGAAACCAACCCAATGCCGTCCTCTATAATTGACGCATCCGGCCAGACGACGACTTACACCTATATTGCAGAACTCTCTAATGCCGTAAAATCTGTGACGAGTGGTGAATCGGCACAGACCTTCGAATACGATACAGCGACGGGGCTTCTCGTCAATGCCCGCCAAACGGCAGATTTGGGCGGATTAAACATCGCAATGTCCTATGACGGGTTTGGCAGACTAACCAAAGAAGTTTTCGGCGGCCCTACAGGCAACTTAGAGACTGCTTACACCTATTCGCAGGAAGGTCGCTTATTAACCTATACTGATGTCGGAGGCGACACGGCGACCTTGAGTTACGACGATTACGGACGGATGACGAAGATCGATGACGGTATCACCGTTTTTTCGTTAAGTTATGATAGTTTAAGCCGCGTCGATGGATGGAAAGTCACTGAGCCACGGTCCCTTGAAACCACCCTTCAATACGATCAGTTCCATCGAGAAACGCAACGCGATATTAAGACATCTGACGGAATGATTATTCGTGTTGCCCAGACCTATAACAATATTGGGCAAGTCGACAGCCGCACGCGAAGTCAGTTCAAAGCGGACCAGCCAGACAACGTGGAGATTACAACAGAACACTTCAGATACGACCATCGATACCGTTTGCAAACCTATCTACAAGACGGAACCGCACGATCAACGGATGCATATGGCAATAAGATTACTTTCCAGACTTATGACTACGATGCGTTTGGCAATATCATAAGTTTGAAGACACAGTTCACCGATTTCTCCTACAACATTGCAACCTTTTCTTTCAGTAGTACCGATCCCTGCCAGCTGGTGTCTGTGGCCAACACACATCCAGATTATCAGCCACGCATGACATTGCGTTACGACGCTTGTGGGCGCCTCGTCTACGACCATAACGGCATGGAACTACAGTATGACGTGTTCGGGCGATTGCAGACACTTGGTGAATACCGCAAGCCCGCGCAATTGGTCTATGTTTACGACGCTCTAAACCGCCTTCGAACAATAGCTGAAAGTAAGACGATCCGCGATCGTTACTACCTTAACGATATGCTAATCACCGAGCGCACAACAGCGGGGCAAGCCTCAAGCTTCAGACGGTTCCTATATGCAAATAGTGGTGCACTTGTTGCCCAAAGAGACGGCCCAACAAGCATTTCCCTGTTCGCCGTAGATGCAAGTCACTCAGTTCTATATAATGATATCGGAGAAGAGTATAATTACGATCCGTTTGGAGATGCGGCGCCTGACAGCGGCACATCCGTAATGCGCTACAATGGGCAGCCAATCGACGGCGCAACAGAGTACTATCATCTTGGCAATGGCTATAGGGCTTATAGTCCAGTCTTGAAACGGTTCACTTCTCCTGATAGCTGGAGCCCCTTTGGACGAGGCGGGCTCAATTCATACAACTACGCACACAACGATCCGGTGAATTTTTCTGATCCATCCGGTCATGTTCCCGCCACCAAATGGTTGTCAGCGGTATTTGACCTAGCCCTGCTCGGAGCAGCCCTTGTAACGGGCGGCGGAGCAATCGCAGCAGCAGCGGCAGCTGAGGAAGTGACGGGAAGAATGATGGCCCGTATCTTTCTCACCGGCGTTGCGACTGTCGCGGCAGGAAGTGCGCTGGGAACCGAAATTGCGAGTATTGCCTATTATAATTCCAATACGTCAAAATCAAACAGTTTGCAGGAAGCGAGCGCAATATCCAGTATGGTTGCAAGCATTGCCTTGGTCCTACCTGGGTTTTTTAGAAAAAAATCTGTAAACAACAACTTCAATAATGTGAGCGTCGGCTCGCCCGCATATACCGAAACGGATCCCGCAGCGTTGCCAGCGCCGCCGCCTTCCGCACGAGAAGTGATCAATCCAGTTCTTCCAAGCTACGGCGACGTTGCCGGACCTTCGGACCCAAAGATTGCCGAACTTCGAAACAAGCAGAGGCGAATTGACAATCACTCGACGACGAACATCTCAGATAATAGGCGAGACCTGCCTCCGGTTAGGCCGCCTAAAGGTCCGCCGCCACCTCCACCTTTTTCGCCAACTGCTGCTGACAGCCGAGGAATTGGGCAAACGGCAGGAACGTCAAGAAGTGCACAAGCACAAACTGGCGGGCCAAAACCTGGTCGTTATGAAAAGAACATGGCAGCCAGCCACGCTCCATACTGTCCACTACATCCATCGAACAGCCCGAAGTCGGTTACCTTTCAGATATCTGATGACGAGATAACTGACGAAGACAGATATGGAGACAATTGGGATTAGTTTTCGACCTGGGCGCATGAAAAAACCAGAAACTAATGCCGGAGGTTGACGGAGAGGACGACTGAAGCCCTAAGGCCGCCGCCGGGCCGGCCCTTAGGGTCACATTTCAGTGCAGGGAAAGCCCAAAAGGACAAGCCAGCTGAAGTTGAAAATTGACCCTACCAATGTCAAATTGGAGACAATGTGATGCCATTGATGACCTATCTCATCTCGGGACTTGAAGATACTTCGATTGCAGCGCGAGAAGCGAGTGCAGATATGTCTAACGCGCAAGCGGTGAAAGAAACGGGGCAAGCTGAGCAATTGACGCGAGACAAAGTTGGCCCTTATTCACAACAAAGATCCAAATCCGTACGATTCAAGGTTGAAACACCAACCAACAGATCCGTCGTTGAACCGAGGCAGTCAAAACCAGATCTGCACCTTCAAGTGTCGGGTCCACCCATACCACGCCCCCGCACTATTTTTTTTAAGGAGAACCTGGAGAGTACGTTCCTGACTGAAGAGCCAGTCCGTCCACCGCGAGCCATCGACAAAGTGGCCAGGTCCTCCGAGCCTCCTGTTCCGTTGCCACGCAGCGTTAATCACACCGTTCTCACAACACGCTCACATACTAAAATTTACCGCGTAAGAAGCGTTCGTATGTCTGAAGCAAGCATTCCAGCGCGTAACCATCTGTGCACATTCTCCGCACCTCAAAGGCTCAAGATAAATCTTCAATTCGCGCCTCACCCAATAATACGTCCGATGCCTCAACGTTTTGACCCTTATGAGTTGTTGAGCGGTTACACTGATGACGGATATGGCGGCTTAATTTGGGAATCTTGGTTATAGATGTAGCTATTTGGCCGGCGTGAAGGTGGCAAGCTTTGGCTCTACTCACATCGAGCCTCAAGTACAGTCGATGAAAGTTGACTAGAAGCATGTGATTGCGGCCACATTAACTTTGGTTTCCTTTCACTCCGCTGATAGCACCGCGAGCCATGGCGCCTTCAGGCGAGAGACCGGTTTTCGCCTGAAGGGGTTCTCTCTGAGTGAACCAACTTATAATCAACCTAGAGACATCAAGTACTGGCCGGTAGAGGAGCATAAACTCATCAAGACCAAGAAATCGCTCAGAGGAAAGCGGCAGATTGAATCAACACTCTGGCGACAAAGAGTTACAGTCTTCACGTG
Organism: Brucella sp. NBRC 12950; assembly: GCF_030268145.1. Lineage (NCBI taxonomy): Bacteria > Pseudomonadati > Pseudomonadota > Alphaproteobacteria > Hyphomicrobiales > Brucellaceae > Brucella > Brucella sp. NBRC 12950. Next base: position 43,032 of record NZ_BSQC01000018.1, read on the forward strand.
TGCAGAGAACGCTGCTTTCCTTGACGATTACTCGTTCTCCGATAATACCTTTTGTCAGTTCAAAATTATAAAATTTGGATAGCATTTAAATCTCCTGAATAGATTTAATTGATCGAGATTTGTAGGTTTTCTCTAAGAGGATCTCATTGAGGTCCGGAGCTATTTTACACGCTTCCCGGTCCGTTCAAATCCCAAGATCATTCCCGCATTTCTGAGCGCTGAACCTTTCTTACGGCTTTGCTTTAAAGCGTTACCGTAAGCCACGGAAGTATCGCGATGACATGGCAAGTAGCTGCGCCAAAAAACCCAATTTCAAACTATTTTTGACGTCTCCATCTCGAGATTAGTCTCGCCCTCTCACATTAAGATCAAGTGATCGGTTCTCGGTCGTCAAAAAAGCGTTGTTGTATTCGACAATATGGCCGCTCCAGCTATGAAACTTGTCACTCCAGTCATCGCGCCAACAATCTCAAAATCATTAAGATCAAAGTTTGTTGTAATCCCACCAGTTTCTGACTGATGCCGGATCCGCGCCAAAATATTAGATCCACTACTTCCCAGTGCTCGTACCAGATAATAATCAGCCATCATGCCGTGACAGACACCAAGTGATCGTTGTCGATCACCGATGCGCGAAATAACTACGTTCATGTCGTCGACAAACGCATCATCTGTCATATAGCGCCGTAACTCTATACGAGAAAAGCCTATGCCGTTCGTACCATGACACCAGGAGCAACTCTCGGTCCGGTCCGTATCAAACCGCGGCCACCCACGATCAGTACGCAAAGCTGTTTCCCGGAACAGATTACTGACAATCACTGATCGGGCCCCATCGTGCTCCCCGAACTTCTTCATATATTGAGCCAGCATAGCCGATACGCCAGCCGTACCGTGCGCATATCCAAGCGATGTTTCGTCGTCTCGGAGCGATATTGCGAAAGCAACAATCCGTTCAAAAACCAAAGTGGCAAGCGTTTGGATTTCCCTCGCGACCGAAAATTTATGGTAAAGGTCATGAAGGCGTAGAAGCATTCCCAATGTTCCACTGGCACCGCTAGTATAATCAAGATCATCGTACTGCTTCCATTCCTTCGAAAGCAGACCGAAACACAATTTTGATAACGTGGTTTGTACACACGGTAGCAGGTGCATGAGTTTTTCTTGTCTAATGAAACTAACAGCCCATAGCGATCCCAATGACCCTTTCAATGCACCCCATGTTGCACCAGGACAAGCATTGAGATTGTCAGCGACTTGATTTGCGAGAGTTTCAGCAAACCTAAGATAGCGTTCTTCTTTAAGGCGCAAACCTGCGAGATAGAAAGCAAGAGCAAGACCCGCAACGCCATCGTATAGGTCATCGCCGGTAAGCCCTGCCTTAACATCGCCGTTGCCAACCGTTATCAATGTTCGCCACAGATACTCTCCGTCGACCAAAAGGGCGTCGCTTAAAACCCGGTCTAGCGTGGTTCTGGCGAGAGCGTCAAACCAATCGGCATGTGACAAGTTGCATAAACCACCGTATGTTCTGCCTTTAGCTGGCCTATCGTCGCCACGCCTCAGACGATAGGCGGTCAGAGCGTACCGCAAGTCAGTTATCGCATCCTCGGCAGAATCTGACGTAAGACATGCCAGCCGCATCTCAACATTTTCAATCGGTGAATGTCGAACATCGACTGGAAGTATTTGGCCGCAGTCATCTATTAGTTCCAAACTTTCAAACATCATCTCGAAATATGGGATGTCACCAACTTGCAATTGGTCTAGTTCCGATGCGGTAATGTCAGCGTCCATTGAGGATCCGCACAGCTTCAAAAACTCGCACTGCTCCTCACCGTGTATCATTGCATCGGGATGCCAACTGTTACGCAAAACTTTCGCATAGGTCTCCGTTGCTCGAACGAGCATCCGGACACTTGCCCCGTTCATCGTGTCTTTGAGCTTCTCGAGGATATTGTCCGCATTCTCAAAAATAAACCGCATCGTCTCCCGTGTACCGTCTATAAGAGAAGTATCGTATGCTGAGAAGTCCTCAATCGGAACATCCCGCAACCATGCTTCACAACCGTATTTGCGAGTTGTCATCCTTTTCGGCTCGAGACGCAGGTCACTTTCCCGCCTCTGCGGATTGACTAATAATTCAGCGTCGGTCTCCATCCCCCCGCGCGCCATCAAGGGGCTGATTTCAACAAAATCGCTCATATGATGCACGGGCAGCAGTAAAGACGAATACAGGTGAAACCGCTCTCGCCAAGCCTGTAAACGACCAGAAAACATTGTCTCGTTATCGACAATAACCGGATATGGCCCCGCTGCCACAATATTTTCGCAGTGGAGGTCTTTGGAGCCGAAGATGTGCGTAAGGGCTATCAGCGAACCATAGCGTCTATAATACGCGCGTACCTCGTCCTCACAATCGCACGGTCGCCATTCCGCTGCACAGGTCCATCCATACCCATTTTTTTGTAATGCTTTGGGAATAAAGTGATCAATGGGAGCATGCTGGTTCCACCAAGCAAAGAAAGCAACCAATCCAACATCAACAGCGAGGCTGCGCGGCTTGTAATAGACAGCTCTCGTAATATTATCTGCTTTTTTGTAGAATATTCGCGCCGTTTGCTGCTGACGCCGATGCGGATCACCCACCAATTCGATCTTTGTAACGATGATTTCGCCATAGTCTTCGTATAAATCCGCGGCGACCAAAACGATATCTGAATCAACGCGGGAAAGAAGTAATTCGAGGCTGCCTGCAAGACAATGAAGCTGTCGTCGCCAGCGCGGCATTAATCCTTTGTATTTCTCCAAAAGGACCGAGAAGTTTTTCGGCTTTATTACCTCCGTTGCAAAGAATTCGAACCTATCTTCCGAGGTCTTTCCTTCCAGTAAACCTTCAGCCTCGGCAAGATTCATTTCAACCAGCAACAGGCGTTCCCAAACGCGGCGCAACAAAGGGAGAAAAGCGGATTGAACAAGATCATTCCGGACCGTTGGAGGGATAAGCCGACAAGGAAGCGACGCCAGTCGCTCACTCACATCGCTTATAAGATAGTAATAGATGCTTCCAAGCACCTCTCGCTCAAACATGAAAATTATGCACCTTCAAAATTATTTTGAATACCCAATGACATCAATTAAGATTTTAAATAACGCGCGGTTATTGATGCCGCCCCGAATTTCGAAAAGTTCTTTCTTGTCCGACTCTTGATGGCTTCGATGCATCGCAGTTATACTCAAAATGTGAGAAGGTCGAATTGGACCAGAAAAAGTCCATTCCATCGAACGAATGAAAATCAGCCGGGCCGGTTTTTTTCGTTGACGACAAATTTCCTGAAGAACCACAAACCCAAGCGACTGGGTCAATCGGTCAAGCAACAACATGGGTACATTAAACCTGTCAGAACTTGTCACCCAGACAAGTGCGCCGATGGCATTGGCGTCGATGATCAGCTTTTCGATTTTGAATTCTTCATTTTTAAAATCCTCGGTAAAATAAGAAAACTGCTTGATATCTTCGTGGCAGGTAAATGTCTTGGAGAATGTGACCATCAGAATACTCACCCAACAACGCTTATTTTAATCTCCGTCAATTCTACACATCCGATTGCATCCTCATATCCCTAGTTTATCGCCACTATTTTTACTGCTCTGCAGTATCGAGACATAGCCGCGGCTTCTCGAGTTCGACCTCTTGGCGCGATCACTCCCGTATGATCTTCCAAATAAGAGGTTCTGCCCTCGAAAAGATTACTTCCATTGTAGGCGCCCCAAAATCGACCGCATACGATAGCCTGAGAAGACACAGATTCTTTACCTCCAAAATGACCCCCTTGAGAAAAGGAATAAATAAAATTTGGTAAAAAATAGGGGCCACAATAGCATATACTATTTGTTGCCGTTGAATAATAATCTCTTCGAATATATTTATTCCATGACTGAAGATAAAGCTTTGAGTCGAACAGGGGATATATTATACAATGTATATATTTCGTATTTTCTCACTGTTCCTAATGTATTCATGTTTATTTACTTATCTTATCGGTCTTTTAGATCGCGACGAACCTCTGCCTCCGTTCGATAAGTTCGAACACTGAATTCTAGCAGACAGAACAGGCATCAAAGGTGCCCACGATCAAACACCAGACGAGCAAGAAGACATAGTCACTTCGTTGAATTGCCTCTTAGTTCTTATTTCCGTGTATGCCGATTACTATGGCAGAACTCCTCACACTTCTTATCGTCTGAATTACAGTGCGGGAACGGTCATGCAACCGGTAGCCCGCTAGCACGGCTAACATCCAGAGAGCTTACGCATTCACTCTCTTCTTCCATCAATTTCCAACACGGGCTGCTGAGAAAACAGCCTCATCTTAAACCGGACAGTACGGAGACAATTATGCATATAAAACGCAGCTACTTCGCTCTATCTCTACTACTATTTAGTGCGGGCACAATCGGTGCGGCACAAGCGGGTAAGGCGACGGGAAGCTTACAGGTGAAAGTCGCAATCCGTGCGTCTTGCACTGTCACGAGTGGTAATAATTCTATTATGGATTTTGGAACGCTCGATAACTTGAATGATACTTTTCATAATGCCCAGACTGATCCTGCTACTAACATTCAAGTTCAGTGTTCAAACGGGATCCCATATTCTATTGGACTTGGACCCGGCTTAAACCCGCTGGACTATACCACTCAGCATACAAGACGCATGAAGTCCGGCTCGGAATACGTTAGCTACTATCTTTATACCGATGCAGCTCGCAAATCGATCTGGCTAGACGGCTCAGAAGGCGGACGCGGTCTTTACGTACCATCCACGCCCGGATCCGGAACTGTTCAGAAGTATGGAATTTATGGCCAGATCCCACAGCAAAAGACCCCTTCGGCAGGAGCTTATACGGATACTGTCGTGGTGGAGGTGAACTACTAGAGCAGTCGAACACGTATTTAAACTGATGACGATCAAGCATTCACTCCAACCGACCCGGAAATGTTCAAAATCTATGGACTAGGCCTGTCTGCTTGACGTCATCCCTGTGTTGCGCCCGCTAGTTGCGTGTACCATTCGAGCGGCATTCCCTAGCACTCCGTCGACACCGCCAACCTTAAATAGGTGCAAGCAAGTGATGGACCTGGCTCGGTTGGTTAAATCGCTATCTCTAGGCATTGAGATTAGCCACAAATCGTTGAGGACCAATAACTTATGAGCAGATCCACACACTTATTTGGGTTGTTCCTATCCGGGTTAGCTGCGTTGTCGATTGTTCCTGCCCATGCCGCCGCCCTGCAAGTTTCACCGGTAACACTCGACCTTACAGTCCCCAACAGAACCGCCTCAATCAACCTTCGAAATACTGATGACGATCCGACCAACGTGCAAGTGCGGATTTACAAATGGTCTCAAGTCAACGGGCAGGATCGCTTAACACCTGCAACGAATGTCGTTGCAAGTCCCCCAGCTACCACGGTGCTTCCGGGTAGTACTTACACAATCCGATTGGCACATCTCAACGCTGACTCAATAAAGGGCGAAGAAGACTACCGTCTGCTCATTGATGAACTTCCCAATATCAATGTGCGGCGGCGCAACACTTCCGTACAGTTTGTTACCCGTTATTCCATCCCGGTGTTTTTTTCCGACCGAGCGGCAACTGCGGACCTCAGTTGGACCGTTCGTCGCCGCGGCACAAGCCTTGATGTCGTCGCGGCGAATAATGGCAATCGACACGCAAAAATCGCCGATTTGACAATTACGGCAGGGAAAAACAGTCTTCACTTCGGCGCTGGCCTCAATGGTTATGTTCTGCCAGGCAGCACGATGCGCTGGTCTTCTGCCTCGGGTGCCATCAAGGCTGGCTCTCACGTGACGATTACAGCTAAAGGGGACGACTATGCGGTTAATAAGACTGCGGTGGTGTCCGGACAGTAGCTTGATCCGTCTAGCAATCTGCAGCTGTCTGATCTGCCTCAGCGTTGAGCGTTCGACCGCCGATGAAGGGTTGACCGATGACCAAACATTACAGAACTTTGTTCTTGGGGTCATCATGAACGAGCGTTCAACCGGCGTGCAGGCCAGTTTCAAACGACGACGTGATGGGCGTTTTGCAGCAACTCCTGGCGACCTACAAACTGCTGGGATTAGACCAAGTGTAGGAGTAATCGGCTCAGACGGGCTCATAGATCTCGACACACTCAATGGTGTACAATGGCAATATGATGACGTTAATCAGATCATCCGTATCACCGCACCAGACAATGCCCGTATTCCGCTTCGCATCGATTTAGGGCCTATTGATAAGCCAGTCGACTTTTCAGCCGTTCGATCCAGTCCAAGCTTTGTTCTCAATTATAGCCTCTACGCCGCGTCCGGTTGGGGCGCCGGTTCTCATAAAGCTTTCAGCGGCAGCTTCGATGCTCGCTTTGTCAGTTCCGTTGGCGTTATCTCATCATCAGCCTTCGCGCGCTTCGATCCTGCTTTCAGTAAAATCGACGAACTCGCTACCGGAGTGACGCGGCTCGACAGTTCATGGCGCTATACGGATCCGGTAAACGCACTGGTCTATCAGCTCGGCGATGGAGTTTCCGGAGGTCTTTCTGGGACCTCTTCTTGGCGCTTCGGTGGCTTCCAGTTTCGGCGAAACTTTGATATTCGTTCCGACCTGGTCACCGCTCCAGTTCCCAATTTGTCCGGAACGACGTCCGTTCCCTCGACGCTCGATCTCTATCTGAACAATATCAAAATCTATTCCGGGGACGTACCGGCTGGACCTTTTGATTTCAGCGGTATTCCATATATCAGTAATGGTGACGCCGTGCTTGTACTTCACGACGCTCTCGGCCGGGAGACGCGCACCAGACAGGTCTACTATTTCGGCGCGGAAATGTTGGCGAAAGATTATTTCGATTTTTCGACGGAGTTAGGTTTTCCGCGTTTGCGATACGGTCAAGCTTCTTTCGACTATGATCATGACATCGCTGGAGCTGCCAGTGTACGCTACGGTATGACGGACTGGCTGACGCTCACAGGCCACCTCGAAGCAACGCGTGGATTGATCAATGGTGGCCTAGGTTTCTCCACAAGTCTTGGGCAGATCGGCAATCTAAATGTTTCTGCACTTCTAAGTCACTACAAAGCCGACCAGAGTGCCGAAAAAGGAGGCCGCGTTTCCTTTAGCTACATGACAGGTTACAATGGCTATCTGCTCTATGCCAACTCGTCTCGCAGTTTTGGCGACTACAACGATGTAGGTCTTATTGTCGACCGACGACATGATGCCCTCTCCCCAGTTTCAGCGCGCGCAAAAAGCATCGACAGTATCGGGCTTTCATTCCCACTCTCATTCGATCCTTCGTCCGTGAGTGTGAACTACTCCCGCATTCGGGGAGCAGGAAAAGATGGCAATGCCAGTCTTATAAACATCGCTTGGACCAGAACCGTATTTACTACCGCCTCGCTCTATGTCACCGGCTATACCAATCTCGATAGACATAAAGATTTCGGGTTTTTTGCGGGATTAAGCGTTCCCCTGGATAGAAACATGACGGCCTCGGTCAACGCCTCAAAAGACGGCCTCGAAACAAGCCTGACCAAATCGGCCTTGCTGGGGCAGGATCCTATCAGTTGGTCGTTAAGAGACCGCGAAACAATAAAGGGCCACGGAAGCCGCTCGGCTTCCATCAAATATCGCAGTTCTGTCGGTGAAGTTTCAGCATCAGTCGATCAGTCTCAAGATCAGGGACGTGTGACCAGCACCCTCGACGGTGCACTCGTGATTGCTGGCGGCGGAATCTTCTTCGTCAATCGGGTCAACGATGGATTTGCAGTCGTGAAGGGCGGTGGACCGAACCTTCCCGTATCAATGAACGGGCGACAGGTGGCTACGACCAATTATGCCGGACGCGCCTTTTTGCCGGACTTACAATCCTTCCAATACAACACCATTGCAATTGATCCTGCAAATCTTCCGCTCGATCTCCAACCAGAAACCACACAGAGTATTGTGATGCCAGCCGATCACTCGGGTGTTACCGTCGATTTCAGGGCTGAAAAGGCAAACGGCGCTACGATTGTCCTCACCGACACACGCGGTAATACGCTTCCGGTAGGTTCCGAGGTCAGATTAGATGCGAGCGGCACCGCTTTCGTTTTGGGCTATGACGGCCGGGTATGGCTTACGGGACTATCTGCGGACAATTCACTCACAGTGACATTGCCGGAGGGTGCAGGCATCTGCCATGCCCGTTTTAACTACCGCCCTGTTGAAGGCAACCTTCCCGAAATCTCCGATGTAAAGTGTTTGGATAATGGAGAAAAATGATGCACTTTATCAACTCACACCAACGATCAATCTTCTGGCCACGCAGCAATTCATATTTGGCGGCCGCAAGATCAATACTCCTCAGCCACCTGCTTGTAATTCCTGCAATATCCTTTGTGGCGCCAGCAGCCGCAGCAAGCAGCGGAACATGCGTGCTGCGATCGATGGGATCCTTTGGTGACACAAGAGTCGATATCATCGCCAATTCTGCCGCATCAACGACCGGAAATCTCGAATATGAATGTAACGCACCCACAAGATATACCAGCATTCAATTTTGTGCTTACATTCAAGCAGCGAACAATCATTCTATCCATACGTTTTTTCAAACGCAGGACTCAAATACGCGCTTGGCTTGGCAGATGCGCCTGCCAAACCAAGCAAATTCTCCGCTATCGGCTTTTGGGGGCGGACAAGCCACGGCAGGCTGGACTCATTTCACAAATGGCTGGTCTCCTCAAAATCCGTCGACGACACCCTCCCAGCAGTTTACTCTGACCTACCTCGACAGACAGCAGCAAGACCGTGTTCGCTCCGGTATCTATACCAACAGTTTTGTGCTCGTTACCGAATACAAATTCGGTGATGGCTTAAAATCCTCGTGCAGCTCTGGACTTTCTAATCCTGACGGGACAATTTTCACCAGTTTCAATGTAAACGCGACAGTGAACGATGCCTGCCAGTTGGAAAATCTCCAAGACATCGACTTCGGAACGCAGGGCAGTCTAGATATCGCTTCTGCGAAAGAAGGCCAAATACGAGCGTACGGAAATATAGGAATTCGTTGCACCTATCGAACCCCCTACGTAATTAGCCTGAGTAAAGGCAACAACGCAGAAAATGGGATCGCTCGCGTAAAATCTAACGGAAACTACTTGCCTTATCAAACACTACAACCGGGCTGCAAAATCGTATGGGACGATCATTCAGTGCTTTCTGGCACCGGAAACACAGTCAATCTCGTAGACAATCTCCAGGTCTGTACCCAAATCATTGCTCCGCTCGCTAAAGCCCCTGCACCGGGCGATTATGTGGATACAATCATCGTCACGGCCACCTTTTAAACCAGTCTTTTGGTTGAGATAGCCAATCTACACTTTGGCAGGTATATTCACACATCCGGCATAATACTGACGCGATGTTGCGGGCTGCATAGCTCTTCTTGAGTTGCAACTCAATTGTTCGTCACGTTAGATCGGGTCACAGTCACAGAATGCCCAAACTACGCGCTTTACTGACGGCTTCAGTTTTGTTGGCGGCCGCTAACTTTGCGAGGACATTAGAAATATGGAAATTGACTGTACGGGGAGAAATACAAAGAATGTTACCAATGATAACAGCCGTTTTTCCCTCACTGGTCCACCGCAAAATCTCGCGCTCTCGAAAAGTCAGCGAGATTTCTGCAGCGCTGTGGAATTGATCAATGTCGAGGTATTCAAACATCGCAAGATGGAGGAGGTTACCCACTATTCGTAAGGGGCTCCTTAAGGTGGTAATTTCTTCATCTGTAAATTCGCGTCCTCCACGCAATAGTGTCAGTATTCCGAACACGCCCCTTGCCGCCCAGCACGGTTGCGACACGCCGCTCGTAAGGCCCAATCTTTGCGCGTTTATTCCTATGAGGGCAGAATCCTTGAACACGCGTTCCGACCAAATGAGTGGCTCAATACTGTTACGCCCATAACGAACAACATACTCATCATCTCGATAGCCCTTTGCCTCTGCAGAAAATTGATATTCCGGGAGATTGCTAAAATGAATCTGCCTTGGTTTTTTTTCGAAACACGGAATATGGGCAATATATGACACATGCGAGAAGCCGTTGATGACGGCAAAGCTCTCAATGTGAAACATCAGATCTTCCGGATTTGTGGAGGTCTGAATGCTTTCGCAAAAAGGTTCCCACTTCATAGAAAAAACTCCCACCCATTTATTTATAACTCAATTTACCAATATTAATAAGTATACCTTTCAATGCAATTTACTTATTAATTTATGTAATATTAGAATACTGAATATTTCATATCCGTCTAAATTAGTAATATAAATATATTTATCAGCTTATATACAATATTTCTTGGTCTGGTGGCAAATATATAACACTACTCAGGATAATCATCAATCAAGTTTATATGTTATTTGTTTATGATCGCTGAAATCATAATAAACTAAATTCGACAGAAGATTTTTGACGCACCAAATCCCGGCACTGTAACGCTGTTGATGTGGATCTTTACAGCTTTAGACGGGTTGGGTTGCGAATATTCCCGGTGAGATTTCTCTGTGTCCTGTCGTTTCTAACAGGAAGACAAGGGTCTATCACTACAATAGTATGAAGGTCGTTGACGGATCCATCGGCGAGAATGACACCGGATCATCGGCAAACTTACCCCCCTCGAAATTTGCAACCTCTAAGTAAGGAGAAACCCGTAATGTCGAAGGATTACATTCCATGACTGACATTGCCTTGCGTATTTTTGCAGTCACATACGATAATATCTCTGACTGGTCGGGTAGCTTTTTCTCCAACATGGAAGATGCTAAAACCGCTATGGCAATAATGCGAAAAGAGATTATGGCTGGTGACGACCATCCTTTAATCCCGGTCTTAAAGCTCGAGTCAGCGACTGCATCTTTCCCATCCACATCCGCCGAACTACTAGGTCTACTCAATAACGGGCCAATGTCGATCCTTAGAGACAGAAAGCTCATCGCGACAGTCACTCTTTCAGATGAAATACGCTGACGATTTCCGCGTCTTCTCCCTCCGACGCTTCGACGCTTCGACGCTTCGACGACGACCGTTGTGAAAGGGTCAATAGAAGCAATGAGTACCGGGGGCCTTTTCGACATCGAAAGGTCGCTCTGCCCCTTCTCCCGACGCTGCTGCGGAGCTGCTATTTCAACATCTTCACTTCCAGAGGAAACACTCTTTCTCAGGAAACACGACATAGATGTAGGATTATTCAGTGCTAACAAACCACCTCTGAATCTATCGAGGGATTGAACTAGAGCCGTGATGCATATGTCGGCACTCCAATGTAGCGCCCCTGAAGATGGGTGAAGGATGCTGCCCAAGTTGGGGGGCTTGGGATGGGCGGCATCCTTCATTCCGTGAGCCCTGCACGGGCGGGTGGCAATGCAAATGCTCACAGAACCAAGCATCTCCAGTTCAGAACCGGTTTAGCCTGGTCCTTTATATAGCAAATACAAAAGCCATCCTTCCCGCAATCCTATTTAATTGCGGGAAATATAAGTTAACGAGCACTCGGTCCCCAGTGGTCTGAACGCTGTGCATCACCCCCCGGTACGAAACAATATCGTCATCGAATGAACGGGCAGCGGAGCGACCACTTGGCGGAATTCCCAGCTTTCCGCCCAGAAGTCGTCCACTGCCCTTCAGACGGGCGTTAGGAGGACACCCGCTTGCTACAACACCTAAGCTAAGTTCGGCGCTGATACCCCCGTCACCAACGCTGAATTTTTTCTGTACTGAACCAGAAGCCCCAACTTATCATTCAGCTCAGACTTAAGTGCCTCGCGGTTGGTCGGTCTTCCAAACCGCTTATTCGAAGACAACGTACCCCTGGAGTAAACGCGAATATCCCGCTGCCCCCGCTATCTTCTATTGCCCCCGCAGGTTCGTCTCCTTGTATCGAGCCTGCATTGAAAATAAGCACCTGCGCGCAGTACCAATTATAATTTCGTCATATCAAAATTATTAAGTATATCGAGATGCACCAATTGCAATAATATTGCTATCAAAACGATATAGAATATACTTAGGTTAAAATAACAAGTCAATAGCAAATAACGCATACAATATTATCTAAATTCTCTAAATAACCATTTTCTATAATATTCGAAATTTTATATTCTACTTTAAAAGAAAGAACTCAGATATTATTTCGCCGTCAACGCTCCTATTTACGATCGATTCAGCGATCCCTATCCTAGGAATCGATAGTAGAAGAGAATTGCATAATATAACCAAGTCGTTACGGTTACGCCCTTTCAATTAAAAGAGGCATAAATGGAATATTTAGATATAAGATATCATTACAATAACCATAAAAAATTCCCGAAATATCACAGTAATTTCTCCTAATATTCCGGGGATGTTAAATGAAACCGAATACTACGATAAATCTCTTTTACTCATTTTATGGATCTGTTATTATCCTACACATTATTTATTTATATATTATATTTCTCATTTACGGAGTCATTCTGCATGGACATTAAACATCGCAGCTCCAGGCTTATTGAAAATATTGATGAATTGACTGATCTTTTGAAAGCGCTTGCGAACAAAACCCGATTGATTATTTTGGATCATTTGATAAACGGTGAAATAAGTGTCGGTGAACTTGCCCGCATCGCTGACCTTAGTCAGTCTACATTGTCACAGCACCTTGGAAGACTGCGATCAGTTAACCTGGTTACTGCGCGCCGCGACGCACAGAATGTTTACTACAGCATCTCATCACCTACAGTAAGAAAGATGCTCGCCGTGTTATCCAAATTCTATGTCAGCGAAATCAAAGCGCGGTAGTTGGCTGACACCTCTTTCTTCAATTAATCCCACGCTCTTTATACAGCCAGCGCGATGTTGGTTTGGAACGTTAGGTGGGGCATGCAGTACAGTTCAGCGAACATGTATTCTTCATTTGCGAAGCTTCACGAATACTTTAAATCGCCGATGTCACGCAATAGGACGGAGTGAATTTGATGCCGCGTAAGAGAAAGACCGAGGGCAGTTTGTCCATCGGTCTTTCATTCGTGCTTTAGAATGTTCGTTGAAACAGGATCAATCCTTGCCAAGAACTGGTGCCGCTTTGGAGCGATTTTTTGTCACCCCTGTGGACATAAGACACCTCCGGATTTATTGTTAATCCCGGCACAAGCTCGTAGGCCACATTCGCGGTTGTATAGATCGTTTGTGAGGCATCGACCGCGAGTTCAGCGTTAAGAATCGAACTCTTAGTCATCTTATACGCTAGTCCTCCCCATGCAGCCCAGTCACCGCCCCATTGGCCATAGAAACTGTTGATTGCACGCACGCGGCCGACGAATTGGTCACTATCCCCTTTGACATCCATATATGGGTCTTTGTTCGATTTGTAGCCAGCCATCGCCCATAGGGAAAGCCTGTCAGTTAAATTGAAGTTACCACGCAATTTACCTGCCCACGTTTGATTACGTGCATCATATGCCGCAACTGTTATAATCGATCCCCATCCTTGTGCGTACTTTAAGCCGGCGACGATATGAGGACTATAACCCGTAATCGTTCCGTCATACCCATATTTCCCATCAGTATCTTTATTGTTTCCCTGTTCCAGTGACACAATCGCAGAAACCCCGTTCGGTGCACTATAAGTGTAGCTTATAAGCCCAGTACGATAACCACCGGCGAGGATTACATCATCGTTGTTAACCTCTCCCAATGCACCGACAAATGAAACAAAGACGGATTGATCAAGTCCGATTCGAAGCCCACCAAGGTTGATGTAGCCATACTGGAGAGTGCCGGTGGAGTCTGCATCGGTACCATTATCCCATTGAAAACGCGCTTCCGCAAAGGTTTCAAGGGTTCCGAGCTCTGTTTCCGATGCTGTAGACGCTCTTAATGTGAACCGAACCGAATTGTCCCAGCTCTTTCGTCTATTGGAACTTTGATATACGGCCGTTCCCGCCTTTTCCGTAATATTACGGCCGTTCACGTCTCCTCCGCCTTGCAAGGTATCGCGGATATAACCATGCAGTCGCAGACACGTCTCAGTGCCCGGTATATAATAATACCCCTTGCCATACGCATCGCAGACCGACACGTTTCGAAGGGAATCTGGTTCGGGCCATACAGGGGTATCAGCACCATGAGCGACCGACCCCAGGCACAGGATCGCCATAGAGCTAGCAATTAAAATATTCCGTTTCATGTCCCCTCCCAAGAAAATGAGAAATCTACAATCGGCCTTGATTAGCCGGAGTACAGGGAGGAAAGCTAATTCAGAATAGAAATTTGGAAAATCGCTACTTAAACCTGCCCCCTTTTAGCCTGCATAAGAATATGAGGCGAAGTGAGGCCCGCTAATTATTGGTACCTAATTTCTCCATTTATCTTTTTTGTTGTCTAAATCGCAAAGAACTACGAAAATTCAGAATATCTTTTGACTTTATTCTTAAAGAACATAGCTTGAACGAATTTGAAATCCGATGAAGTTAACGATGTGTCGCGAGGCCTTTGATTTTGACGCGTTTTATGGAAGTTCACTGTCGCCAAGTTCGATCTTTGACTTTGCGAATTGCTGGTTCCAATCTTTCCAGTCGAACGCGGCAGCAGCATAGCAATAAGTAATTTGGTTGCGTTTCACGAGCGTCGAGAGAAGCGAAATTGGTAGCTGTCTCTTGGAGTTGCGTGCGCCAGGTAAAGCAGAAATGCTACATCGCAGATTGCCATTTCTAGTTATATTTTGGATGATATGAAGATAATAAGCACTGCTTTTACCGGTATCGGTCTGCTCGCATTCTCGATATGCGCTGCTACTGTCAAATGCCAAGCCAACACCTATGTCGTTGAACGCAAAGACGGGAACACATTACAAGTTTCCACTGATCGTGCGAAAGACGCTCCTGAAACGAAGCTCATTCTTCGTGGCGTTGGCAGCGGTGTCGAACCGCAAATCAAGAAGACATTCTGCGATGGGGTTACGCTTGAACTCGTTGAGAAAGGTACCTGGCGCGTTCCACAAGGATGTCGTCATATCAGTTGGATAGTCCCGCTTTCACGTACTGCGGAAACCCCCTATGCGCAACGCAGCGTGATCCTAGAACACGGCTTTCTTTTGTGTGAAGGTTCGTCGATAGCCAGATTGGAAGATTCCAACTCTATTGATTTTCTCAAATTACCGGAGGGCCAAATCTTTCCAAGCGGGCCGGCGAATGAACTGCAGTTACCGCCGCGCGAAGCTCCATTCCTCCTCGTTCTGGTCGGTAGCCGGCCAGCTCTAAAGCGGCATGTGGACAACATAAATCTAATCTATTTTCTCGATAAGCGCTCTGGTCGCAGCAGAATAGCAGACATAAGTCGTCATGTTGTTGGGTTGAAATGGCTAAAAGACCATCTCCATTCGACCCAATTATCCAAATTCACTGTTCTGTGGATGGCGAATTCTTCTGACGTTCTTTCGCTAGGAGGGCTCACCGGCAAAGACCTTCTCGTGGTAAATTACAGTGATGGCACGAGCGTCGAGCCATTCGGAAAAGCTATGCGCCTTTACGTACCGCTTCACGAAGCCATACACCAGCTCGCAGCTTCGGATAATCGCCGTCCACCCTGGTATGATGAAAGTTTGGCAAGCTACTTTGCAGCACGCGCGACTATTTTTGCAAGCTCAAGTGACCCAAACGCCGTAGCTATGTTCGAGAAGTTTAAAGATGACGCACGCCGGTTCGATCTTGGCCTGATCCCAATGGACCGGCACATCGCAGATACCGGCGATACGTCTGCTGTTGCTGCCTTTTACACAAAAGGTGTGGCTTTCTGGGATGCCGTCAACACAGCACTACTCGAGTCTCGGGGCGAAAGTCTGAACGACTATATGGCTGCGCTCTGCGGCAGCAATGTCACGGATAGTGAGCACCTACCGGACTTCATTCAATCCACTCTTCGCCTGCCACCCGATCGCTGGGCTTCGATTAAGGAACACTATTTGTTGTAGCTTTATTTCCAATCAAGCAACCAGCGGACACCGACAACAACACATTTCAGAGCGGATACAAAAGGAGAAGACCCGCAATCAGCTCATTCCAATTAATTGGGCTTTCGGATTATGTGGATGAGACTATGAATCATGGCGTACTTTCGTCCTTTCATTTGTTCGTTAACAATTTGGTTAGAATCAATGTCATTAAAAGCTCTCATTGTGTTTCCCATCCTGTCTGCCCTATCGATGTCCGTTGCCTGTGCGGCCGATGTAATTTCAACACCCGATTCACCTCCGATCGTGGCAGTGCCGGCATTCAACTGGGGCGGTAGTTACACCGGCTTCCAGGCGGGATATGCCTTCGGAACATCTAAACATAAAACAGCATTAGAAGCCGACGCGCAGAACGGCATTTCCCAAGAGCTGTCCGGCTCTAATTTACGCTCGAACGGCTTCCTTGGAGGCATATACAGTGGCTACAATTTCGAAGCCAATAACGGATTAGTTTTGGGCGTAGAGGCAGACGCTGCTTACGCGGGATGGCGGGCTAAGCATAGGGAAATTGGCGACATTGATACAATCGTCACTGGCAAAAAAATCATCTGGACAGGTGCGATACGAGCTCGAGCAGGATATGCGCTCGATCGCTTCATGCCGTTTATTTCGGGTGGCCTTGCAATTGCGCAGGTTCAGGACAGCGTCTATCTTAATCAACCAGATCCCACTTCTGATTTTGCTCCTAACATCTATCTTAAACAACGTCGATTTCGTGCCGGCTATACGCTAGGTGCAGGTGTTGATTATGCCTTCAATGACAACACTGTAATGAGATTAGAGTATAGATTTACCGACCTCGGGAAGCAATCTCTCGCCGCTAACAATGCGAGTACCTCAAACCGCCTGCAGTCAAATGAAATTCGGATAGGTATCGCATATAAGTTCTAAAGTTACGTAATGCTGTGAATAGGCACGCAGCGCCTATCGGACCCGCTTGAGGTAGACTTTCAGTTCAATATTTACCTCAAGCGGCGTCCGAACGGATGTGATGCAATCGAAGTCCGCTTGGTGCAGTCATTACGATACTCGACGAGTGCCTACCATTTGACCTGGAACCGAACACTTCCACCGGCAACGTAGTTGTCTGCAAAGCTGCTGAGACTACCCTCATATCGGGCCTCGCCAGACACAGAATATTTATCGTTCCCCCAAGTATAACTACCACCGACGCCCAAGCCTCCCCACCATCGGTCGGTTTCACGCGTAAATTCAACACCCGACACAGTGGCTTTGGAGGCTGCGACAAAACCGTAATAGAGATTACCTATCCCGTAGATCTGCACTGTGCGCTCTTGGCCCCGTTGATCACGCCAAGCGAGATCACGTTCCAGAGCGACACCAAGACGTCCACCTAAACCTCGATCAGGCTGAAATGAGACAACGGCTCCGAACGGGTCTGTGAAGTCATTGGAATGAACCGCCGAATAGATAAGTTGGCCTTGCGGCGTCAGTGACCAACTATTGCCCGTCTCATATTTCCAACCAGTTTCGATACTTAGACTATATCCAGCCGCTCGGTTCCCTTCGACGAGCCGCCGCCTTAGCGTAACCGAATCCAAGTCACTGCGATAAAGACTTGCTTGCCCGACGGCATCAAAATAAAGGCCGTTACTACCGTACCAAGTCAACGTCCCGCCAATGCCATAGCCTGCAGATTCAATTGAACCGTCGCCGAATGTCGATGCGACATCCGAGGAGCCCGTTAAGTATTGCATATAGATGCCACCAATTAGTAGCCCACGGGTATTCTCGATGAGCAGGCCTTCCACACCCGCCTGAAATCTAACTCCATCCACATCGTATAGAGCGTGACTGGTTGACGTGGCGGAACCGAACTTCCCGTGTGCGGCTTCGATCCTTCCCCAGATACCGTTGGATTCGCTAATTCTGCTGCCATGCGTTTGTTGAATGTCGGATAGGTTCTGCGCCCATATGCGATTGCCTGCGCGTTGTTTTAGCGTGCCTAATTTATTCAACTGCTGCAGTGTGCTGGTGTAGGTTTCAAAAAGAGCAACACCTGGCTGGTAAAGAGGCGTTTGTGGGCCAACAGGCTGCGCTGGCGTCTCGGGATCCGTAGGACCCGTCGGCCCTGCAGGAGACAACGATATCGAACGTAGGTACCAGCTGCCATCCGTTGCATTAGAAAGACTACCCTTATAGAGCCGATATCCATATGCACCCGCCACTACGGCCTGTTCCCCGTTAAGAACATAATCGCCCGCAAGCGAAAATTTGCCATTAGATGCACCTTTTATATCGACAATCTTGATGCCGTCGACTGTAAGGCCTCCATGCCCTCCGCGATTAGTAACGACAACCGTGGTATTTCCCGCCGTGCCACCTACGACAACTAGACGGCTTGATGTCGACATGTCATCACCGAGCTTACTTGATATTTCCAGCTGCCCATCGTTGCTGACGTAGTCACCAATTACTGTGAGCGTACCAAACCCGTCAATACCAGGAGAAATAGTGCCCGCATTGGTTGTTGTGCCGACTGCACCGGTACCTTCAAGCCTGCCAGCAGCGCCAATGGTCAATGTGCTAGCCAAGCCGTCCGCTATCGCCAGAATACCGCCAACAACATTCGTGTCTCCTAAGTAAGCGCTGTTATCGCCTGTTAGCTTAAGCCGGCCGGCTCCCGCCTTGGTCAAGGCAGCTGCACCTGAGAGTGTGCCGTTAAGAGTGAGCGTGGTATTTCCGTCAGCATGGATGGTGCCTATTTCCGAAATCACCACCGACCGGTCGGTGCTCATATCTGCTGTCGTGTTCAAGATACCACCCGAAAAGATCAGATCACCAGTCGCCGCACCGAGGTTCTTATCGGACGATATACTCAGTGTACCGGCACTCAGTACTGTTCCTCCAGCGTAGGTGTTGTCGCCATTGAGTTTAAGTCGCCCGCCCCCTTCTTTCCTAAACCCACCCACACCGGTGATTTCACCGTTGAACGTAAGTGTCGTACCATCTTCGGTAACCACAGTTCCATCGGTCGACAAAACCGCCGAACGGTCGGTGCTAAAGTCTGCTTTCGTCTGCAAGATGCCACCTGAAAAGATCAGATCACCAGTCGCCGCACCGAGGTTCATATCAGACGAAACGCTGACGGTACCGTCTCTCAGTACAGTTCCTCCACCGTAGCTGTTGTCGCCATTGAGTTCGAGCTTCCCGCCGCCCTCTTTCGTCAGTGCACCCGTTCCAGACATTTCACCATTGAAAGCAAGTTGAGTACCATCGCCGGTAAATATAGTTCCATCCGACGACAGCAGCGCCAAACGGTCGGTGCTAAAGTCTGCAGTCGTCTGCAATGTGCCACCTGAAAAGATCAGATGACTATTCGGTGCACCGAGGTTCTTATCAGACGAAACACTTACAGTACCGTCTCTGAGTACAGTTCCTCCACTGTAGCTGTTGTCGCCATTTATTTCTAGCTTACCACGGCCCTGTTTCGTCAGTGCACCCGTTCCAGAAATTTCACCGTTGAACGTCAGCTTGGTATCATCATCAGTCAGCACAGTCCCATCAGACGACAAGACTATAGGCCGTTCACTGTCAATGTCAGCTGTTGTATGCAGTGTGCCACCCTCAAAGGTTAGCCCACCGCTAGCGCCGAGGTTTTTATCGGAAGAGACGATAAGCGTACCGCCAGCCAAAATGGTACCACCCGTATAGCTGTTATCGCGCAGAAGCGCGAGTGTGCCAAGGTCGGTCTTCACCAGCTGGGTATCGCCTGCTAGTTCGACATCAATCGAGGCGGTCATATTTTCACCCGCAGATGTCCCGTCACCGACACGAATGGTCGATTGTGGACCGGTTAGCGTAAGTCGGTCCCCCGCGATGCGATAGCCGTCAGATGCAAACTGCAGGCCCGCTGCGGTGACGATGCCATCACTATCGTCCACGCTCACCGTTCCACCCACGCCGGCAAAGATCGCAAATGTGCCATCATTATAGGTTGTATTTATATTGCCCGAGGATTCCGTCCAGTTTAAGCTCCCCGCGCGCTGCCAAGTCCCCTCGCCTCCATCCACGACGCCATTAAATTTCGGTCCCGCATCGCCATCCCAATAACTAAAATCAGTCCCACCCGCGATCAAATTGATTTGCCCCTGCACTGACGTTTGGATCAAACCAGACCCATTGGGCAGGTTGCCAATGCTTAAGCCATTATCTGTAAGGATACCTGTATAGTCGATTACGCGATAAATACCGGGTCCATAGTTGCCACCCGCAGCCTCGTACACATCCAATGTGCCGTCGAGCGTCAGATTGCCGTTAACGACAATACGATCGTTAAGCGCCGTTCCCGGAGTACCGGCTTGCCCCAGTGCTAGCGATAGAAATGATCCGCTGTGAAGCAAAAGATTACCGTTGATCGTCAAGACCCCTGCGTCGCCATTCGGATCCCCGGGGCTAACACCACCAAATACATCAACATCACCGCCAATCGTTCCCCGCCCGCCTATCTTCGCCCCCGACTGAACCGTAGTCAGTCCATTTGCCTGAGACTGATCTCCGTTTACATAGAGGCTTCCGGCCTTGATTGTCGTTGTACCTTTATAACTGTTGGCTCCAGTCAGAACAGTCGCACCTGAACCGTTGTGAATAATGGAACCTGCGCCAGATACCTTAGCAGAGAAAGTGTAATTCACGTCGTTATGGTTAAAGTTGATGCGGTTACCCGAAACAGCCATCGTAACTGACGCGGTGTCTAATAGACCTGAACCGACTGAAGTGCTTCCTTCAGCGCTTCCGATATTGAGCAAAGCATTTCCTGGTCCCATCGCAAGCACGCCGTTCCCAGTCTTAATAGTGCCGCCATTGGCGATTGTAACCGTTCCACTATTGCCGCTGTCAGCTGCATTGGTGATTTGAAAGGTACCTGTGGTTTCGAACTTGGATCCTGTCCCCGTTACCAAAAGGGAAGCGGATGGCGCATTCAAGCCGACACCAATAAAGCCTATTGTCGCCGCCTGCGCTGTGATCCGACCTCCATCGCTGACCGTGACGGATCCACGCCGAAGTAGAAGCTGTTGGGAAACAATCCACTGCGAATTCTGACCCGCAACAGTGACGAAGCCGTTCCCGCTCGTGAATTGACCACCGACCAGGGGGCTAGCCCCCGATGAGACAAGCTTTCCGCCGTCCCGTACGTTAACAGTCGCATTTCCAAAGCGACCCATAATTGCTTGGCCTGAATTGATGACCTGAGAGCCACCACCGGTTACATTGAGGAATCCACTGCTACCATTCGCAGAGGCCATATCCAAATTGACCAAGGTGACGCTGCCTGCGTTGTCTACTGTAAGAGTGCCAGAACCTGCAGCACCGATTTGGTTGAGAGTTGCACCTGTCGAAACTAAGCTTGATCCGGCTGAATCGACCTGGAGTACCCCCCCGTTGCGCAAGGTGAGCACCGAGGTGCCAACTATTTTTCCCCCGTCTGTCAGTACAAGCTTGCCCTTGTCCACAACAGTTGCGCCGCCGTACGCATTCAAGCCACTCATTGAAAGCACACCTGAACCTGCATGGGTTACCGCTCCGGTTCCAGAAATCACACCTGCATAGGTCAGAGCGTCGGATCGGTTGAACAAGAGGGCCCCGTTGTTGATGATGTTACCAGCAATACTACCCGCGACACCGCCGTTGCCCAATTGTAACGTTCCCGCGGCAATCGTTGTTCCGCCGCTGTGGGTAGCATCTCCCGTCAAGACTAAACCCCCGCCACCCCGTTTTGTGAGGCTGCCCGCACCTTCGACTGGACCAGACACGTTGAAAGTAGTGCCGGTGTCAACGGTTATTGTTCCGTCCCCAACTAAAGACAAGGTTCTTATTGAAGAGAGATTGGCTGTGGTATTGAGTGTTCCACCTTGGAAAGCTAAGCCGCCGGCGACGTCTCCAAGATTGCTATCAGACGAGATTCTGACTGTGCCGCCTTCGATGAGAGTGCCGCCGCTGTAACTGTTCGTCCCCTTCAAAACTAGAATGCCGGCATCTGTTTTGACGAGTTGTGCATTTCCCGAAAGCACCGAGTTAATGGTCGCGATCACTGCCGCGCCCCCGGCCGTACCGTCTCCCACTAAAATAGTCGATGCTGATTGGCCAAGCGTGAGCTCGCCGCCAGTTATCACATATCCGTCAACGTTGAATGCTGCCCCACCGATTGTGACTGGACTTCCCACCGTAACAGTTCCGGCAATCCCAGCGAAAATCGAACGATCAAGTGATGTATTGTCCCAAATCGAATAAGGCCCACTAACACCATCTCCGCTATCGCTCCAGAATATATCAGTCTGGTTCCATGAACCAGAACCGCCGCCGCCTGGCACAACGCCGTTGGGATCCCAATATCTGTCCGCTGCAAATGAAGCTCCCATATAAGGCAGGATAAACTGCAGCAAATTCAGGAGTGTGACCGCTATTATAAAAGGGGCCCTCTTTGCAAGAAAGCCAAAGCTTACAACCTGGACCGACCATTGGGCGGCACGACTACAGCGACGAGCTGGCAGTATTTTAGGAGTTTTATATTTTCTAGACGAACGAACCCGAAATGCCGGTGTATCGGTGCCCCTCATGCCATCCTCGCCTTCTATCGCCCAATCAGGCCGCAATGTCCTTATCAGAGGGATTTTCGTCGACAATCGTACCGCGGGCGGGATTAATTCCAGAAGTCTTTTCGACTGTTCCTGGAACGGTCCCTCCGACAAAGGTCACGGCGCATAACAGCTGCGTTAAGCTCTTAAAATATCGACCGAAAGCACCGAACTAACGGTCTTCCCCCAAAAATTTCACCTAAAATTCAGCAGTCTAAAATTGATCCAGCCGAGTTATCGGTATAGGCACGAGAAATTCGCGAACAGAAAGGCTTACCCCGAAACTCTGGAGATTTAACAGGAGGCTACCCTGCTCAAAGCTATCTGACAACCTGTCAGAAATACCAGGTACCTCCCACTTCCAAATGGTCCCGTGCTGGCGAGGACACATCGACCCTAATTCTGAACCAAGAAATCCCCTTGCGTCGACCTAACAGCTCTGCTTGTATGAGTGCATTAGACCGCACAAGGTTTAAAAATAGAATTTGATGTATTCCATTATGATAGACTACTCAAAAAAATACTAATTTGTTAGCGTTGGCCACGAAAACGTATGGTGGTCCCAACCAGCCTTTTTGCTATCGATACAGTATAAAGGGCACCGTTAACACACATGTCGAGGTCAGTATTGCCGCTTGGGCACTTTGACAGCTGGTCGATTTGAAATGTTAAGGCGGCTACCCAAGACCGTTATGATGTACTCAAAGCGCAAACGCAAGGAAATGGACCGCGCCATCGGATTTAACTTATTCTGGACTTATGAAACTGGGAGGAGCGTATGGAAGATGTATTGCTCGCATTAGTTGACCGAGAGTTAGACAGCAGAGCCGCGAGAAATGCCGCAAGGGCTTCTACGAGTGCAATGGAAATACTGATCCAACATCCCGGTAGTAGCTTACCGATTGTGGGCGCGGAACAGCAGATACCGGTCCGTCCCAGTGTTTTACGAACAAGTTTCCGTGGTTATGTTCAGCATTACGATCCAAGCTTATTTGCTACAAGTCCCGCGCAGTTCCTCAGGCAGCCTTCGGTCGAGGAACAAGAAGTTATAGAAACTATGGCTAGAGCCGAACCAGGGCCAAGTCGCCTTGACACATCGGCAGGGCTAAACCTTCCCTTAGTCCGTTCATCGTCTCCCGAACCGGAGTTCCGAAACTTGCTAAGCGCATGGGTTCCGTCGAGGAGAAACTCACCATATCGCCGAAATAATATGAAAATCCTGTTTGAATCGGCGAGCAGAGCAATAGAAAACAAGGCTGGTTCCGGCCCCGGCCATCAATACCCAAACGAACGCATATATAGCCGGCAGTGGAACACTGAGGTCACAGCACTTTTGGCAAGACGTGCCAAGGTTCTGATCTACGGTGAAGTAACTGGCAGTAATTACACTTCGCTTCTCGCGCTGAACCGAGAAGATTTAATCGCCTATTTTCACGGCAACGTTCAGAGAACTGATCACTTGTTGGACTGGTGGCAAAAGCAATGAGCCTTGTCCCATAAGTTTCCGCCGACTTGATGGCGAGGTTGAACTGGGAATTTACGACAGGCTGTGAGGGCACACAGATCTTAGAATCCGCATATCCCTGCGCGCCTGAATATGAATGACGACTTTCCAATTTGATCGTAATCAAGGGTGATATTCTTTGGGATTTTCTTTGTTTGAATTTGGTGCTTCAATTGATTAGGAGGTTCCGAAATTGCAAAACAAACACCAGCCGTCCGACCAGAAAATACTGTCAATGCCGCTGTGCGCAGATTCCCACGCAGCAATTACCGATAAATTACAGGATTTAGTTTCGTTGCAATAGGTTATCTGTATCAGTCGGTTGAATTTAGACCAATTCGCCCTTGGCCTGGCGCCAGGACACTGAGGTTTTTGGCGATTATCGACAGCGCTTTGGCGCAAATGGATATTTCCCTGTTGAACTAGCAGTACGGCTGAGCAGTACGCCTGCCGCTGAAACATTCGTGGAGCGCACATGGCACTGCGACCTATGTCGGTGTTGCGAGCTAGTTAGTTACAAACAGTAATAGCCGAATTGTAGGGAGCATCATGTTCATTCATCAAAAGTGTTTTACGACCGCCCAAGACAATCATTGTGGATACAAAAAAACCACCTCTAACAGTGTCTTGTTCAAGGTCTTCATCCTGTTATTCAATGTTATGGTTAGTAGTACCGCGAATGCGCAACAGCCCGGCATTGACAATTTCGTTTGGCAATCATCTTCAAATGACGCAACGGGCCAAAGTATTACGCCTTTCAATCCAATCAGCACATATGGAGGTCTAATCCGTTATTTTGTACCGGGTGCAGCGCAAGTGACTGTTCGAATAGCGACAAGCCCTGTGCAATTGGATATTACCCCTCTGATTAGCCAGGCTGGAAGTGCGTGGAGCAATGAGTTAGCGGCGCAAGGCGTATCGATGCGTATCGGATCGGGATCCGCCACCGCGCATAATGTGGATATGCAGCTCATCGACAGATCAACTGCAGTTGGACAACTAATGTTTCCCTCCCCCACCATGATGGCGGTCACATACACACCAGGCAGCTCTGCCTTGTCGGCCATTAACACACGGTTATCTCAGCGTGGTTTGGCTCCGATTACTGGCGGCATTTACTTTGCATCGGAACTCTCACTATCAAGCGGCGCTTGGAACAGATTAACCGAGAGCCTACGAAATGATCTTTCCCAGGAGGAGAAACTCAAACTGATCTACTATGCCACAATCATGCACGAAGTCGGCCATCTGTTGGGCCATGATCATCCCTTAATCGCAGGTCTATCGCGTACGCGGATAGAATTGGACGACAACGCCTACAACTCCACCGGACGCCGGTTCGTTTATCGCATACCGGAAGAAAACCGGAGCTCTGCCCCCCTTATGGATAGCCTGTTATCGGACTACTTTGAAAACAGGGCGCGGACCCTAGGCCGGCCCGTCGAAAGCACCAATGATATTGTCCCCGCACCAACCGAAGTAATAGCGATCAATACGATTTGTTTGCCAAGCTCAGGATCCACCTTCATTGCTAGGCATTCTCGCCACTGGTCGAAAACCTGCCCAGCCTTCTCATTGGACAAAATATTGCCGTCTGATGCTGGCCGAGGTCTGAATGCTGCGCTTTACAAAATTCTTTTTTGAGGCTCTTCAATTGTTTGAAATTATCGACCTAGACATCCATGCTGACGATGCATGAAAACCCTCTTTTCTTCAAATCGAATTTATCTCGTCTTTCGTCGATAGAATTTTTCCATTTATATCCAATTTATCGGAGAACGAAATGAAAAGGAATATCCTAACTGCGCTTCTTACAGCGTCTGTGGCTGTAACCTTCATCACAAGCGCTGCGCGGTCTGAACCAAAGTTCGAATGTCCATCGGATTCACAGACCGCCACATTTTACATCAATGGCGTTGGATTTAGCACTGACCACTATCAACCAAGGATTCACTTCAGAGGCCAAGATAAAGACAATTGGGCTTATTTAGCTTACGAGCAAGGTGTAAACACAGAATATGGAAAAGCTATCTTAGCAGTTGCACTTACGGCCTATTCAACGAACGCCCTAGTAAGAATTTCTTGCAGCGCTGCAAGCGTTAGTACCCTGTGGATTTCTGACTCGGGCGGCAAATCTCCAGACTAAAGGGTCAATGTGAAAAGAGCACTGTCTGAAAGCCCACCATAGGTCATTGCCTGGTTTTGTGAGGGACGGGAACTTGGTAAAATCCATGTCCCGTCTAAACTCTAAGACCTCAGCTATGCTTGCAATGACGAAAAGGCAGAGGCTGTACTCACAGCACTCCTTGCAGCGCACACTTTTCGCTCCGCTTCATACTGAGATCTACGTAATGGCCGTGTAATCTGGTAATTTGACCCATCTCGGGTTCGTCCTCCATCTTGCGACGTAGATACTCCGAGGGTGAAAGCGAGAATTCTTGCTGGAAGTTTCTTGCAAATTGGCCCACATTCGAAAAACCGTACTTGAAGGCGATCTCCTTTATAAGGAGGTTTCTGTCCCCTTTCTGACGGTTTAATTCCCGTTGTGCGAGCTGCAATCTCTTCTTTCTGATCAAACTCGCCGCACCGCCATCAGCTTCCAAAAGTCTGTAAAGGTGTGACCGCGATACTGAAAACCGATCAAGTAATCGATCTACGCTTAGATTTGGATCGTTAATGTTGGCATTGACAAAATCGAGCACTTGTTTCCTGAGCTGCTGAGATGGAGCGCTCTGAATGTTGTGGTGATCGTTTTTCATTGCGGCCGCAAGAAGATTCAACAGGGCGTCACCACAGGCAACACCTTCATTGAAGGACAGACTGCCCGCTTCGCGATACGAACTACGGAAAAGCTCTGCAATCAAAATCCCGAGGGCGGTGTCCGATCGGATGACCGTGCCGTTCAAGTCCGATTTGCCACATGCATATTCCAATTCGTCCTTTTCAAGCATCAATGTAAGTGTCGCAGTATCATGGCTGCATCCCGCATCGAAAGCGGCTGTCACTGACCCAATATGCACATCTCCGGGATAAAGGCGGATTTCTCGGCCCTCAAATGATCCGAAGCAAAAGCCTCGGACGCACAGCTGGACGTAGTAATAGTCAAAGCTACTTCGCTTGATCCATTGCCTGGTTCTTATACAAAGATGCTTTCCGAACGATGCGAACATGATCAATCTCTCAGCTAATAAAAGCGAGTGGATTGTTCCATCGATCGGAGATGCATCTCCGTCCTGAGATTCTTGAGCCTCATAGAGCGGCGAAACGGCCTCGCGCCAGCTTTCCGTACGTTCTTTCACCGGAAGATGCCTGTTGGTGACAAAGAAACCCTTGGTCTGTTCACCTGATGATTGACTCATTTTGCAGCTCCAATCTGAGGCCATAATAACAGGGAGATCAATTTGCTAACTCAGTTATTTCCTAACGTCACCAGCACAATGGGACGGGAGAACAGCTGTTTGGGCACTCATTCCTTTACGATCGCGTTGACGTTCCCGGACCAGTCGACATTGCTACCACCCCTCGTATCTCCGCCATTTGAGCGTCGGAATGGTTTAGATCAGGCCGAGGGCAATCAGACTAATCATATTACACGGCCGGCAACCTGATCTCCACCAAAGCCGTCCGCATTTCCCGCAGAAAGGAGGCCGAACCTACCCAATATCCGAAACACTGTTATATTTTCCGATGTCTTTGTCAAAGCGTTATGGAGAGATCATGTTTCCACCCGCTCCGATTATCGTCCACTCGATTGGCGCACTAAAGAGAAGTGGATTGCGAGTCCGAGCACAACGACGCCAAGTTAAATTTCATTCCTGTCGGATCAAAGGAATCTTTGTACAACCGCATTATTGAGAGCCAACTAATTGCCTCCTAGATCTATAGGATTACTGAAAGGCGGGTTTGGTGCTAACCTATCCTCAAGAGGATATAAACATATGGTGAAAAGTAATTTTGGTTCCATAGCAGAGAGCCCAATCCCTTATCGCAAGCGGGCTTGTTCGGCGAGCGAGGTGGGCTGCAGGAAGACAAGAATTTCCACTCATTCGCCCAAAAGCCGTAACCGAGTAGTCGCAAGGTAGCTCGTGTATTCTTTCCCGCGTTAAGTTACGAAATCACAATGCGAGACCGCCAATGGACAGTCCCATAATTTCTCATCGAAGGATCATCTTAATCGTGGCCACGTAATCGATGAATCAGTGGAATTTTCAAGCGATTTTGTTCCAAACACAGCCAATTGGAATTTGAGTTTTTACGTATTTGTAATATACGAATTTACCTTTCTGCACAAAAGAAAATCGACGACCTCTAATTGTATGTTTATGGAATTTTATAGAATAAGCAATACTTATTGCCGTAGTTTTATATACTTCTATTTTCCACAACTTCATTGCTACACGATATAATAATAAATTGATTACTGTATTAGTCATATATATTTCGAAATATACAGACAAATAGATAGTTATGATAACTGTTGTTAAATCCCCATGGAGACCTAGGTCGTGTCTAACCACATACCCAATCCTGGTCCGGGGCGCTTCCTCCGGTCTCTTTCCTGTTGCATGGCCTTGTTCTTGTCCGCATGCGTTGTCAAACCACTCTATGCCGTCGACTCAGGCGCAGGCAAGACGATAGGTCGAGCGGCGCGACCAGACCTCAGCACCAAGTTGGCGGCGATCAAAATTGATGAAGTCAGCGACATCTTCGCCGTGCAAGTCCGTAATCGCCTAATTTTCCTATTGGGACGCGGAGCAGGTGAAGCGCGTAGCGCGGCTTACAGGCTTCAACTGAACCTCAAAACATCCGAACTTGCTTCAGTGGCGCAGAATATTGGAGACAAGACGGATAAGATCGGAAGAGCCTCTTTGGGCATCGCCAATGCTACTTCCAATTTTGAAGTTTTTGATAAGGATGGAAAGATCTTATTTGCACACTCCCGATCGGTATCTGCATCGTTTGATCGCCATCGTCAGGAATTTGCAACTGTTAGCGCTCAAAGGAATGCCATGCTCCGCGCCGCCGACGAACTCGCGGAGCAAATATATCTTGACCTCGCACAGACACTTGGAAATCAAACAGGGTAGCGAGCTCGCTTCTCTGCGCAGCACCATTGCTCTAGGATGATTTGACAAAACTCACTGAAAGACAGAGAATTTTCGGTAGGGTTCTTCTATACGAGCCCTAATATAGTAAAGTGACTCGTTCACCCGATCAGATCGCCATCGAACTCTGGGCTAAGTTGAGAAGATCGGTTATATTCAAAGACGCACCAGCGTGATGCTGTGCCGGAATGTATAGCGCCGGAGTAGGTCTGCCGGCGGTACGCTACACAATAGGCCTATTATGGGTTCGGGTTCGGGAGACACGGCTCCTCATCATGCTTCATCGCACACTTTAATGAGAGCATCGGCAGTAGGTTCTTTTAAACCGGAAAGAGATATCGCTATGGAAGAGCAGTTGCTTGCTTTAGTTGATCGGGAGTTAGATAGCAGAGCTGCGAGAAATGCCGCGATGGGCGGCGCAAGTACGGTCGAAAGGGTGCGCGGATATTCGGGAAACGTGCTCCCAATTATTGGCGCAGTAGATCTGCAACCCGCTGACCGCACTGTTCTGCGCACGAATATTCGTGGATTTTCCGATCGATTTGATTCTGAACCCTTTCCCACGCAATCCGCCCCTTCTGTTCGCGGGTTCTCTGTTGATCCGCTCCCTGGAGGACGTATAGGCCAAGATGAGCTTCAAGCCGGGCCGAGCGGATATTCTGAACCCACAGTAGGCAAGCCCGGTGGGGCCGGTGTGGGTGGACCTGAGCCACAGTTTCGAAATTTACTCAGTGAGTGGGTTCCATCGAAAAGATATACACCCTACCAAAAAAACCGTTTGAAAAGTCTTTTCGAGACTGCACGTGGTGCAATAGAAAAAAAATGCGGCGTTGGATTTGGCGGGCAGCACTATTATGAAGATATGTATAATGAGTTTTGGAACAGGGAAGTCAAAACCCTTTTGTCGAGGCGCGCAAAAGTCCTAATTTATGGAGAACGCACCGGAAACGATTATCGTCACCTACTGGAAATGAACAGGCAACATCTCATAGAGTACTTTCACGGAGATGTTCAGCGAACCGACGCGTTGTTATCCTGGTGGCAAACACAGTAATTTTATCAAGCTCCGCGACAATGGCCAGGATCTGCTACAGTGCGCAAGCATCATACGCACTGTAAGTTTCATCAATTCGCCGCCTGGGGCGCCTCCTCAGCGGTATATGTTCCGTCGCCCGAGAGCTTCGACTAGGGCGAGCGATACGCAAAATATTGTACGCCCAGCGAAATATTTCCGTATTCTATTTATACGAATTCAAAATTGATATAAGTATGAGAGAATATTCAAAAGTGTTAACAAGTAATTGTGGATTCCTTGCTCGTTATTTTCCTTTAGTCTTCGATAATTGACAGATTAGCGATTGAAGGAAGTAATCAATGCATGATGTCTGTTTTGTCAAGAACTTATCATCGTCGACAATTGATATTATTAGATACGTGTATAAAGACGAGCTTTTCGATGAAAAGAAAGCCGTAAAATTTACTCCACTCTCGAATAATCGTGGGGCAATGGAGGGTGAATTTATCCCAACAGAACAATGCTCCTACACGAATAAGCCGTCGAAAATATTTAACGCTCTAACGTCCGGCATATTGTTGAACCAGCTCTGCTTCGTTTACCTTCTGGAGAGCGGGATTATTGTTCCGTCAGAAAAAATAGGTTCAACAGGGCGAATACTGTTAACCAACATCTCGATCGATTGCCGGGGAATTATAAGCAGTAAGTCTGAGCGCGATTACTCATTTCAAATCTTAATTGACAGAAATGCGAAGCGAGATACCGGAAAGATAGAGCTATCCCTTTCCAAAGGACGTTTCTTAATCCGCTCGGATATTATCATTGCAAGCAAAGACATTCACTAAGCTCACCAGATAATGATGCTGCCAGAGCATGCCATTTCGATCGAAGCGCCGATACTTGCCGGCTGCCATACCAAAGTTGGCATGATCGGTCGATCCGTTAACTTAGCTATTTCATGCAGGACGAGCGCATCGTTCATGATCAATTCGCTACTCGGGCTTTGCTACTACGCATAACCGGGCACTGCCTTTGGCTTTGGCGACGCATGCATGCCATCAGCTAAACCAATGAAAGGACTACTAAGGCGTCACGTCGAAGTCGAACCATTTTGCTGACAGACGCTTTATGACGCCACGATCTCGTGCAGAATGAATGGCGTTGTTGAACATGTTTAAAAGTTCCGGATCCGTCTTTCTCAGACCGACCCCTACCCCACCGCCAAGCAATCCGCCCAGAAAATACGGCCCGGTCATAGTGAGTTTCTCATAGCCAGGCAACTTTGAGGTTGCATTCAAGAATGCACGGGAGTTGACAACCAAATCTACCCGACCCGTACTGAGATCAAGCAACTCCTCCTCACCTGATCGATACTCCCGCACTTCTGCGACGTCTTTGAAGTACTCCTTTACAAGCGCGTCATCAATCGTTCCCTTGACAATCCCAACGGTTGCGCCAGAAATTGCGTCTCGAAGCTCGGCTAAACCGGCTTGCGATATCGATCTGTTCTGGGCTAGCTGAAGCGCCTCACCGGTTAACGGGAGTTTTTCGTAACGCCCTCCCTTCATTACCGCAAAGACTTGAGGGGTCAGACTATATGGGGTCGAGAAATCGATTACTTCGCGGCGCTTCGATGTGGCAGTGAGACCCGCCATAATGGCATCAAACTTTCCCGCCAATAGGCCAGGGATCAACCCTTCAAACGGCTGTGCAACGAAGGTACATTCCACACTCATCTGTTTGCATAGATATGCTCCAAGTTCCACCTCATATCCGTCGAGTGTTCCGTCCGCTCGGGTAAAATTATAGGGCCGCAGGTAGCCTTCTGTCGCAATGACTAACTTGCGCTCGCCCGACGCATAGGCCATGCCAATGAACGAGAAAATGCCGGAAAGGCCTAGAATAAGACAAAGTGGAAATCTATTCATAAAAATCACCTCAGTGGATTGCTTAAATTCAAAAGTGTTTAAGAACGGCGCAACGATACGCTATAGGGCGCTCTGACCGAGTTCACAAATGTCTGTCCACTTTAATAGCTATCATATGCGTTTTCTGCATTGCCTATAGTGTCGAAATGCGCCGCACTCCACCGCTGCTGCGAGAACAATAGCAAAGCAAAGGAAAATCCCTAAAAAGTCATTGATACGAAGCGCCTCGGCTATCAAACAACATCGTCAAAATGAGCAGGAGAGTGGAGAGGAGAGCCGCAGCCAAGGCGCTATCGATAAGTGGTAACTCGAGCATGCTTAAAATGGCCACAGACAGGCCACCAGTCATCGGCTGCAAGAAGCCCAAAAGTGCGGAAGCCTTCACGCGTAGCGCCTCGGGCACATTTAATGCGTCCGCTGAGCCCGGCACTCCTATAAACCCATATGCGCCATTGAAGAGACCGATACCGACAATCGCAGCGTAAATTCCTAAGAAATAATTTAGCCCTATTGTAGTCACTCCCATAACCATGAGAGACAAGCCGATTCTTGATAGAATACAGCTCGAGTAGGAGGGAGCGAGACATCCGCCCACGATTAAACAGAGCGCTACGAATGCGTTATCCAACGACAGGATCAATCCGCCGACAATTTGATGCAGGTTTGCTTGGTGTTCAACAATGAAAGGCAAGCGCGCCACCAGGACACTAAACCCAATCTGGTATGCGACAACTCGCAGTACTGGTCGGAGGAAAACCGGCATCCCAAAGAGCGCTTGCCAATCGGTCTTGGGCGAACGCGCTCTCGGCACATCCCTTCTCACCCAATGTCTACGGTCGATGGAAACGACGTAGCAGCCGACAGTTACCACCGGAATTGCAAGAAAGAGAAGTGCCAGGCGCCACCCATATGCGAATGCAAAAGCGCTGATTAGAAATGGGATAGCAATCTGCGTGATCTCAACCAGTGCGAGCACCCATCCAATAACCCTCTTGTATCGGTTTGGATCGGTTAACTGATGCAATGCAACCCTGGTGGCATTCGAACCAACACTATTGGCCGCGAACATTGACGAGAAAAATACAATAAATACAGCGAGGTTATGTGTACAAGCTATCACCGTTGCGGCACATCCAATATAAAGACAGGAAATGGCACAGCTCCGGTACAGTCCGAATGCGGCGATGAGCAGCGGAGAAATCAGCTGTGAACAAGCAAAAATGGCATAACAGCAGCCGATAATGGATTGAAAACGAGCCGGGGTTAGGCCACCGCTGATCGCCATCGATGGAAACAGCGGCGCAAGTTCGTCGAATAAAAGGGCAACTGCTCGTGACACAGCCGCTGAAACCAAGTTTCCGTCTTTCAAAACGAAAAATCGATACATGCGCTTACATCATATGACCGAAGCCAATTCTTTGGCCATATCGCTTGCCTCACTCCGATTTCTACAGGCTGCCAGCCACCCGCTCAATAGGCAGCGATGTTCAGGATATTTTTCCGAGAGATAATTCTCGGCAGCGTCCCAATCCTTATTTTCCAGCCAACCTTGCAACGTTCTTAGCTCCATATATGTCAGTGGAAACTCTACATGAAGTTCAACAAATGAATCCTTGTTCGGGGTCGCAAAATCACAAGTCATATTAAAGTTTAGAACTCCGCTTCCCATAGCGTCTCCTCAAGTATTACCTATCCCTTTTTATACTGAGAAGCTTAGGTTCAACATCCACTGACCTCTAGTCCAATTTAGCGCAAGCAATATATTACTCCCTAAAATGACAGTGGATTGCCTTCATCGTTGCGAACGATCATCAATCATCAAAGTGTGCTAAACGCGCCCATGGAAATCTGAGATTTACCTTGTTTTTACTTAAAACCTATATTGATAATTCTATCCGTCGCGGTTTCGTAATCAGCGTCATGCGTTATTATAATGAGAATGCCATCACGCATGTGGTCTCTAAATCTATCGAGAACGCGTTGGGCTGTTTCTGGATCGAGGTTTGCGGTTGGCTCGTCCAGAATGAGAACCGCCGGCTTCCGGACTAATGCGCGGCAAAGCGCGATGCGTCGTCGCTGTCCACCCGACCAGTTTTTCCCGCCATCTCCAATCATCGAACGTAAGCCTAGTTTCCGCTCTTTCAAAACGGTATCGACTTGCAAATCTTCAAGAGCCTTTTGGACGGCTTCCTCGCTCACATGGGTTTCGCCAAGCCTGATGTTATCGACAATCGAGGCTGCGAACACATAGTCAGTTTGTGGAACATAAAGAATCTCAGTGCAGATGCGCTCAACACGATGTCCGGCCCTCGTCAGAATATATATCTTCCCTGAGCGCGGGGATATGATCCCCGCAATAGTCCGGGCAAATGTGGTTTTTCCTATTCCACTACGTCCTTTGATGAAAACCACATCGCCCACACTCATCCTCGCTGAAATCGGCGCCCCGAAGCCCCGTCCGACATACTGAGGGAGCACAGTATCGACTACGAGCTTTTCAAGAGATTGTGGCGGATGTGATATCTGTGGTGATTGATAATGGTTTTGATTGAGTAATTCAGCGGTAGGAAGGACTGCGATGAGGGCTTGGGAGACCCGATCGCCAGCGCGCGAGAGTGCCGTGATCGGCCCGATGACTTGAAAATAGGATAGAATGAGCGTCAGAACACCACCCATCTTTCCAATATCGTTTTCGTTCTTGGCGCCGAGAAAGAAGATCAAGATCACTACCATTAGCCCAAACCACTGTAATATCTCAAGCTTGATTTGCTTCCAGAAATAAAGTCGCCCGTGACGCGCTACCCGCCTTCGATTGTAAGCCAAGTGCCTTTCGAAAAGCTTCGTTACGAAATTCTGTGCAGAAAAACAGCGAACCAGCTCTTTCAGCTCATGCGCACGGCCAATGTCAGATACCACATTCGCAGAGCCCACATATAACCGCTGACCCGATATCAGCTCGCGTGTCGCAGTACTGCGGTTTAAAGCGAAATACCCAAATGCGATCAAACCCATGGCAAATCCGCAAAACATGTCGATGCGGCTACTAACCAAACCGAGAGCGAGTAGGAGCCCGAGACAATAGGGAACGATCATTGAAAACAAATCCGCAATTAGGGCGTGGCACCCTTCCTTTGCTTTGTTAAACAAATGAAGTAAGTCGGCCTCGGTCCTGTTGGCAGCGTCGATCGGTTCAGCCAGTGTTGCCAGCAGTGTAGCGCGCGCAATGTCGTTGCCAATCTCTTCGCGCGACTTGAGGGTGAAATAGGACGAGGTTCCATTCGCAGCGCCCGCTAGCAACCCAACCCCTATATAAAGTCCCGCCCAAAAGGCGGCAGCAGAAATCGAAAGCTTGGCACTTGCAATCGCCTCTCCCAGCAAGAAGGGCTGAGTTGTTAGCAAAGAGGTCGAAAGCGTTGCCGATAGCGTTGCGTAAAGAATTGATAGTTTGGTACTTTTGCTTGCCAAGCCACGAAAGATCTGGCGAAGGCCCGATATCTGATCGTACCTTTCCATCACCAGCATTCTCAGTCGACAAATTTGATAGAAAACCGATCTGAGTAGTATCGGAGTATGTATTCGAGGCGAACGGCGTTGATGATCACATAGAGTGAAATCTTGGCTTCTGACCCATTTTGAATATCCCTTATAGCATTCATAAGCAGAGCGGAATTTGCAATCATCTCGGCGTGAAGTAAGCTTTCGCAGAAAAAAATGTCGCTTCGGAAGTCTAGAAAATCATCCATGAAAACTCTGCTGAAATTCTCTTTGAACCGAGGATTAACAAAGTAGTCACTGAGCCCTGCTTTCGCGATCGTTAATCTATTCAACAAGCGGTGCCGCTTGTGTTCAGGTGGCACGATTTGGCAGAACCTAACCACAGCGGGATCTATCAGCGGATTCTTTGGCCATATATCATGGGTAAGAAAAATTCGAGCACGAACGAAAGCCGAAGCGAGTGCGCTTTGGCTCACAAAGGTTTGGGGGGCCACTGCCACTGGTGGAGTATTCTGGAAAAATAGCGATTGCAGTGCATTTGGACAACACTTCTGCGGAGCTGTTTCGTCGTCAAATAACGTCGTGATCGTTAACTCGTCTCCTCCGATCCCCGTAAATACCACGTCGGGTTTGCCATTGGGCATCGAATAAAATGCTTCGACAATGCCATCCCAGTACAGTTCATCATAAGGGCTAATGACAAAATCCCCTGCTAATGGCGGGTTTTCAAGACGGGTAAAGGGTTTGCAAACCGTCGAATGAACACGCGTATCTGCAGTCTTGAGTTGATCAATAAGTTCACGACGTCGCGCTAGCTGCTGATCTCCCGCGTTTCCACGATGGATCAACCCATAGGAGTGCCAAGAACCGTGGGTGTATCGCAATGCAATCGCAACACATGAAGAATCCATGCCCCCGCTCAATTCAACAGTTGGAACCGAGGCATGTTTGAGCAACTCCACACTTGACGCTTTAATCAGATCCAGGAAAGTTGACGTTAGAGTGGCCCCGACCGCCAGAGGAGACTCCTCATAAAAATTAACAGGTGTGCAAGTCGTGAATTCAATTTGGTCACTCCCCAGTGTCCACTCCGCCTTTTGCCCCGGCATTAGCTGCGCCACGTTCAATGCAATCGTCTCTTGAGAGAGTTCTGGCCCAAATTGGATAAAACGACGCAACTGCGTTCGCGAAAACGTCAGCGATTGTCGTCGGCCGACGAGCGCATTAAAATCCCAGCAGGCGGTAAAACGGTAATTTTCGCCAGACACGTAGATGGGAACGGTCGCATGCGAGGTCCTGATCACTGTTAAACGACCGTGATTTTCTAGATGGATTAAAACACCATCCCCCTCCAAAAGCGACGCGAACTCCACAATATATTTGGAAACATTCGATAAATTGCTCTGTGGTAAGGATATGTTTCTCTCAGCCACTACAAAAAGCGTTTCATCCTTCAGCGCTATCATGCGGCGATGCAGGAATTTGTCATTTACGACATTAATATAATCTTCTTTGAGAGACCACCCATGGCTTGTCTCGGTCCATTTATCGGCACTGCTTCTTTTATTTGAAACTGAAATCGTAATCATAAAATACCCGGGAAAAAAAGAGCCGCTTTAAGCGGCTCTTTATAGAAATATTAGCTGTCGCGGCGCATGCCTTGGTCGTCAGTTCCAGCTGGCTTCGGCGTAGTGCGCTCAACAGTAAAACGAGGAGACGAGATAAATACATTTTTTTCGTGTTTCATTTTAATTCTCCTTGGGATAGAAATAAAAATATAGAAACGATCGATTTAAATCGTACTTAAATAATACTTCTTTAAGTACATCTTTATTAGAACATATTTTCATTTTATATAAAATCACAATTCTTAGCTACCTATATTTTACTTCTGGTATAATTGGACATACTTTCCTTTATTAAACGGTTACTATTTTTGATTAACGATCCTCGCTGCGTTATGGATTGACTGCTCAACTGCCTATACTGATGCAATAAATATCGACAATGAAAGACTGAGCGTGGGCGTGCTCAACGCTGTTACGGCTTCCTCGGCAGTTTCACTCAAGCCAAAACTGGTGCCTGGGATTGCGCGAGCGACAATGGAACAGCTAAAATGTTGACGGGAATAAGTGAACCCTACATTCCTCGAGTGCCGGCATCGCTGGCCGGCAACAACATTTTCGCCAGCGTCTATCGTGAACTCTTTCGGGCAGCTTCAGCCTCGAGGAGTGCTGCTGCGGATATGAGATCTGTTTGCGTCGAACATCTGTCCTCTTCGCTAAAATTGCGGCCGTGACCCAGGCGTTTGGGACTCAATACGGTAATTGCGAATTCAGGCTTCTTTGGGATAACCAAGCGAGCCGCCTTGGAACTGACCAAAACAGGACCCTGGCAATCGCTAAGCCCTGTATAGTCTTCAGCCTTAGAGCGTTTCGCTCAAAGAAATATTCGCAGATAAGTTCGACCGAACGCGCACTGTTGCCCGCCAGTTCAGACGCCTTGTGAGAACACACTACAGATTGCCACATGTTTGCTACTTTCCACATGTTTTTTACCCTCATTCTTGGGCTTGCTAGTCGCCCTATATAGAACCTACCATCTTACTTCCGCGCACGTTCGACGCAGAGCCAGAACATTAGATCGCGCCTCATCCTCTAAGCGTCATCCAGCAACGCGGGAAAACTATAAGCGGTTCTTGTGAAGGAGGCGAACACCATGGTCTACACGGTAGATGTACGTGAGATTTCAAGAGATTTTAGAAAACATGCCGAACTGGCTAAGACAGACGACGTCATCGTCACACGCAATCACCGCCTCATCTGCGTTCTTATTAGCTTTGAAACCTATGAGAAACTAATCAAAGCGCCGGGACATTCGGTTGAACAAAGTGCGCCTCGCACAGGGAACGCTGAAGCCGATAGCATGATAGAGCCCAATCCATACAAGAAATAACCTCATCGGCACTTAGTCGGGGGTTCCTTCGTCAATCACCCTAATAGAGACGAACCTACTCGCTAGGAAATCACACATCAAATCGGTTTCCATCGACAACCAAGCAGCTTCATCAAGCCTGGAACGTAGCCGTTGACCCGTTGTAGTAGCGTTTATCTCATTATTGGGATCGTAATAGCTTGTCTTTGACGTCGCGCAAAAGGGATGAGATCCAATTAATACCAGGGCCATCTCGGAAATTCCACCGCCCTAATCATCGGTTCGCCCTGCATTCTGGGGAGAAACTCTTCGTTTCATTGCCGCGTCCACGTCGGGAACCAACCTCGAAAGCTTTCTTCTATGTAATACGGCGCCCTCTGAAAATATCCCTCAGTTTCATCAATTTATCCAATTAGGGGTCGTTTGCGGGAGGGGGCGAAATCCTACGCTAAGGGTTTCCGCACCCTCTGAACCAACCCGCACCGGTCCGCTTAAGAGCGCACCTCGCTCAGTATTCCAGCATCTGAAGATCAGTCGGCTCCGGTTTTGCGCCCGCAGCGGTCAGCATCGCGTGGACCTGGCCCCGATGGTGTGTCTGATGGTTGAAAAGCTGCATGGCACAGAGCGCTTTTGGCTTCTCGATTCGGGTGGAACCATCCCCAGGGTACCAGACAATCATCCCGCCCAAGTCGTCGTCGCACAATCTCGCAGCCCATTCTTCGATTTCTTTGTTCCTATGCAGACGGAGAGCCTTAAAGTCAGCCCAATTCGACGGACTTGTAAGAGAGTGCTTGATGGCTTCCTCTGGCCGCCCATTCCCCTTCAGACGTTCCAATATCAGGGCATCAGCCCAATAGAGGTGGTTCAATGTCGCTGCGATCGACTGAAAGAATGCACCGCGATCCTTCCAGCGTTCCTCGTTTGTGAGCTCATCGGCGGCCGTTACCAACGAGGCATTTTGCCAAGTGTTATAACGGGACATAAGTCGGCAATATCCGGCTGAGATCATCTCATCCTCCAAAAAGTTATCAATGTTTGGCTTGAAACAGTGCCGGACGGGTTAGTCTTGTCCTACGCAAATCGCGTCTCAACGCTAGGCGTCAGGCTGGTCGCCTGGGTATCGGACTGGCTGCACTGCTTTAGTAGATATAGGCCTTTCGCTGTTCCCTGACAATCATCCGAAGTGGGCATGGCGCGGTGCGTCTTCATCCAGCCCGTTTATGGGAACCGTGAAGTTCTACGCTAAACCAAGTACGCGATTTCCATAATCTCTGAGTTCGCCCTTCGGGCCGAGGTAGCGATAGAGGGTAACGCGCTCGATCCCCAACTCCTTGCACAGCTCGGAAGCAGAGGTGTCGCGCTGAGCCATTGATGCCTGGGCCAGACGCACCTGCGCTTTAGTGAGAGCGAAGTTCCGCCCTCCTTGGCGTCAACGCGCTCTTGCGGCGGCGAGGCCAGCCATGGTGCGTTCCCGGATCAGGTCACGCTCGAACTCGGCTAAGGTGGCAAAAATACCGAACACCATGCGGCCGGATGCGGTCGTGGTGTCGATCTCAGCGCCTTTTCCTGGCAGCACACGCAGGCCAATCTTGCGTTCTGACAAATCCTTTACGGTGTTGACGAGATGGGCGAGCGACCGCCCAAGGCGATCGAGCTTCCAGACCAAAAGGCCATCGCCGGCGCGCAAGGATTTTAGACAAGCGCAAGACCTGGCTGATCATCCCGAGTGCCGGAGGCGCGAGCCAGAAACGAGATGGAAAGTCCCTATCGCCCGATCTGCTGGCCCATGTCTCGCCGCTCGGATGGGAACACATCAATCTCACCGGCGAATATCGATGGCCAAAGCCTTAGCGTAGGATTTCGCCCCCCTCCCGCAAACGACCCCAATTTGTCATGTTGTAACTCACCGTTGGGATCCATCATCAACCTAGTGACGGCTCGATTGAAACCAATCATAACTATCCATCACTTTGAATTCGGTTTGCAGCTCCGTCGTAAGATAAACCACGCGCGCCAGCACCGCTACACCGAGTGCGCAGGTTGGCTCATCGCATTTGAGAAAACACGGATGGCTTGCAGGCGCTTGCACAATGGCAATAGGTGCCCTTTTCCCACCCGGAAACAGTCGCAGACATCGGCACAAAGAGGCTACTTGAAGCATCACTGTTTCCCGAATATCGGACATCAGGCCAGCAAGGATCAATCCGTTTTTCGATCGCTGCACTCTGGCACCTCATTGCCACGCAATTTATGCCTTTAATAAATCACGCCAGAGGAATTTCGTTTTGA
This sequence comes from Brucella sp. NBRC 12950, assembly GCF_030268145.1. Classification (NCBI taxonomy): domain Bacteria; kingdom Pseudomonadati; phylum Pseudomonadota; class Alphaproteobacteria; order Hyphomicrobiales; family Brucellaceae; genus Brucella; species Brucella sp. NBRC 12950. The sequence goes on from NZ_BSQC01000018.1 coordinate 83,985, forward strand.
TTGCTGACAAGTCCGTAACTAACCTTCTCAGGAATTGCCGATCCCAACCACCGTAAAATGCAGGGGCTACATGTTGGAATTGAACAAGGTTCACATTGAGGAGATTATGGGCAGGCAACGGGATACACGAGAGGATTTCTTAATGCGTAATTTGTTTGTTGTTACGTCCATTATCGGTGGAATCTGTCTATCGTCAGTTCAGCTCGCTTCAGCGGAGAATGCAGTCCCTTCCGCCAGAATGGTCTGCGCCGCTTCTGGCGAACATAGTACCACGGAATGCGCAAAAAAGTGCGCACCCATGGCTCTTACTCTGATAGGCTTTGCTGCATGTATGTAGTGGCAACTCGCCATTGCTGGTCGCTAACACTATGAGAGAAAGGCAATGTCCAGCCAGCGGAACACCCGAATTATTCCTTCTGCGCTCGCCACTTGCCGAGCCGTAACCAACTGCAGCGAATAAGCTGGCATGCGCATAATACGCTATTCCATAAATTAGATCAGACGAATTAGGCGCGAAAAGACAGGAGTCTGATCTATTGTCGAGAGGCGATAGATCAGACTTCGATACGACTGCCGGTTAATGGTCAATTTGTCTGGTGGACAACCTCCAGCTATTACTGTTGTGGCAATCCGTTGGAATAGGCTTCCATCTCGCTCGCAAACACCCAGCCTTCGGGACAGCCGCGATAACCATTATGACTATCTCGCTTGCAACCCGCCATCGTCTTTTTAAAATCACCCGAAAGCGCCTTTGGCTCCTTGCAAAGCTCCTCGCCTTTGCATTCGGCACCATGGTCCATAGGGAGAGCAACAACATAATATTCTTTGTCAGTGGCATTCACCTGGGCGGCTGCTTTAATACATACAAGCTGCTTTGATGCCAGCACCCCTTCTGTTTTCCCGTCAGTGCCAGTTACTGCCACATCTTTTCTCAAAGAAGCAGCCTCATCTCCAATCCGACCAAAATAAGCCGCAACGGCACAGTTTCCATAGATTGTCACATTGTAATAGTCGCCGCTCTCGATATTGCCAGCAGTACACGCGTCTTTTCCTTCGCCTTCGCACACAATTCCTGCCGAGCGCTGCAACTCCGTTCGTTCGTTGGCAGACAAATCTGCAGAGTTCGATGATGTAGCTGTTGCTTGTGAAAGTGGCAGACAAGCCAAGCCCAGAAAGAATGCAACTTGGAATGACCATTTTCTAACATTGAACATTCTAAAACTCCCGAAAGACTAAATAGCGTCAAAGATACATAACTGAATCGCCGTCGTAGCACCACATCGCACCGAAAAGTTGACCCCAGGCTGGCCGCCTTCAGATTTACTGTTAGTTTTTGCGGAGTTTTTGCTGGGCGGACGCAGCTACCTTAGTCATCCAGCATCTCGAAAGCAGTCGGCTACAGTTCCGATTTTCCGTTCTGACAAGTCCATCGCAGTATGAGCAGATGTGCAGAAAACCGTGTGTTCCCCGGTGGTCAAAGGGCATTTGTCCAGCAGGAAAGTCATGCAATGACCTCTCGCCCAGTTCCCTTAGCCCCACTCGCCTTGCACAGATTGACCCCCATCGCCAACCCTAATGCGTTCTTTTATTTTCCGCGGGTTGTCTCCGGCTAAACGTGTCTCTTCCTGAAACTTTCCGCCAATTCCTAGGGAATGAACACTGAAATGTTTTTCTTTAAAATCCAGGCTTCGATCGGTTGAAACGGGGATCATTGAAAATGGCTAGGTCAAAAACCAAAAAGTCTGTCGCGCTGATTAAGGCCGAAATTCGCAGTCTCAACGAGGAACCACAAGCTGCTCTGATCTTAGAGGCACAAAAGATCGGCGAGCTGGCAATCGCTGTTGGCCTCTCGGATATGCCTTTGTACGATCTCAAACCAGCCTTCAAGGAACTTGCGGAACGACTTAACTCCAACACAAATCGGCGTGCTGTCACGGACTGAAATAGAAAACACAGCCAAAAGTGGACTAGTTATGATCAGTAAAGCAAGTCGCTTTTGCGACACTCACGAGAAGAACCAGCTGGGTGACCTGGTGGTTAAAGCAGGGCTGCGCGAGGCGGACAAAGCCTATTTGCTTGGCGACCTTGTCATGGCATCGCAGGAGTTGGTGAATGAGCGTTTCGTCCGTGACATGACCGCTCTCGGCAAATGGGCCTTTGCCAATTCGACCTGACCGGATTTTTACCAATTTCACTCGGCTTTAGTAGACTAATTATCTGTAAAAATATGGTTTTTTGAACTGGACGATTGAAGCAGCGTAAGTGTCAGCGGAGGCTTAAGCGCCAAACTCCACCCACTCATTCTTCCGCACAAATTACAGGAGGCGAAGATCTTGCGTAGCCCAGCTAGTCAATCCTACAAAATCCGGCGCGTCCTCATTTCAGCGGCCCTCGGACAGTTTGTCGAGTGGTATGATTTCGCTATTTACGCGTATTCAGCTCCCGTCATTGCAAAAATTTTTCTTCCCGCCGGGGGACCGCTTCACATCTCTTCTCGCGACCTTTGCAGTTTATGCAGTCGGCTTTCTTATGCGTCCCTTTGGCGGCGTCATCTTCGGAGGTTTAGGTGACCGATTTGGGCGTCGCATCGCATTATCGTTTGTTATTCTGTCCATGGGTGCTGCCACTTTTATAATCGGACTTCTGCCCAGTTACGCGAACATTGGCTTGGCCGCCCCTATCTGTCTTTCGATCTGCAGACTTCTACAAGGCTTGTCCGCCGCTGGCGAAGCTGTCGGCTCCAACTCTTTCGTTGCCGAGCATGTAGCATCAGAAAGGAGAGGGTTTTGTGTGGCTTTTACGCATGCATTTGGAGCCCTCTCTCCGGTTTTTGCAGCAGTCCTCATCCTTATTCTGACAAATTCTCTTCGCCCAGAAGTTTACATAATCTGGGGATGGCGAATCCCTTTTATCATAGGGGGACCAATTGCACTCATCGGCCTTTACATCAGAAGCAAGGTGGAAGAGTCACCGGCATTCGAGGCCACGAACGCCGCCAAGCGCTTGACCAGATATCCAATTCTTACCGCGGTCAACAAGCATCGCTCCAAAATGATACTCAGTTTTGCACTGGCAGCATTTTCGAGCCTCAGCTTTTATACATTGTCGGGCTATTTCGTGACCTATCTTACCACGACCGTAGAATTGGATCAAAATACCGCACTAATATCAAACTGCGTTGCGCTGTTTGTATCCTTCCTGTCAATGAGTGGTGGAGGCTGGCTCTCAGATAAATATGGTCGAAAGCCCATTTTATTGCTCGGCCTGATCGGAAGTTTTGTCATTCTCGTCCCGGCATTTATGATACTAGGGCACGCTACTCTCTTCTCGGCGATCGTAGGACAAGTTCTTCTTGCGTTGACTTTTGGCGTCTATTGGGGTGCAGTCGGTGTTACGTTAATAGAGCTTTTCCCAACGCGCAGCCGCTTCACCGCTTCCGCAATCAGCTACAATCTCGCATTCGCGATATTCGGAGGAACAACACCGTTAATAAGCATTTGGCTTGTGGCGAAAAGCGGCAATAAACTTTCTCCCGCAATTTACATGGCAGTCATTCCGATTTTTGTGCTGCTTGCAATACTTCGAATGCCCGAAACCTCAAAGACAAGCCTGGTTCACGATGAAGATATCAAACAACCCGAGCCATCAGCCTGACTGCGCTAAACTGAATTTGGTCCGGCGGCATTTATGACCGATCCCGTTCGCCTCAGGACTGATCCGATTGAGATCGTATGAATGGCAACTATTCTAACCCACCGAAATTGTCTCTTCGCTTTTTCCAACGACGCTAGCTAGTCGAACCCCACTTAGATTAATTTTTCCGCTGGTTCTTTAGCGCTACCTCAAAGAAAACCCGCTGCACACACGACTGGATCCATTTCACATTCAATAACTTTATCCTTTGCAGGTTTATAAGAAGAGATTTCGAATTTCGGGATAGTACTCTACCCCTGCGACCGAATCTCGAGGACCATTAATCTTGAATTCAACTGGTTCAAAAGGATTGGTTCTGCGCATTCCGGCCGCAGAAGGCAGATCCGTGCGCGCGTCTGATCTTGCAGCTTCCCGAGCACACAGCGCATCCTGGTAACTGACATAGTCTGTTTCACCGACATGAAAAGCAACCGGCTTTCGTTCTCTTGCAGCCAGTCTCTGAGCAATTTCGGCGCCCGTATATGGCCGCGCTCCCACCCCCCACCGAAAATTCTCGTCAGAAGCAACCTGTTCAATAATGTTGATTGACTTGTATTCGCCTTTTCTTCCTGCTGCGTCGATTGAGCCACCAAAATACCGCGTCGCAACGTCAAGAGGATGTCTAAAATTAAATGCAATAGGTCCATTGATAATATTCAGTCGTACGTCTCCATTTATGACATCAAAGTATTGGTATGAATTATTATAATTAAAGTACAATTCATTATTTGGCGTTATGAATTCAACACTTCGTTTAAACACACCTTCAAAACTCACTCCGTCCCCGGGCACCATAACGATCGGCACGTAAGACGGAGAAAAAATATCAGGGACCGGAAATTCGGGACCGCCAACTGGATTATGTTGCAGTCGCGCTATGAAGTTAGCTGGGGAAATTCGCCCATTCGCAACACAAACGAGCGCAGATCTGAAAGCTAGCCCGAACAGCGGCTCCACAGGTAAAATCCGTTCATGATACTCCACGTAATTTATCCATTGCATCATTTCGAACACCTTTCCTCAGCGCTGCGCGGTTAATGTTGGCCAACCTATGTCATTGTTTTGGTTTATTTCTCACCCAGCGACTGTCCGACTGCGCATTCTGCAAAACGTTTCTTTCAACGTTTGCCCCCGGACTTTAAGTTGGTTGAGCCATTTGACTGCCTGCAGACTTATCCCGCTCTTCGGGACTGCCGGCAAAAGACATATTTGCTATATTAGTACAATTTAATTTGAATATTTCCTTCTCTAAATATCGAAATGAAATCTTCCCAAAAAGATGAGCATTCATTTTTTTATATATTTGTAACTTTAATAGTGTTATTCTATTGGATATCGATATATTATCGTAATTGTTTTATATTTTTTAAGAAACTATATATAAATGAAACTTGCTATCTAAATTAATAATAGTCTAATTTTTGCTTAAGATAAATCATAGGGATATTTATACTGATAATCTTAAATCACCGGTTTGGCTTAGAATTTTCCAGTTAGATTTACCATGGCCAAAGGCCTGATGTCTAAATTTGTTTTAGGTATATTTATTTTAATGGAGGCTGTGCCATGCACAGGTTCACAACGACGCTAGTAATCATCGCAGCTGCCGAAATACTGTTCACCGTCGTCCCCGCCTTTGCGCAGTGTCGCTCAGAGAGAGACCGCCCGGTGCCCAACCTGGAGGCTCAAGTAGCAAATCGTCAGCTGGCCGCTCTGTACGGTATTCAGCGAGCGCGAAAATGTTCAGTTGGAGACGCTCAGAACGGACTCTTCAACGCTTGTCGGGATATCGCTCTGCGCATTGCCCAAACGCAGCAAACCCTTAACACTTTGCGCCCCTCACTGCCCTGCAGTTCGACGCGCAAGCCTACGGTTCCCAAAGAGAAGGGCAAGAAAGCTTCAGCACTTGTCGAAAAAGGACGGATTAGTAGCTCTCGGACGACGAGCAATCAAACTGCGATGCGTGCCAGTCAGCCGATAAACAAGACATCACGGCGGCCACCGCTTTATTGCGTCCGCCTCACGGACGGTTACTACGTCCCCGCCCCTCATTCACAATTTGACCAGCAAGGCGGCAATGACGCAGCTATTGCGCAGTGCCGGTTTATATGTGAAACCGACAATGTCGAACTTTACACTCTGCGCGATCGCAATCATGAAACCACGACTATGGTATCGGTGACATCAGGACGCGCTTACACGGAGCTGCCGACTGCTTTCAACTATCAAAGCGATGTTAACTTTAAACGTTGCAATTGGTCGCGCTATGTTGATCTCGTTGCCGGTCGACGGGCACTGCGCAAAACTGTTTCAGGGCAACGCGGAATGACGATTCCAACGCCGCAAGCACGGCCTCAAACGCCTCGAGAAGAAACGATTAGCCCACCGATCCACGGTGAGAGCTACTTTCCCATGATTGAACAAGACATCCGCGTTGTTGGCGCACCACTCATAGAGCACCGTGCAAGCGCGTTGAAGCATGGTCAGCTAGAGCCAACCTCATCAGAGCCATGATACTGCACCGATACATCAAGCGCTGGCACCAGGCTCATATCGTGAGTGCGGCTTGCTTGCATGACAGTCCGAAAGGCTAGCGGCACGCTGACGAAAGGTGCATAACCGCGTTCAAACAATTACACTTAGACGAGCGATATCCTTGCCGTCTCTCACTCTTCTGGTAGCCCGCTGACGTTAATAATCAACCATAAGAGTTGGGCAAAATTGCTTGCTGTGCTCACGGTATATTCAAAACGTTAGGGAGTTGAATGCGCCGATAGGAACCACCTTAAGTTGCGTTTGTTCATATTATCGGCGGGCGTGAAACAAAATTGGACAGGTGCCATGAATAAATTTGCGACTTTAGCTGCAGTGATGATCTCGGCTCTGGTTTCCACAGCAGCGCCCTCGAATGCACAGAGCATCGAGCTCGGCCCCAACGGCATCCAAATAAATCCGGACGGCAGCCGCCAAATGTATCGTGAACGTAACACCGATCGTGGCGAAATCAGTGAGCGCCGGGCTGCAAGAATTGCACGCGAAGAAGGTATGGAAGAGGTAGAAAGTGTATCGCGTCGCCGCGGCGTTTATGTCATACGTGGCATCGACAGGCGCAATAACGACATGCGCGTCGTTATTGATCGCCGAAGCGGCGAAGTGTTGGAAGTGCGATAACTTACTGCATTCTTGCGATGATCGGGCGGCTCGTTAGAGCTTATGCGCGCTCAAACACGGTACGGAGAGACACGCGATATAAAGCGTCTCAATGCATAGATGCCATAACGGAAATGATCGCAGGTTCTGCCCTGGCACAACATTAGTATGCCAGGGTCCTATTCTCGCACCTTGGCGCACAAGGTTGCGCCTGTCGAGCTCGGACCAATGTGATGCAGGAGCCCAGCAGCTTTATCGAATATTGCCGCCCGCAAACTGACTGAGAGAAATCAAGCTCGCTAGATTCAGGCTTGAAATCTGATTTTCGTTGTAGCAAATTTAGACCTCGCACATCAGTGTCATTAGAAAGCTCTTTTCGTCTCGCGTCGGGGGTTCTAAAAATGCCATTGTTCAACAGTTCCAGTCACGTCTATTCTTCTGATGAGGTGGAAGCGTTGCGCCGCTGTTTTTCAAATGCAGCCATCATGCTCAATGAAAAAGGCCGCGACTACAGCGACGCTGATCTCGCTCAAGCAATCATCAAACTATTCGATAGTGGACTACGCGACCTTGATCAGCTGTCCGAGCTCGCTGCTCGCTTGATTGATCTTGATACAAAGAACGACGTCACTGTCGCTGAAACCATCGTGGCCAATCGCAAATCCCCACCATGAGTGAGGAACAAACTCGTCACCTCCGTTGTTACATCCCCATATATAACGAAAGAATGTGCGGATGTCGTTGCATAACAGCCTCCTTCGAGCCGCCCGCCGCATCGTGGCGGGACATAAGAAGCATCGTATTGAACCAAGCGATGCGATTGGCGGCGCAATTGCTGCACTCAGTGAGACATCGGCCCCGAGACACGAAGATGAATTTGCCGATCTGCTCCAACGATTGGATGAAGCCGAGAAAAAGACCTCCAATTAAATGCTTAAGCAAATGGTTGGTTTATTTGTCTTCTACCACGCAGCCGGACCAGCCAGCGACACTGGGTTACGCCTTTTCTTAGCGCGTGGAATAAACGTTCGAATGGCTTTGAAAAGGCCGTACTCATCGTGGATGGCCGGTAGCCTTCCAGGGCTTCTTTCATGTGGATTCCGACCAGCATCGAAAATATCAGCAAGAAAGTACTGAAGAGGTGCCCCTTGGGAGAGAAGCTTCTTTGCGCGCCGCTCCCAGCCGGGATCGGCAATGTCTGATCACTTTCCGCATGCCTTTTCAAATTCTTCCCGTCATGCAAGCTCGATCAGCCGCGGGAACCAAAACGTGACAAGGCCAACACACTAAGTCGTCGCTCAATGGGCGGGCATGAGATTCTCGCTGTTACGTGGTCAACTGCCGGATGACGCGAAGGTTCGAGGCGGCTTACCGGTGTTGCGTAAATTGATTTCCGATAACAAGATTATATTACTATATTGCTATCTTTTTGAGTATTAACTTATATAACGAAGAATATAGTTGTGATTCCAAATGTGATTTATATCCCCTTATTATCGGCAATATTGCTTCTTACTTGATAAGAATAATTTTTAAGGAATGAATAAATGACATATAGATTTTATATTTTTCTAATGTTGGCTTTCTTAATCAGCCCCTCATCGCAGGCCAGTCCGCTGCCGGCGCCGTCACCAGCCATCCAACAGATTGATTTCTTCTGCGGACCGGGCTGGCACCTGGAGTACCGACACTGTGAACCCAACCACACACCTATACCATGGGGATGGAGGCCGATCCCGCGCTATCCGCACTATTACAACCCATATCCCAATAGCAGTCCCGATCCCCGGCCATACGACCCCTATAACAACCCGGACGCGCGGCCTTACGATCCCTATGAGAGGCCCGATTATCCAAAACCGCACCGTTCACACTGGAGCTTCCGCTTTTATGGTTGAACCTTATGGCCATATCGCGGTTGTTACTGAATATAAGGCGAGTTTTCGTCGCAGCACATGAGACCTCTCAACCCTGCGCTTTTGGTCTGAAAATGTCTCAACGCGAAGTAAAGCAAGGACGAAAACCAGAGGTCACTTGAACTAACAGAATAGACCATCGCTATTGAATAGCGGACTGCGAAAATCTCAAAAATCGCATGAACTGCGATGTCGTGACTGAACTCGCAACACCCATCAACGTCCATTTGTAAATTGAGACTTTTGTGAATGGTCATCTCTTCTATTCAACGATCACGAATTGCGCCGACATTCGTGTAACAGAAGCGATAAAATGAAGTGGGTGATCTCTAGGTCCAGCTGCCGGAATTTTAGGTAGACATACGTCCGCTTCTTCCACTTCAGGTGCCCATTTAAAAGCATATTCTTAAAAGACCAGAGTGCACGTCGGATTTAAATATTTGACTACAGATCTGTTATTGCTACGAAGTTTATAGCCGTGTAGAAAAGATCGGCATTAACGAGTGAACGAGGAAATAATGGCTACGGGAACAGTAAAATTTTTCAACCAGGATAAAGGCTTTGGCTTTATTACACCAGAAAGTGGCGGCGCTGATGTCTTCGTACATGTCACAGCCCTAGCGGACGGCGGCCCCCTTCGCGAAGGCCAGAGAGTCAGCTACGATGTCGGCCAAGATCGCAAAACAGGCAAATCGAAAGCCGAAAATGTAACCGCTCTCTAAGAACGGATTGGCTATCGCTACCCACTTGCTATTCTTTCGTCCCATCTCGCAAGATCGTGAATTTTTCGGTTGGGGCGAAATTTCCAAACAATTTTTAAGAGCTCGCGATGGACAGTTCCACCTACCTCACGTCGGCATGATCATCGCCCCGCACCGCTTGGTCAAATAAAGCGGCGAAACACGCACCATCATCAATGCAGTTGTAACTACAGCAAACCAAAGACCTGCTCTCCACGCGATACCGGTGTGGAAAAGTCTGCCTCGATTGAACGAGGCAAACTAATCAACTGCCAAAAATTGTCTTGCCACCCAAAGAAGATCCACTCAGGCGTCCGGCGCGCTGCTGTCCCGCAGCCACTATAACTGCAGGTGAACCGTCTAGTGTGACAGAATGGTTTCCTTTCCTACCATCAGTTGTCTGAGCCGCAAATGCGGAGCCTGACACCATGATTGCACCAACAACCAATAGAGCCATAGTCTTCATCATTCCTCCTTTGCTGACTAAGCCAGCTTACGCCAGATTATAAATCGATGTGCGGGCGCTATCGCAACATCTCATATATATGAAGCGATTTTGATGCAGAGGCCCATACGGCATAGGTCGTATTTCAACACAGCTGGTGACTGAAAACCTGCGCGACTTCCTCTCCGGGAGGAGAAGTGCATGTTCAATCCTTGTTACGCCGACGCGCGCTGGACAAAGCCAGTCAAAGCTGGCAGTTGCTACCGAGTAGGGGCAATACGAACCATCCCAATCACTCTCGCTTCACTCAGCTTTTCATGAAACGTAAAGCCCTTTGGATCTCGAAATAATCTGTTGCCTCAAATGTCACACATCTTGGTCCCGAGGGTCTCGCATTCGGATACCATGACGCGCGATAGGCGTCGCACGGATTGTTGAATTCTATCATAAGATTGAGCGAGGCTGCGATGGCAGGAACGGAAACGGAAGTTCGGTCGCGAATTGCTGCCTCAACTCCTTCTCGAATAGCGATGCACGCTGCAGTCGGCGCGATCGATATCGAGGCCGCTCCATGTCCTTGCATTGTCTCCACAGTTGTTATCCCGGGAACGAGCTTCTCTGCATCAGCGCATATGCCGGCATCCCCGGAAAGAAAGAGCGAGGGAACGTTATATCGCGCAGCACAAAGTGCATTGATCGTGAATTCCGAGACAACCTCTTCATTCAGCGTAAGTCGCGAAATTCGCAGATTAAATGTATGAGCAAGCGGATTCGATTCAGTGCCTGCTTTCGAATGATAACCGATGTATAGCGCCCCGGCAAAATCGTCATCCAGACCGAACATCATCGAATCTGGATGCCCTGACCACCCGCGAACCACTTTCGCGTATTCTGGCAATCGATCGAGGATTAGATTGCGACCGGTGTCGTGGGCATCTTTTATTAATACTTCCCTGGCTCCAGCGGCTCGCGCGCCATCACATGCAGCAACCACCTCCCGTGTCATCAATTCCCGAAACTCGTTATAATCGCGGTGACCGTGTTGTGCTTCGTCCCAGGACAGAATGCCGGCGGTTCCTTCCATATCGGCGGAAATAAATATTTTCATGCTTCCTCCTTAACGTCCTTCTGTACTTAATGCCGTCCTGCAAACAGGTGTTCAGCTTCTAACGTTCGGCTTCGTTCGCAGCACTTATGAAGGCGTCAAAAATGCGGGCTCCTGGGTGTTCAGCTGGATCAAGGCGTTCAGGATGCCATTGAAGTCCAACCGCAAATGATTGAGACGGGATCTCAATCGCTTCCACCACGCCGTCGGTTGCGCGGGCAGAAACAACGACATCGTTAGAGATTTCGACCAGTGCTTCACGATGGAAGGTGTTCACAGTAAACGCCTGCGACCCAAATATACCTGCCATTCTCGTCCCCGGCGAAACCACAACACCGTGCATAAAGTCACGCCGGTCATGCATGATTGCATCGGGCCAAGATGCGTAAACGTCAGAAACCATTCGACAGCCATTTAGGCATCCTAGCATCTGCATGCCGTTGCAGATTCCCAACACAGCTTTGTCGTGCGCAAGAAAGCCTTCCATCAATGCAAGTTCAATCGCAAACCGATCGGAAAAAGGATAAGCAGACCGATCACCATCAACATACCAATCGTTTGGAAATTGGATCCGTCCTCCCACACTCAGAAAGCCGTCGAATTCCTCGATAACCCGGTCTACAATATCCGCTAAATAGGGAACTCCAAAAGGAACTCCTCCCGCGCGCCCAATAGCGGAGAAATAGTGTTTCGACGTCTCATATCGATCGCCGCCAGCACTAGTGTTTTCGTCCATGATCACTGCAATTCTAGGCCTATTTTTCATTTTTTTACCTTGGCTTTGAGGACGCTAGATCACGAGCTTAGCTCTTTCGGAGAAAGTCAGCCAGCGATTGACGAGTATTACCCGCGCGACCAGTCACAGATTCTGCTGCACACATTGAGTTCAATACTGCCTCTTGCGTCGCTTCTGTTGCAGCACGAAACAGCGTATCAATGCGGTTCTCATTCAATAGCGCAATTGATATAAAATCGCTTTTCTCGTCGTGGTTAAACGTGGAACCAGTGGAGAAGCCAATCGCTATATCACCGCTTCCGTGCCCCCAGAAAGCGCCGAGACGAGCCAGGCCAGCGCCGCATCGCGTTGTAACGCGTTTAAGCTGCCGGTGTTCTAAAGGAACGTTGGTAGCTAACACAACAATGACTGAACCTTTCTCAGCTTCTGCTTCTGCGTCGGGCGACGGATGTCGCCCGTCCGGCAGCAAAAGATCGCCAGCACGGCCAAAATTGGTCAGGGTTAAAACACCAATGTGATAAGTGCTTCCGTTCAACTCAAATTTGCGGGATGCTGTGCCAATCCCGCCCTTGAAACCGAAACACGTCATTCCTGTGCCCGCTCCAACATTCCCCTGTGCCAGATCGGAACTTGCAGCTTTCAATGCAAAACGCGCATGATCTTCTGTGATGGCCATTGCCTGAATATCGTTCAGCGGACCGTCATTGCATTCCAGAACAACTGGATTGACAGTTGCCGTGCTTCGGCCAATATCCGTATTGGTCGTAATAGCGTTCCTGATGAGGGCGTTCGCACATGTGCCAACACCAAAAGTGTTGGTGAGTAATATCGGCGTTTCAAGTGTTCCAAGTTCTTCAACCTGTATGAGACCGGTGCTCTTGCCAAAGCCGTTGATAATTTCGCAAGCAGCCATGACTTTGTTACGATACAAATTGCCGTCATGGGGAAGAATGGCTGTAACACCGGTATTCACGTCTCCCTCGCGTAAAGTGTAATGACCGACCATCACACCCGGAACGTCGGTAATCGAATTTCTAGAACCTGTTGGCATAACACCGCAGACGATTCCGAAGTCGCGCGCCGTTCCCGTCATTGCCATACCCTTTGTGTTTCACAATAGTTCACGATTAAAGTCTTCCGGCTTCGATTATTCGCTTGAGGAAGGCTTGAGTACGCTCTCCCTGCGGACTGCCAAAGATCTGTGACGGCGGCCCCTCCTCGTAGACCTTACCGCTTTGCAAAAAGCAGACCTTATCCGCAACTTCGCGCGCGAACCCCATCTCGTGTGTGGCCAAAACCATTGTCATCCCCTTGGTGGCCAGATCCCGAACAATGTCCAGCACTTCGGATACCAACTCAGGATCCAACGCGGAGGTTATCTCGTCAAGCAGGAGAAGCGTGGGATCCATAGTCAGAGCGCGCACTATTGCCACACGCTGCTGTTGACCGCCGGACAGCCTATCAGGATATTCATTCGCTTTGTGATCAAGCCCGATGCGCGCGAGAAGTGCCAAGCCTTTCTCTCGCGCTTCATGGGCGCGCATGCCCAGAACTTTTGTGGGCCCGAGTGTCACGTTCTCCATCACTGTCATATGGGGAAATAGATTGTAGCCTTGGAACACGATACCAATTTCGCGACGTAAAATATCCAAATCCACGCCGGGCCCAGTCACTCGATCGCCATGCAACCGTATCTCACCGGCGTCGATTGTTTCGAGCCGATTGATGCAGCGCAGCAACGTGGATTTTCCGCAACCCGAAGGTCCGATAAGGCACACTACCTGATGCTGCTCAATATTCAGACTAATCCCTGAGAGAACTTCCAAAGCGCCGTAACGCTTGACTGCTTTGTCTATTTCAACGAGTGCCATGGTCTTTCTCCTACATGCTCGAACGCATTTTTCTGCGATCCCGTTCAATCAAGCGGTCAACGAGACGAGCCTGTGGGATCGTGATCAAGATGAAGAGTATGGCGACGGTCGTTACTGCAGACAGGTTGAAATAATTGCTGGCTATAATCTTCGACTGGTTGAAAGCATCAATCGTACCGATAATTGCGACTAGTGCTGTATCTTTCTGCAAACTGATGCAGTTGTTCATCAAAGGCGGAATAATCCCCCGCACAGCCAAAGGAACAACAACATAGCGCATGGTCCGAACATAAGAGAGCCCCAGCGAACGGGCCGCTGCGATTTGGCTTGGATGTACACTCTCAATGCCCGCGCGATAAACTTCCGACGTGTATGCGCCATAAGTCAGAGTGAGCGCGATGATCGCATAAGCGTTTGACGACAAATCTTTGAGGACGGGCAAACCAGTAAGAGGTAAGCCGAAGCCGATCAGATAGATCGTGATAATTGCCGGCAAACCGCGAAACAAGTCGCTATAGAAAGTAGCAAGAATGCGGATTGGTCTACCCGCTTTTCCTGGAAGCGTCCGGGCGATTGCAATAATGAGCGCCCAACACAGGATCAGAACTGCAGACACGACAAAGATAACGATATTCGTGCCAAAAGCCCGTAGGATGGTTGTTGCCGATCTGACGATCAGATTGACGTCAAAAAATGTACGGCTTACCGCTGCATCGTTGACAATCATGAACCAAGCACCGGCGCAGACGATTAATAATGCGACCGCGTAGGAAAGCGCCTGCCAGGATACATCTGATGCCAGAGCACCCAGTTCGCGCCCCTTGTAAATATCGGAGCTTTTTGCGGACTTTGCTGAGAACTGTACTGCGCGCCATGAAAATGCCAAGACGCCGAGCGGTACCACAAAGAGCAACGCACCCACGAATAGGACAACTTTTGCAGACCAGCCTTGGGAGATCGTATAGGTCGTCACGCTGTAAAGTGTTTGGCCGCTGACCAACAAGGTAAAGAACGAAAACGCAAATGCGAACCACGACCGGTTGCGATGGGTGCGGACCTGGTTGCGAGTGCGCCATTGCAAAGCGCGTTCAGCGCTCGCTTCGGGTGCCGGATAGGACATGTGAATTCTCGCTGAAAAAATGCGGGGCATCCGACGTTGGGGATGCTCCGCGGTATTATCGAAAACAGAACGACGAAAAGCTGCGTTCGCAATCCGTCAGCGTTGCTTTATGGCTTCCAAAGCGGAACATCGGCCGGCGAGGTTCCCCACGAGGGCAACAAATACGCAGCTTCAAGTTTCTTTAGCGTTCCGTCTTTACCCATGTCCTCGATCAGTTGATCGATAACTTTCTTGTTTTCCGAACCCTTGGGGTAAATCCCCGCTGTCTCACCGCCCGACGCATATTTGCCAACGACAGAAAGCTTGCCGTTCGAGTTTTTCACCTGTCCGAGAATGATCGAGAGGTCGGTCATAACCGCATCGACCTTGCCAGCCGCAAGCGCGGTAAACATAGATGCGGTGTCGTCGTAGACGTCCAGGCTTTTAACCTGCAGCGTCTCCTGCGCGAAAGGCACCAGCGTCGTGCCGGCCTGCGTTCCGATTTTTCCGGTCCGCATGTCGGCCTCCCCTAGCGGCTTGTCGCTGCGCGAAGCAACGCCGTAATCGGAATTCATATAGGGCGCTGAGAAATCAACAACTTTTTTGCGCGGTTCAGTAACCGAAATCAGCGCCAATGCGATATCGTAATCCTTGTTTTGCCCTGCAACGATAGAGTCAAACGACGCATTCACAAGCTTGACCTTCTCAAGCCCCAGCCGATGCGCGATGTTGACGGCCATGCAGAATTCGTAACCATCCTTGATCGTTTCAGGCGTATCACCGTTGAATTGGCCAAGTGCTGGCAAATTGATAATTACGGTGAGTTGATCGGCGACCGCGGGTGTAATCTTTGCCGTCGCCTTTTCACCCAGGAGCGGACAGTCCCCATACCCTTCAGTCGCAGCCATTGCCGCAGATAAACTTCCCAGTGAAGCCATCCCCACAGCAACGACGCCGCACATCGTTGCAGTTAAAAGCTTTCTTACTTTCATATTCCCCTCTTACTTTCTTGTATTATGAGGTTAGAGAACCCGTTCTGCCCCTTTGCGGGCGAGATCCATATAAATTTCCTGAAGCCGGCGCGTATGAGGGCCAGGGACGCCATCGCCCACTACATGTTCCTGAATACCGATAACGGGTGTCACAAAGCTCGAGGCACTCGTAAGAAACGCCTCCTTCGCAGCCTTCGCTTCGTCGATACTGAACAAACGTTCCTCGATTTTAAGATTGTGTT
Source organism: Brucella sp. NBRC 12950 (assembly GCF_030268145.1). Lineage (NCBI taxonomy): Bacteria > Pseudomonadati > Pseudomonadota > Alphaproteobacteria > Hyphomicrobiales > Brucellaceae > Brucella > Brucella sp. NBRC 12950. Next base: position 99,974 of record NZ_BSQC01000018.1, read on the forward strand.
CTTGAGCGATTTTAAGGACTGCGCGCCGTGTGCAACCAGGAAGCACAGCGTGCGAATTCGGGCGTGTAATAAGCACATTGTCATCGGTAACGATAAATGCCGTGGAAGATGCGCCCTCGGTCACAAATCCGTCCTCCACCAGCCAAACTTCGTGATAGCCTTGGCTCTTGGCTTTTTTCTTCGCCATCACCTGCGCAAGTAGCATCACCGTCTTGATATCGCGCCGAGCCCATCGTGTATCGGCGGCAACGTCGACGCGAACCCCGTCGCGGACAGAGGCCGCAGATGTGAGGTTCTTCGGTTGTGTGAACATGATCACATTCGGTTTGATCCCGTCTAAGTAAACGAAATCCCGCTCGGCTTCGCCGCGCGTTACCTGAATATAAACCACACCCTCTTCAAGTTTGTTCCTGCGGATCAGTTGAATTTGTGCGGCGTGTATTTCTGCCTGTGATAGAGGCAGCGCAATGTCGAGCTCTTTTAATGACCGTTCAAGGCGCGCTAAGTGGAGATCATTATCCACAAGTCGCCCGTCAATGACAGCGCTCACTTCGTAGATTCCATCGCCAAAAAGAAAGCCGCGATCAAAGACCGAAACCTTGGCGTCGCTCTCGTCGACCAATGCTCCGTTTAGATAAATTATTCTGCCCACGCTGCGTCCTCACCGTGCCCTTTTTTGATATCTGGACGCTAAGGCGATTGAGTAATGCTGGCCAATGCTATGTTTTCAAATCGTTATGCAAGATTTGCATAGCGATCCAATACCCAAAGATGTATAGGTGAGTGAGAGTTGCAACGCTGAAAGCGTTCAAAAGTCCTGCGCGCTAGATGCTTAGGTGCACTGATGGAATTGAAATGGCTCGAAGACTTCATCATGCTCGCATCGACGTCGAGCTTCTCGCGTGCAGCAGAAGCACGGAACGTCACCCAATCGGCGTTCTCTCGACGGATAAAACAACTCGAAGTTTGGTTAGGCGCGTCTCTTGTAAACCGCGCGACATTTCCAACTCATCTCACCCGCGAAGGAAAAGAGTTTCTGCTGGTCGCACAGGAAACCGTACGACAATTTTATGCAACACGTAAAAGTCTTCAACCCAGCCGCCGAGGCAAAAACCCGCCGCTCAGATTTTCCGCATTGCATACGCTGACGGTGACATTCTTTCCGCATTGGCTAAGGGGCATCCAAGAGACAGCAGGCGAGATCAATTCACAACTCGCACCTGATCGCGGCGGCTTTGAAGACAACATCGCAACCCTCACTGAGGGCGAAGTTGACTTCTTCCTGACCTATGCACATCCTTCGGTGCCAAGCTTTATCGACAAAGAGCGTTTCCCCTCTATTCTTCTGGGCACGGAACGATTGATCCCCGTATCATTGCCCTCGAGCGACGGACCGGTTCTCGACTACGCTATAACAAACGGAACGCCCCTTCCCTATCTTAGTTATGGAGAAGTTTCGTTTTTTGGAGCCGCGCTTGCCCAAAAATTTGCGAGCGGACCAACTTTTTCCCGCAAAACTGTTCATGAAAATACAATGTCAATCGGCCTCAAATCGATGTTGCAGGCAGGATGGGGCATGACGTGGCTTCCTGAAAGTCTTATCCATGACGAATTGCAGCGCGGGGAAATCGTGCCCGCCTCGGCGGACCCTTATTGGAGCCTGACGGTGGATATTCGGATCCTGCGTCATCACACACCACTCCCAGTCGGAGCGGAGAATTTTTGGAAGTATCTTGGTGCACACTCCAAAAACGATAACGACTAAAGGGCCTTCACATTAAAAATGCGGCGACTCTGGCGGAATTTTGGATTCCTCGATGTCGCCGCCAAGAATTCAAAACCTATTTTGTGTTTCCACCACGTTTATACCTGCAGAAACTCCAGGATCACGCCATTTGCATCGTCCGGGTCAACAACAATGCTATCCTGCTGCGCCTTATAAGTGATCCCGTTTGCATCCAAGACCGAGCGCGATTTACTCAGATCGCTCACCTTAATAACAAGATTGGCGAATGCAGCATTGGGGACTTTGCTTACAGCCTCATTACCGTAAGTTTGCTCAGCCTGCTCGCGACTGTAAACGATAATGTCGGCTGAATTTGAACCGGTGTGCACCCGCAATGGGGCGTCGGCTGTAACTTTGCCTTCCCCATACAAACGAGCAAACCCGCGCGCTGCAGCTTGCGGGTCCGCTGAAATCAAACCAATGGCTGAAAGCGCGATCGCACCGTTTTCGTGTTCGAGAAGTTCAGGCAGCCACACAGTGTCGCGTGTCTTATGTTGACACATGAAGACCATGCCCTGAGGGACCTCGTCATCATTGAACGAAACAGTTTCAAACGCGGCGATACCTTCGCCACCCTTGGGCAACTCTACTGGACGTTGGAACGCACCGACCTCGCTTGTTTGAATGCCAAGAGCCGCGAGTTCCGCTTTAGCCTCGCGCGCATTGTCAATTCGACAAGCGATAGCGTGAAGCCCCTCTCCCTGATCAGCGAGCCTTTGCCGTTGATGAAGGTTTCCTTGCGTCTCATTCACAATCCCGAGAAGTTCAAAATAGTCGTCCGGCAACATGATCGTATAGTTACCAGTGCCCTTTTCCTTACTGTGAAGACCGCGTGGGCTCAACGTGAACCCCAAACGTCGATAGTGTTCCGCGCTCTTGTCCAGATCGTTGACGAGAATAAAAACGTGATCGACACCTTTGACGGGATGGGTCATGCAAACAGGTCCTTTCAATTCATCTAAGCGCGTTTGGTTCACGCTACAGCACGGATGGTCGATAAGAGATACGCCACGGCACTTTTGCAAGTTCAAAAGCAGATATTTTGAGCAAAAATTTTACTCCGGTTAGGATTTTTTTTCGCCTAACCCACTCGCAGACCCCGGTATTAGCAATTTTACCCCGCTACAGCTCTGAAATTCGACACTTATTAACACCGTCCATGCGGTATTTTTTACCAATATTGAGAGATTTCTTAGTTTATCTTGACAAGTTAGCCGCAGATTCTAGCATGGTTGTGCTTGTGTGGAATATTTGCACCTTGAAGCAGCTTTTTGAGCAGTTTCAAGGGCTTGAACAATATCGGCCGGTGCGGGAAAAGAGGCATGAAAGCCCTCCCTCAACGTCCTTCAGGGGAACAGAGAATGCATATCAAAAAAGCTGGCCTTGGCCTGTTTCTCGCCGCTTTTTCGATCGCGTCGGCGCCAAGCCACGCGGAAGAAATAAAGCGCGGCGGCTCGGTGATCGTCCATATGAACACCGAGCAAGGTGTTCTTAATCCGGCATTGCGCGCCTCCACCGGCGTCTACCAGATTACTGGACGAATTATGGAGCCACTCATCGATCGCACTTATGAAGGCTATGTGCCAGTGCTGGCAACGAGCTGGTCTTCTTCTGAGGACGGCAAGGCTATCACTTTCAAGCTGCGTGAAAACGTGCGCTGGCATGACGGCCAACCGTTCAGCTGTGATGATGTATCCTTTAGCGCAATGAACCTTTGGAAAAAGCTGCTTAACTATTCGACGACACTTCAAGCCAATCTCGAAGCCGTCGATTGCACCGATCCACATACCGCTGTTTTCCGCTATTCGAAGCCGATGCCACTGGAATTGCTGGTCGCAGCGATGCCGGACCTTGGTCATCCGGTGCCAAAGCATCTTTATGAAGGCACCGACATCTTAAAGAATAAATACAATTCAGCACCCGTGGGTACCGGACCGTTCAAATTTGTTGAATACGAGCGCGGACAGCACATTATTGCCGAGCGCAACGATGACTATTGGCGCGGCAAGGAATACCCTTATCTTGATCGTGTCATCTGGCGCTTCATGCCCGATAAAGCTGCAGCAGCCGCGGCGCTTGAAGCAGGTGAAATGATGGAAACCGCCTTTAATGGAATTTCCATGTCAGATACCGAGCGCCTTGAGAAAGACGGCCGCTTTGACACTGGAACCAAGGGCTTCGAAAACAACGTCGCGCATTCGACCATTGAGTTCAACCTGCGCAATCCCATCCTCGCAAATCTGAAAGTGCGTCAGGCAATCTATCACGCTCTTGATATCGATTTCGCGATCAAAAACATCATGCGTGGCTATGCAAAGCCAGGCCGCGGTCCAATCCCAAGCTCAGGCGGCGCAAATTACACCGACGATGTCGAGACTTATGCCTATGACGTCGAAAAGGCAAAGAAGCTACTCGATGAAGCTGGCTATCCAGCTGGTCCGGACGGCATTCGTTTCAAGCTGCGCCACCGCCCTGCGCCATGGGGCGAATACACGCAGCTTTGGGCCGAGTACTACGCACAGGCCATGAAGGAAGTCGGTATCGACGTGCAACTGCTTACCAACGACGCCCCAGGTTTTCTCAACGGCGTTTATCGCGACCACGATTTCGATACGGCAAGCGGCTGGCACCAGTTCCGCTCCGACCCGGCCGTTTCCACAACTGTCTGGCTGCGCTCGGGCGCTCCCGCCGGAACGGCATGGTCGAACCAGTTTGATTATAAATCCGACGAGATGGATCAGTTGATTGATCAGGCTGCCTCCGAGCTTGACCCGGCAAAACGCGCCGATCTCTACCATCAGATCCAGAAACTTGAGATGAAAGACCTTCCTGTCATCTTCGCCATCGAACATCCGTTCGTCGGTGTCACCAACAAAGCGCTCAAGAACCATCACAATACTCCGCGATGGGATTCTTCGAGCTGGTACGATCTCTGGATCGATCAATAAACGCAATCAGGCTGTTGCCGATATACGGCAACAGCTTTTTTTCCTCCCGACAGCAAAAACTGCGTCTGAATATCTGCAGGATAATTCCCAATGTCCCTGCCTCCAATCCTGAGTTTTGCCCTCCGGCGTATCTTGCAGGCGATACCGGTCATTCTTCTCATCATGATCGGCTCGTTCCTTCTGATTAAGCTTGCCCCTGGCGACACGGTCGATGCCCTTGTCGGCGACATGGGCGGCGCTGACCCTCAATTTGTCGCTAATTTGCGGGCCGAATATGGTCTTGATCAGCCAATATGGGTGCAACTCTCAATCTACATGACCAAGCTAGCGCAGTTCGATTTTGGATGGTCCTACGTCTATGAGTTGCCGGTGGTTGACGTCCTGATGTCCCGCCTCATGCCCACATTGCTGCTCATGATTTCGTCATTGTCCGTCGCATTTATCTTCGGTATCGCGCTTGGTGCTTTTGCAGCGCGCCGCGCCTATTCGCTGACTGATAATGCGATCTCGACCCTCGGCCTCATCTGCTACGCGATGCCAAGCTTCTTCCTCAGCCTCATACTGATGTTTGTCTTTTCCGTGAAACTCGGTTGGCTGCCTGTTGGCGGCTACAAAACAATTGGTGGCTTTTATTCGGGCTGGAAGAATGTCTGGGACATCACAGTTCATATGGTAATGCCCACAACAGCACTGTCGCTGATTTACGTTGCCTTTTATATGCGGCTCATGCGTACCAGTGTTCTGGAAGTCGAAGATCTCGACTATGTTCGCACGGCACGCGCGAAGGGCGCGAGCGGTGCGCGACTGATGTTCCATCACATCATGCGCAACGCCTTTCTTCCCGTGGTAACCCTGCTTGGACTTCAGTTCTCAACGGTCCTTGGCGGTTCAGTCGTGATCGAAACCATTTTCTCGCTGCCCGGCCTCGGTCAACTTGCCTACACTTCGGTAATCAAACGCGACCTCAACACGCTGATGGGTATTATCTTTTTGTGCTCGATACTGGTGGTGCTCGTTAATTTCATCACCGACCTCATCTATGCGCGGTTAGACTCCAGGATTGAATTGTCATGACGTCGCAAGATCTTTCTCTTCCCCGTCCCAAAGATTCTCGCTCTCGGATTTTATGGCAGCGTTTTAGCCGCAACCGCGCTGCAGTCCTGGGGCTCATTCTTTTCGCTGCCGTAGTGGCGATCGCAATCTTTGCCGATGTCATTACACCCGGGGATCCTCTGCGCCGCGTAGGCGACCCTCTCACATGGCCGTTTGTCAATGCGGCAACGCCGCTTGGAACAGATCAACTTGGCCGCGATATCATGGCCGGCATCTTTCACGGCGCACGCATCTCATTGCTCATTGGTGTCGTTGCCACACTGATTTCGATTGTCATCGGTATAATAATCGGTGCGGTCGCCGGCTATTATGGCGGCTGGATCGATGACGCGCTAATGCGCGTGACAGAAGCCTTCCAAACCGTTCCGAGCTTCGTTCTGCTGCTAACCCTCGTCGCAATTTTCGGTTCCTCTATTGAAAACATCATCCTCTGTATCGGTATCGTTTCCTGGACAGCACCGGCTCGCATGGTACGTGCAGAATTTATGGCATTGCGCAATCGCGAATTCGTCGATGCAGCCCGCAATCTTGGGGTCGGCAATCTTTCAATCATCTTTCGTGAAATCCTGCCCAATGCCCTACCGCCCGTCGTCGTCTTTGCGTCGGTTGTCATGGCAACCTCCATTTTGATGGAAAGTGCACTCGCATTCCTCAATCTTGGCGATCCAAACTATGCCAGCTGGGGCAACATGATCGGTCAGGGCCGTGCCGTTTTGCGCACCGACTGGTTCTGTTCGGTCATTCCGGGAATAGCTATTCTGCTCACTGTGCTATCCTTCAGCCTGCTGGGCGAAGGGCTGAACGACGCGCTTAATCCAAGGCAGAAAAAGAAATGACTGCGGCACCCGTTCTTGAAATTAACAACCTGCAAATTGCGCTGCCTGAAGGCGCAGATCGCCCCTTCGCACTGCAGGATCTGACATTGAGCGTCAAACCAGGTGAGATCGTCTGTCTGGTGGGCGAAAGCGGCTCAGGCAAATCTTTGTCAGCCGGCGCGATCATGCGCCTGCTGCCCGAGCCGCATGTTCGTGTCACGAACGGTTCCATCCGGCTCGAAGGCATCGACCTTTACACGCTCAGCGAAGCCGACATGAAGAAGCTTCGCGGTGATCGGATTGGAATGATTTTTCAAGAGCCGATGACCGCACTTAATCCCCAAAAGACTGTCGGCTGGCAAATCGACGAGGTGCTGCGTTTGCACACCAAGCTTGGCCGCAAGGAACGTCACGCAGCCGTTCTGGACATGCTGGCTGAAGTCAAAATCCCTGATCCGGAATCGGCTTATAATGCTTATCCGCATCAGATTTCCGGCGGTCAGCGCCAGCGTGTCATGATTGCCATGGCGCTGATCTTGAAGCCCCGTCTGATTATTGCAGATGAGCCGACCACAGCCCTCGATGTCACAACACAGGCACAAATCCTCAAACTGATCCGTGATCTTCAGCACCAGCACAATACAGGTATTTTGTTCATCACCCATGACTTCGGTGTGGTGGCGGAAATCGCCGACCGTGTCGCAGTACTTCGTCTTGGCGAACTGGTCGAAGAAGGGGTGGCCGAGCAAGTCCTCAATCATCCCAAGCACCCTTATACCAAAGCGTTGATTGCTTCGGTTCCGGCGCTGACACCACCCGAAGTAACATCATCCGGTGAGAGTCAGCCTGTCATTTTAAAAGCCAGCAACCTGAGCAAGACATTTAAGGCGCAGGGTGGATTGTTCAGCGCAAAGCGAAGCGCAGTGCCTGCTGTCAAAGACTTGTCTTTCGAACTTCGCCAAGGTGAAACCCTAGGCGTTGTTGGTGAAAGCGGATCAGGAAAAACCACAGTTTCGCGCATTGTCACGCGCCTTCTTCAAGCCGACGGCGGCAGCGTCAATCTGAACGGCCGTGACTTTCTTAGCGCGAATACACGCGATGTACGCACCATGCGCAAAGATATCCAAATGGTCTTTCAGGACCCCATGGCATCGCTTAACCCACGCCGGCGTGTCGTCGATCTGATTGCACAGGGGCCGATCGTTCACGGTGTACCCAAAAAGCAAGCCCATGCGAAAGCTCGTGAATTGCTCGAACTGGTCGAGCTGTCACCCGCAGCTGCAGATCGTTTCCCTCATGAATTCTCTGGCGGTCAGCGTCAGCGCATCGGCATCGCCCGTGCACTGGCACTCGAACCCCGCGTTATCGTAGCCGATGAACCAGTCTCGGCGCTTGATGTCTCCGTTCAGGCACAAGTTCTGCGACTGTTGGCCGATCTGCGCGAAAGATTGAACTTGTCACTGTTGTTCGTAACACACGACCTGCGCGTTGCAGCCCAGCTTTGCGACCGCGTGATTGTGATGTCGAAGGGCGAAATTGCTGAAACCGGCGCAACGGCTGACGTCTTTGCCAATCCACAGCATGAATATACCCAGCGTCTCCTTGCCTCGATCCCCGGCAAGAACTGGACGCCACCCCGCTTGGTCAGCAAAGAATGAAGGCGCCAGATATCATGGAAAAAGTTGAGTTCCCTCCGTCCATCTGGGCGGCAACCGCCCCTGCCCGTAACCTGACCCAGCCACTGATCAGCAACGCAGAAGCCGATGTCGTGATCGTTGGAGGCGGCTTCACTGGACTTTCAGCAGCCCTGCATCTTGCCAAACGCGGTAAGCGCGTCATCGTGCTGGAAGCCAAAGCGGTGGGTTGGGGAGCATCGGGACGCAATAATGGTCAGGTCATTCCCACGATGACTGCGGCAGAACCCGATGCAATCACCAAACGATACGGGTCGTCAGGGGAACGCTTCGCCAAGCTGATTGGCAACAGTGCCGATATTCTGTTTTCAATCGTACGCGAAGAAAAGATCGAGGCTGAGGCTGAGCAAACAGGTTGGTTTCAGCCGGCACATTCCTCTGGACGGGTAAAACTCTCGCAAGCGCGTGTCGAAGCATGGAAGCGGTTTGGCTTTCCTACTCAATATCTCGACAGCGCCTCGACTTCGAAGCTTCTGGGCAGCGACTTTTGGTATGGCGGGATGTTCAACCCGACAGGTGGCCACATCAACCCTCTGGCTCTGGCCCGAGGCCTTGCAGCAGCGGCCGAACGCCATGGAGCCATAATTTACGAGAGAAGCCCTGTAACCTCCTATGAACGCAAAGGCGATCACTGGGAAGTAAGCGCTAATAGTTCTGTTGTCCGCGCCAAAGGCTTCCTGCTCGCGACAAACGCCTATACAGGCGAAATCCGCGAACAGCTCGCACCGAGACTTGCGAGGACAATTGTCCCCGTTCTGTCATGGCAAATGGCAACAGCACCCCTCAACGATACGCTGCGTGCAAGCATCCTTCCCGGTCGTCAAGCCGTATCCGATACGCGTGGCGATCTGCGCTTCTTTCGCTATGATGCACGCAACCGCCTGATCACGGGCGGTGTGGTAATGGGCGACTACAATGTCGCAGAGCGCGTCAAGCAAAAAGCGGCGCGCAATCTGGCAGAAGCCTTTCCAGCTCTTGGCGCACCCGAAATGACCCATGTCTGGAGTGGTTATATCGGCATGACATGGGACAGATTCCCCCGTGTTCATCAGCTCGGGACCGATGGCTGGGCCTGGATCGGTTGCAATGGTCGTGGCGTGGCGCTGGGCACCGCGCTCGGACGTGAACTGGCTCGCGCCTTGGATGGCGAGCCGTTGCAAGACCTTGCCCTACCAATATCCGAGCCCGCGCCGCTACCGCTGCACAAAATCGCACGCAGGATTGCGCCCTTCTATCTCGCATGGTTGCGGCGCAAGGATCTTACTGAGCCGAATTTGTAAATAAGTCTGTCGAACATTCATGTGAAAGGTAGACCCATGAATCAACTTCCAATTCTCGAGCGACGCCGCATCGAAGCGCTGGTTCTAAAAAATGTGTACGAGGTTCTTCGCACGCGGTCAGGCGAAGAAGAAGCTCAGGCTGTGATCGGGGAAGCCGTATCCCGTTCAGCTATAGAACAAGGCAAGAATTTTGCTGTGGAATTGGGGCATACGCCCGACCTCGAGGACTTCGCCGATATCCTACCGCTCTGGACCAAAGACAATGCCCTTGAAATCGATGTGTTGTCACAGGGCAAGGATTACTTTGATTTTAATGTGAAGCGTTGCCGCTATTCGGAAATGTATCGCGAGATGGGACTTGGCCATATTGGCCATTTGCTGTCTTGTAACCGCGATGGTGATTTCTGCATCGGCTATAATCCAGAAATGAAATTGGAACGCACACAAACCATTATGCAAGGCGCAAGCCATTGCGACTTCCGTTACAGCCTTGAGACAAAACAACAAGGAGCCTGAGATGCCGGTTGAAAATTGGACTTCGAACCAGCTTGATGATCTGATTGCCTTCCGCCGCGATCTTCATGAAAATCCTGAACTGCTTTACGATGTAAACAGCACGGCTGAAAAAGTCGCCGAAGCGCTGCGTGCGGCGGGTCTCGACGAAGTGGTTACAGGCATCGGTGGCACAGGCGTGGTCGGCGTCATTCGTGGCCAAAGCAACAATTCAGGCCGGGCTGTTGCTTTGCGCGCCGATATGGATGCACTCCCCATCCTGGAAGAGACTGGCGCACAATGGTCATCAAAAATCCCCGGAAAAATGCATGCCTGCGGACATGACGGTCACACCACAATGCTCTTGGGCGCCGCTCGCGAACTTGCGAAAAGCAGAGCCTTCGACGGCACTGTGATTGTTATCTTCCAACCTGCCGAAGAAGGCGGCGCCGGCGCAAAAGCCATGATCGATGACGGACTTTTCAAACGCTGGCCGGTCAACGAAGTTTATGGCATGCACAACCGCCCAAATCTCGACGTGGGCAAGTTCACCATCAATTCAGGCCCAATCATGGGGTCAGTGGACGTTCTTGACATCACGATCGAAGGCGTCGGAGGGCATGCGGCGTCTCCGCATCATACGATCGACCCGATCCCAGTTACCGCAGCGCTCATTCAGGCCATTCAGACGCTGACGGCTCGCACCGTTGACCCTTTGGATTCTGCGGTTATTTCGATCACCACAATTCACGGTGGCGATGCTTTCAATGTCATCCCACAGTCTCTCAAACTAACCGGCACAGTGCGAACATTACGAGAAGAGGTGCGCAATCACATTGAAGACCGCCTCACCCGTGCGGTGCAGGGCATTGCCGATGCATTCGGTGCGAAAGCCACTCTAGATTATCAACGCAACTATCCAGTTACCGTCAATCATGAGCATGAAACCGAGCTCGCAGCTCTTGCCGCTGAAGCGGTTGCGGGCATAGGCCATGTCACACGCGACATGCCAGCAACACTCGGCGGAGAGGATTTTGCTTTTATGCTCAATGAAGTGCCCGGGGCGATGATCAATATCGGCAATGGTCCGAGCGCTAACCTCCATCATCCAAAATATGACTTCAACGACGATGCTATCGCTTGGGGTTGTTCCTATTGGACGCAGTTGGTCCGCCAAAGGCTGCCTATCTAAACCCCATACGCCACAGCTTCTTAGGCGTCTCCTAGCCGCTAGAGCATTTCCAGTTTTCGTTGAAACCTCGGAAATGCTCTATCTATCTGTTATTTCGCGCATTTACCTACAGCCGCTTTGCGCTTTTAGGGATGCAGCTTAGATGAACCTGCGGCTTTGTTGCAATCAACGATCCGTCACATCTTGCCATAGACTGCCTCAGCAGATCCAAAATCTGTTTAAATGTCCATATCCTTCGAGTTCGGGTACCGCTGCAATAATAGAGGTGAGGTTTTCTATTTCCAGCCGCTAGCGCGGATATCTGGATCCAATTGATAGCACCACCCGCGTCTGATGATATTCAATCGCTGTAAAGACAGTCTTTCAAAGCCTTTGCAACGATTTCAATTGCGGCGAAATTCGCCGCTCAGCACCGGCTCCTGTTTGAGGTTATCGAGCCAGTTGGTATCGAGTTTTGGGACGGACGAGAACAGCAGCCTTGAATAAGGATGGCTCGCCTCGCCTCCCATCATGTCGGGACGCAGCTGCTCGACT
>NZ_BSQC01000019.1:0-99373 GCF_030268145.1 Brucella sp. NBRC 12950
AGATGTCGGGCGAAGTGATCCTGATGACGCTGCTTGGCGGCATCGGTACACTGATCGGCCCTATCGTCGGCGCAGCCTTCGTAGTCGCTCTTCAGAACTATCTCGCAACCTCGGACTTCCCCGTGACGATCGTCACTGGTGTCATCTTCATGGCCTGCGTTCTGCTCTTCCGTAGAGGCATCGTAGGCGAGTTCTATGCATCGCGGCTTGGAAAGAAATTGTTCGGATAACCGGCACTCGCGGAGCCGCATGTTCATCAGATAGCGGCTCCACCTTTTTACTGGATATGAAATCATGACCGACACCTACGATTACATCGTGGTTGGCGCGGGCACGGCTGGCTGCGCCCTTGCGAACCGCCTTTCCGCAGATAAGAACCGTTCCGTGCTGCTGCTTGAAGCAGGCGGCAAAGACAATTACGCATGGATTCATATCCCGGTCGGCTATCTTTATTGCATCGGTAATCCGCGCACCGACTGGTGTTTCACCACCGAAGCGGAAGCAGGCCTGAATGGGCGCTCTCTGGGCTATCCACGCGGCAAAGTGCTTGGTGGCTGCTCCTCAATCAATGGCATGATCTATATGCGCGGACAGGCGCGCGATTATGATCTGTGGCGACAGGCCGGTTGCGACGGCTGGGGCTGGGACGACGTGTTGCCCTTCTTCAAAAAGTCAGAAGACAATTTCGCAGGCGCAGATGATCTGCATGGCGCAGGCGGCGAATGGCGCGTTGAAAATGCTCGCCTGCATTGGGATATTCTGGATGCTTTTCGTGATGCAGCAGTTGCTGCCGGAATTCCAGCAACCGACGATTTCAATCGCGGTGACAATGAAGGCGTGTCCTATTTCAAGGTCAACCAGAAGCGCGGAGTTCGCTGGAATACGGCCAAAGCCTTTCTGCGCCCGGCCCTTGATCGCCCCAACCTGCGCGTTGAAACCGGCGCCCATGTTCGCCGCATCGAGATCGAAGAACTGCGCGCAACCGGCGTCACTTTCGATCAGAATGGGACAACCCGAACCGTCAAAGCAAAACGCGAGATTATTCTGGCAGCAGGTGCCGTCGGCTCACCGCAGATATTGGAGCTTTCAGGCGTGGGACGTGGCGATGTGCTGCAACAGGCTGGCATTCCGGTAAAACTCGAACGCAGACAGTTGGGGGAAAACCTGCAGGATCATCTGCAACTGCGCTGCGCTTATAAAGTTACCGGCATTCCAACGCTCAATGAGAAAGCCAGCAAGCTCTTCGGCAAAGCCATGATCGGCCTTGAATATTTCCTGCGTCGTTCTGGTCCCATGTCGATGGCACCCAGCCAGCTCGGTGTTTTCACTCGCTCGGACCCATCCTATGAAACAGCGAATCTGCAATATCATGTGCAGCCACTGAGCCTTGAGAAATTCGGTGAAGCCGTCCACCCCTTCCCGGCCTTTACCGCATCCGTCTGTAATCTGCGCCCCGACAGCCGTGGTTCGATCCACATCAAGTCCCCCGATCACCGGACCCAACCGGCCATCCAGCCGAACTATCTTTCCGCAGAAAGCGACCGCCGTGTTGCAGCCGATTCCATCCGCCTCACCCGCCATATCGTGGCGCAGGCGCCTTTGCAGAAATATCGCCCGGAAGAATTCAAGCCCGGACCAAGCTATGAAACGCAGGGGCAGCTGGAAAAAGCAGCGGGCGATATCGGCACCACGATTTTCCATCCGGTCGGCACCTGCCGAATGGGTGTAGATGCTGAAGCGATTGTCGATCCGCGTCTGCGACTTAACGGCATTCAGGGACTGCGCGTGGCCGATGCCTCGGTCATGCCAGGAATCACCTCCGGCAACACAAACTCACCCACGTTGATGATTGCCGAGAAGGCCGCCCAGATGATTATTTCGGATAATTATTAGAACCAGATTCCGGTCAGCCCCGTGAGCGGAAATGGCAATCCGCTCACGGGGCTGCGAACGCAATTTCACAATCGCTGAATCTCGTGAAGCTGAAATAATTTTCCTTGTTTATTGCCGTGCAAACGGGAATTATCGGCATCAAGGTGGGCAGGGGGAGAAAGATCATCTAACATGATCACTTTCCGGGACCGGCTCTCCAAAAAACTTTAGACAAGGAAAATAAGAATGTCGTCAGTCCTTTCCCGCTATTCGCTGACCCGCCGCGCGGGTCTGAAAGCTGCCCTTTTCACCGCTGCAGCTCTCACAGTTGGTTTTGCGAGCGCGCCAAGCCACGCAGAAGACAAGACCATCAAGGTCGGCATCATGGGCGGCGAAGACGAAGACGTCTGGAAAGTCGTTGCCGAAGAAGGCAAGAAGCACGGCCTCAACATCGAGCGCGTGACCTTTAACGATTACAACCAGCCAAATGAAGCGCTGGAACGCAAGGAAATCGACGCGAACGCTTTCCAGCACAAGCCTTACCTTGACGAACAGATCAAGCAGCACGGCTACAAGATCAGCGTTGCAGGTTACACCGCTGTCTGGCCAATCGGCATCTATTCGCGCAAGATCAAGAGCCTTGATGAACTGAAAGAAGGCGCAGTTGTTGGCGTGCCGAACGACCCATCGAATGAAGGTCGTGCGCTGCGCGTTCTCGAAGCAAGCGGCCTCATCAAGCTGAAGCCGGAAGCAGGCATCCTCGCAACGCCAATCGATGTGATTGAAAATCCAAAGAAGATCGAAATCAAGGAACTCGACGCCGGTGTCGTCGGTCGCTCGATTGATGATCTTGATGTCGCAATCGTGAACAACGACTGGGCAGCTAAAGCTGGCCTGAAGAAGGAAGAAGCGATCGGTTGGGAATCCAAGGAAAACAACCCATACAACAACTTCATCGCGGTCCGCACCGAAGATGAAAATGCTGAATGGGTAAAGAATCTTGTTGCCTCCTTCCAGAACGACGCCGTCAAGGCCGAGCTGGACCGCGTTTACAAGGGCACAGGCATTCCGGCCTGGAACTAATTGCTATGAGTGACTGAAAGACCGCGCCGGAAAAAGCTTTTCCGGCGCGGCTTTTATTGACGTAAGCAAAAAAATTGCCCAAAAGCATCGGCGGTGAGCATTAGCTCCATGGCTTAGCCAGGCCTCATCTTTCCTTGAAGCCTTATCCGATTGCAGTTTGCCGCTGTTTTACAGCGGTGCATCTAACTATAGAAGAAACGACCGTGACCATTGAACAGCCACCTGCCGCATTAGCGCCCATCGTCGAAATGAAAGACGTGCGCCGAATGTTCGGCGAAACGGCTGCGATCAGCGGTGTCTCTCTTTCCGTCGCACGCGGCGAAATTCTCGGCATCATCGGTCGCAGCGGCGCGGGTAAATCCACGCTGATCCGTTGCGTCAATGGCCTTGAGAAGCCCGACAGCGGTTCAATCCTGATTGAAGGTCGTGAGATCACCGGCCTTGGTGAAGACGCGCTTCGCCCTGTGCGCCGCCGCATCGGCATGGTGTTTCAGCACTTCAATCTCATGTCGGCCAAAACCGTCGCACAGAACGTAGCTTTACCGCTCAAGATTGCGGGTATGCCAAAAGCTCAGCGCATCAAGCGCGTGGCAGAACTGCTGGATCTCGTCGGTCTCTCCGACAAGGCAAAGCAATATCCGGCACAGCTTTCCGGTGGCCAGAAGCAGCGCGTCGGCATTGCGCGCGCACTTGCTGCCGAACCCGCTGTTCTGCTTTCTGACGAAGCCACCTCGGCGCTCGATCCTGAGACAACCCAGTCGATTCTGGCGCTGCTCAAAGATATCAACACCAAGCTTGGCCTGACCATCCTGCTCATTACCCATGAGATGGACGTTATCCGCCGCATCGCCGACCGGGTGATCGTGCTGGATCACGGCGCAATCGCCGAAGAAGGTCCTGTCTGGAAAGTCTTCGCCAATCCGCAGTCGCCCATCACGCAAAGCATGTTGCAAGTGCTGGAGCCGGAACTGCCTGCCGTGTGGCGCGAGCGCCTCGACAAGACCGGCGATCTTGCCATTCTCAAGGTCAAGCTTTCAGGAACCGCCGCCAAGGGCGCATTCTTCAGCGAAGCAACACTTGCGACCGGCATTGCGCTTCAACTGATCCATGGCGGCATGGATACCATTCAGGGCGAGCCGGTTGGAACCATGTTCATTGGCCTGCCCACTCAGGACAAGGCAAAACTAGACGCCGCACTCGCCTATATCAACACCCATGCAGACGCCACGGAGGTTCTCGGCTATGTCTCAGGCAATGCTTGATCTTCTCTGGCGCTCCTTCTGGGAGACCATGATCATGACCGGCTTTTCGAGCCTGATTTCGCTCGTCGTCGGTCTGCCGCTGGCACTCATCATGATTCTGACCGAACGTGGTGGCCTTGCGCAAAATCTGACAATCAACGCCATTCTCGGTGCCATCATCAATGGCTTCCGTTCAGTGCCTTTCATCATTTTGCTTGTGGCACTCATCCCGGTAACGCGCTTTGTTGTCGGCACATCAATCGGCACATGGGCATCCATCGTGCCATTGTCGATTGCCGCGATTCCTTATTATGCACGTATCGCAGAAGTCTCGCTGCGCGAAGTGGATAACGGCCTCGTGGAAGCTGCCCGTTCGATGGGCGCAAACCGCTGGACGATCGTGCGTGAAGTGCTGGTGCCGGAAGCCCTTCCCGGCATTATTGCGGGCTTCACCGTGACCATCATCACACTCATTGGCGCGTCTGCAATGGCTGGTGCCATCGGTGCAGGCGGTCTTGGCGATCTGGCTATCCGCTATGGATATCAGCGCTTTGAAACGCAGATCATGATTGCTGTGGTGATTATTCTGATCATCATGGTGTGCGGAATTCAGCTCATCGGCGATTATCTCGTTAATCGTCTCGACAAGCGCAACCTGCGTTCACGCAGCTAAACTACAGACTGAGGGTGTTTATCGCACCCTCCGTCTGAAACCTGCTTCCAGCGTATTGCCATCTGGGTCGAAGACGAGAGCCGCATAATAGCCCATCTCTTCCGGCCCCTGATAGGCCGGTGAGCCGCTCTCCCTGCCGCCCCCCTGAACTGCTGCCCGGAAAAAAGCCTCCACATCCTCACGGCTGCTCGCATTGAACATCAGATGAAGATGGTTGCCCGGCTTGCCTTCAGGCACGCCTGCATCCGCTTTCTGCCCTTTGTGTATCCATAGAAAGGGTACAGGTGCCCTCTCGCCGCCACTCACAAAGAAACCGCTATCCGAATGAGGAATAACAGCGAGCCCAAGTTTAGGCATGCAGCTTTCATAGAAAGAAAGGCTGCGGCGAAGGTCTTTGCTTTGAAAGCCGATATGATCGAAGAGCGACATAGCAATGATTATATGTCGGCTTTTAATAAAGAAAAGCGGCGCCCCCTATTTTGGAGAGCGCCGCCGTAACTATTCTTGTAAAAGATGGATTAGTGTCTGTGGGGCTTTTTCGAATTTGACGTTTGAAACAGCATAAGGTTAGCCGGGATTCAAACGTCAAATCCTATCCACTAGCCGCGTGTGCGTGCCAGTCCGGCCTTGGCAGGCTGATAGTTTGCATCAAGCTGAATAGCGCGCGAATAAGAATTCGCAGCCTTGGCCTTGTCGCCGCGCTGTTCATATACCAGCGCCTGATTGGACCAGCTTTCAGCAACATTGCCATCAAGGGTGATCGCCGTGTTGAAATCGTCAAATGCGTTGTCGTAATCGCCCAGCGCCACATAAGAAATGCCGCGACCATTATAAGGTTCAGGCGCTGTTGAATTAAGCGAAATCGCTTTCGAGAAATCCTCAATCGCCTGCTTGTGCTGGCCCTTGGCCTGATAGATCAGACCACGGTTATGGTAGGCGCGGCCATCGGTCGTCTGCAACGAGATTGCCTGGTTAAAATCGCTAAGCGCCTGATCGAGACGTCCAGCCAGACGATAGACATTACCACGTCCGACATAAGCTGCATCATATTGCGGGTTGATCTGGATCGCGCGGCTGTAATCCTGTGCTGCCTTGCCGCTATCGCCCATATAACGATAAATCAGCGCGCGGTTTGCATAGGCCTGATAGAAATTCGGGTTGAGCGCAATTGCCTGATCGAAATCACGCAGCGCTTCCTTATAACGGCCGGCCTTGCCATAAGCCGATCCGCGCACGTTGTAAGCTTCGGGATCGCGCGGGTTGCTCTGAATAACGCTGGTAAGCGAGCTGATGTTTTCGCTCGAACCCTGTGCGCGATCAACCGTGCTCAATGCGCTATGTGTGCTAGAGCTTTGGCAACCAGCAACCGCAAGAGCCAGAACTGCTGTGACCGCCAATAGGCTGTTTCGTGCAAAATGAGAGCCTGTTGATTTTCCGGCCTTCTCAACAAAGTTCCCGGACGAATGCATCACCTTAAAGCGTGTTGGCAACGACAGCGTTCCTTTCTTCTTGATCGGAGCGAGGGATCTGAAACCCTGAACTTCCGTCAACTTTGTCCCCGGCTGATACAACAGCCACAATACTATATTTGCTTCTATAGCACAGCAAAAGGCCGCAGGAAAAACTGCGCCTTGAAATGCACCCGAAAAACGAAACCGGCTTTCGGATAAGATAGGCGTAAACTCAACTCTTGGAAGCCCGGATCTGATACTATCGGATCTTTGCTCCAGATGGATCAACGCCACAATAGAGGTCAGTATATGGCGGCCCGCTGACACTTCAAATCGGCATGTCTTATCTCGTGAAGCAAACCGAGATCATGCTCTGACCTTCAGACATGCAAAAACCGGCGCGAGCCATAAGCTGCACCGGTAAGCAAAAGGCGCCACAAAGGCGGCGCCAATCTCAGGTCACTTAGCGAGCTGCGGTACGACCGCCGCCGATAAGACCTTCACGCTGTGCGCGCTTACGAGCCAGCTTGCGAGCGCGACGAACGGCTTCTGCCTTTTCGCGGGCGCGCTTTTCAGATGGCTTTTCATAATGGCCACGCATCTTCATTTCGCGGAAGATACCTTCGCGCTGCATCTTTTTCTTCAGAGCGCGGAGAGCCTGATCAACATTGTTATCGCGGACGAGTACCTGCACGTGTAATCCCGTATCGGTTAGAATTTCGGTTGAGCCTGAGGCTTTAAGGGCGTCTCTTAACGATGTTCAGTCGACAGAGTCAACTGTCTAAACGCCGAAAGGCTCCCAAGCTTCGCAACATAAACGCTGCAAATTGGGGCTGGCATTACCAGATGGCCCGGCTTTTGTCCACCTCAAGATAAGACTTTGCCCAGCCCTGGGTACAAATAATGGCTTCACGTCGAATTATAATGACCAAATCAGCCTTTATAGGCTAGAGAGCACGCGCTTTTCGCACAATTCAGCCTCATTGCTCCGACATGAGCTACAGGCTGGTGAAATGTACCGCCCATCCCCATTCATTGATTCCTTCTGTCGAGATTTATGTCTTTCCACAAACGACTCGTTATTCAATTCACAGGCTATGAAGGCCTGCACCCGAAAGCCGTCCGCGTGCGTCATGCGCAAGCGTTGAAGGACTTCGACCGTTTGTGGCACGCAAAGACCAAATTGCCTCCGATGAAAGACGAGTCGGATGACTGCGGCAGTCTGACAGCGACGACCAATGGTAATGGCTGGCAAACAGAAACCGAATTCTGTCAGTTTGGCACCGCAGACATCTTTGACGACTACGCAGCCCGCTCTACACCCATGCGTATGCTGACGGGCTTCCGCGCCTTCATGAACATTTTCTTCACAGGCACCCTGCTCCGCTATCTGCTGACAAGCTGGCGCTTCGTGATGTTCTTCATGTGGCCCTTTCTGCTATCCATCGTCATTATCGCAATCGCGGCCATGATCGCTTCTGCGCCAATGCTTGCTGGTTTCCCATCCTGGAACCTTGTCTGGTCCCTGCCACTTGCCGCAGTTATCGCGACATTGCTCGTGCGCTGGCCGGGCGACCGATTCTTCATGTCCTATCTGCTCGATGACTGGTCGGCTGCCTATGATCGTATCTATAGCCGCAACGACAAGCTCAAAGCACGTCGTCGCGCCTTTGCGGAAGCACTCAAAAAGAAGATCGAGGAAAGCAACGCCGACGAAGTGATTATCGTCGCCCATAGCCTCGGCACGGTTCCAGCCGTGGAAGCGCTGGCAGATGTTCAGCGTGAGCGCCCCGACCTGCTCACAAAACAGCCTGTGTCTATGCTGGCCATTGGCTCATGCCTGCTGATGATCGCTCTTCACCCAAAGGCACGCGACTTGCGTAAAGACGTGCGCGTGGTGATGAATGAAAGCCCTGTGCTCTGGTCGGAGTTTCAGGTTCTCACCGACATCATCCACTTCTACGGCTCAGATCCGGCGAAGGCGCTGAAGATAAAAGCTGAGAACCCGCCGCTCATCCATCGTATCCGCTTCAAAAACGTACACAGTGAAAACCGCTATAAGCGTTCAAAGGGCAATTTCTTCCTGATGCACCTGCTTTATATGCGCGGCGCCGAGAAGAAGAACTTCTACGACTTTGGCATGTTTCTGCATGGCCCGTTCTTCTTCCGTGAGCTGATGACAACCCACAAAGACAAAGCCGCCCCACTTGATGAAGAGGGACGGCTTCAAAACTCATAAAGAGCAGCGCTTACGCCTCTGGTGGCTCCACCACGGCGATGGTAAGCCATGTCGCCGTGAGCGCTGGCTTGATGGTGTTCTCAACTTCCAGCGTCACTTCGTAATGATTGACCACCCGGCCCGATGGGCGAATATCGGCATCGGCAAGCTTGAAACGGGCGCGTACGCGTGCGCCTGTCTTGACCGGTGACATGAAGCGCACTTTATCGAAGCCGTAATTAATGCCCATGGTGGCACCCTGCAGCATCGGCAGCGCTTCAAAAGCCAGCGTTGAAAGCAGCGATAAAGTCAGAAACCCATGCGCAATCGTGCCGCCAAATGGCGTTTCCTTGGCTGCGCGCTCTGGATCAACATGAATGAACTGATGATCATCCGTTGCATCGGCAAACTGATTGATCATTTCCTGCGTGACTTCACGCCACTCGGAACATCCGATTTCCGTGCCGATCGCCTCGCGCAACTGGTCGAGCGTAATTGCGTCCTTCATTCCCTCAAACTTTCTGCTGAACTGATAACGCCTTCTTTAACCTATAAAAAAGGCCCGGCAAATCATAACCTCACGCGGCAACCAGTATTTCACGGGCGATATCATCCCAATGGCCGAAAACGTGGCTCGCACCCTTGGAAGACAAGCGTTCTGCATGACCTTCATAGGTATGACCACCACCCGTATAGCCAAAGGCCGTCATACCGGCTGCAATCGCGCCTTCAACGCCAAACGGCGAATCTTCGATCACCACGCAGCGCGCCGGATCAACGCCCATCTTGTCGGCTGCAAAAAGGAAAAGATCAGGTGCGGGCTTGCCGCGCTTGACCATGCTCGATGAATAGACCGCATCACCGAAGTAATGGTTGATACCCGTCTTCTCCAAGCTAAATGCAATGCGCTCCGGCTGCGAGGAGGATGCAACGCAACGCTTGTGCGGCAGGATTTTCAGAAAATCGGCAATGCCGACTGCTGGCTGCAAATGTTCGGCAAACAGAACCTTCGTTTCAGGCCAGAACTGGCTCAAAGCTTCTTCTGGGAGACGATGGCCCGTCAGTCCGGCAATCATTTCAAGAATATCTGCCTGCTTCATGCCGATGCCTTTGGCAACCGTACCCTCCGGCAGCATCATGCCGTGATTGGCATAAACCTGCTCAAACGCGCGGCAGGAAAGCGGCTCGCTATCGACGAGAACACCGTCGCAATCGAAGATAACGAGGTCGAAGGGGGATGCGTTGCTCATAAAGGCTCCGATGGAATGCATATGGGGAATGCGTATTTTGTCGCGCCGATTTGAGATGCGCGCTTTTCACTGTTGATATAGAGACTGTTCGTCCATTGCGCATCTATAACAATATAAGCGTGACAAAATTATCGCGAAATAGATGGTTAGAGCATAAGTCCTGTCGGCGTGAAACGAGGATCGATAAGATTATGCTTCAAATAAAAACGGTTAGAGCGCCAATCTGGTTTTTTCAGATCGAAACGCACTAAGTAATTTGCGGAGACTCTCATGACGACGAATGTGGCACTGGTTGGGCTGGCGCGAGACTTGCAATTGCGCGCTGAAACCGGAAAACCAATCCGCATCGGTCTTATCGGTGCTGGTGAAATGGGCACGGATATTGTCACACAGGTTGCCCGTATGCCCGGCATTGAAGTGAGCGCCCTTTCCGCCCGCCGTCTGCCGAACACCTTCAAGGCTGTCCGCACTGCCTATGGCGACGATGACAATGCGCGCGAAGCGAACAGCGAAAGCGCTATGACCAGCGCCATCGAAAGCGGAAAGATCGCAGTCACCGGCGATAATGATCTGATCCTCTCCAATCCGCTGATCGACGTCATCATCGATGCAACCGGCATTCCGGAAGTCGGTGCTGAAACCGGAATCAAGGCCATCGAGCATGGCAAGCATCTTGTAATGATGAATGTCGAAGCGGATGTCACCATCGGGCCTTACCTCAAGGCACAGGCCGACAAGCAAGGCGTCATTTATTCGCTGGGCGCAGGTGACGAACCTTCCTCCTGCATGGAGTTGATCGAATTCGTTTCAGCCCTTGGCTATGAAGTGGTCTCTGCAGGTAAGGGCAAGAACAACCCGCTCAATTTTGATGCCATCCCTGACGACTATCAGGAAGAAGCCGACCGCCGGAACATGAATGTCCGCCTGCTGGTCGAATTCATTGATGGCTCAAAAACCATGGTCGAGATGGCAGCCATTGCCAATGCAACTGGCCTTGTTCCTGATATTGCCGGGATGCATGGCCCTCGCGCCAGCATCGACCAGTTGAGCCAAACCCTTATCCCACAGGCGGATGGCGGCGTTCTCAGCAAAAGCGGCGTCGTCGACTATTCCATCGGCAAAGGCGTTTCGCCGGGCGTGTTCGTTGTGGCCAAGATGGACCACCCTCGCCTTAATGAGCGCCTTGAAGATCTGAAGATCGGCAAAGGCCCCTATTTCACCTTCCACCGCCCATACCACCTTACATCGCTGGAAGTACCGCTGACGGTTGCACGCGCCGTTCTGCATGGCAAATCCGATATGGTGCCGCTGCCAAAGCCGGTGGCGGAAGTCTGCGCGGTCGCAAAGAAAGACTTGCAGCCGGGCGATCATCTCGATGCCATCGGTCAATATTGCTATCGTTCATGGATCATGACGACACCGGAAGCACGCAGTGCCAAGGCCATTCCTTGCGGCCTGCTGCAAAACGGCACCGTCACTGCACCAATCAAGAAGGGTGAACTCATCACCTATGCCAACGCAGCACCACAGCCCGGCTCTAAGATCGCCGAGCTGCGCGCATTGCAGGACAAGATGATCTACGGCTGATCTAACTTATTCGGTTATAATAAAAGGGCGGCTCGAAGCCGCCCTTTTTTGTTTTAGTGATCCAAAGCCTTAACGATACTTTCAACCATTTTCTTCGCGTCAGCAAAGAGCATCATGGTGTTGTCGCGGAAGAACAGTTCGTTTTCCACGCCAGCATAGCCTGAGCCCATGCCGCGCTTGATGAAGAGCACTGTACCGGCCTTGTCCACATCGAGGATCGGCATACCGAAAATCGGCGATTGCGGGTCGGTCTTCGCTGCCGGATTGGTCACGTCATTCGCGCCAATCACGAAGGCAACATCAGCCGTCGCAAATTCCGAATTGATGTCTTCAAGTTCGAACACTTCATCATAAGGCACGTTTGCTTCGGCCAGCAGCACATTCATATGGCCAGGCATACGACCGGCAACAGGGTGGATTGCGTATTTTACTTCCACGCCTTCGGCCTTCAACTTGTCAGCCATTTCACGCAGCGCGTGCTGTGCCTGTGCCACCGCCATACCGTAACCCGGCACGATGATGACCTTGGATGCGTTCTTCATGATGAAGGCTGCATCGTCAGCCGAACCCTGCTTGACCGGACGCTGTTCGACTTCGCCGCTGCCCGCAGCTGCCACGTCACCGCCGAAGCCACCAAGAATAACCGAAATGAACGAGCGGTTCATGCCTTTACACATGATGTAGGACAGGATCGCACCGGATGAACCAACCAGCGCACCGGTAATAATCAGCGCCAGATTGCCGAGCGTGAAACCAATGCCTGCCGCAGCCCAGCCCGAATAGGAATTGAGCATGGAAACGACAACCGGCATATCTGCGCCGCCAATCGGAATGATGATCAGCACACCGAATACCAGCGCCAGAATGACGATCAGCCAGAACACGAAATGGCTTTCGGTATTGGTCAGAACGGCAATCAGAATCACGATTGCAGCAGCAAGGGCCGCATTGATGACATGACGCCCCGGCAGCATGATCGGCTTGCCCGACATACGGCCATCAAGCTTCAGGAACGCAATGATCGAACCGGTGAAGGTGATTGCACCAATCGCAACACCCAGCGACATTTCGATCAGCGCCTGACCGTGGATCTGACCCACTTCGCCAATGCCGAAGGAATGCGGTGAGTAAAGGGCTGCGGCGGCAACGAGAACGGCTGCAAGACCAATCAGCGAGTGGAAGGCTGCTACAAGCTGCGGCATGGCCGTCATCGCGATGCGGCGTGCAATCACTGCACCAATACCGCCACCAATGGCGATACCGAGAATAATTAGCACCAGACCGCCAAAGCTTGGACGTGCCAGCAACAGCGTGGTGACGATGGAGATACCCATACCGATCATACCATAGGTATTACCCTGACGGCTGGTGGTTGGGTGCGAAAGGCCGCGCAGTGCCAGAATGAACAGGACACCGGAGACCAGATAAAGGAAGGCTGCGAGATTAACGCTCATGATGGCTCAGCCCTCACTTTTCTTTTTTCTTGTACATGGCAAGCATACGCTGGGTAACCAGAAAGCCGCCAAAGATGTTTACGCTTGCAAGGATGAGCGCAATAAAGCCGAAGCCAGTTGCCCAGCCCGAAAGCGAAAGACCGACTGCAAGAAGTGCGCCGACCACGATCACCGATGAAATAGCGTTGGTAACAGCCATAAGCGGCGTATGCAGTGCAGGCGTCACCTGCCAGACGACGTAATAACCGACGAAAATCGACAGAACGAAAATCGCAAGGCGGAAGACAAACGGATCAACCACGCCACCGGATGCGGCATGAGCGGCAGCAGCTGCTGCATCACCTAAACCGCCTGCATTTTCCGCTGCCTGCCTGACGGCATCTGCCGCCTGATTGAGGCTCTCAAGTGCTTTTTCGAGTGCTGTATCGGACATTATGCCTCTCCTCCGTCAGCGGAAGTTTTTGCAGCTTTTGCCGGTGCTTTTCGGGTTTTTTTGGCTACGGGCTTTTCGGCCTCTGCCTTGACAGCAGGCGCTTTTGCCTTCGGTGCGGCTTTCGGCTTAGCGACCTTCTCAGCCACAACAGCTGGCGCTACTTCGACTTCAGCTTCTGCCTTGGCAAAAGCCGGATGCACGACTTTGCCCTCGTGGGTCAGAAGCGTTGCCTTTACCAGCTCTTCCTGTGGATCGAGCTTGAGAAGCTTTGCTTCCTTATCGACCAGCGTTTCGAGGAATGCGTAAAGATTGCGCGCGTAAAGCTGCGAGGCAGTCGCCGCAATCCGGCCCGGCACATTGAGATGCCCGACGATCTTCACGCCGTTCACATCTGCAACCTGACCGGCGACAGCACCTTCGACATTGCCGCCGCGCTCAACTGCGAGATCAACCAGCACAGAACCCGGACGCATGGCTGCGACCATTTCCTTTGAAACAAGACGCGGGGCCGCACGACCCGGAATAAGCGCCGTGGTAATAACAATATCCTGCTTGGCAATATGGTCGGCGACTAGTGCCGCCTGCTTCGCCTGATATTCCTTCGACATTTCCTTGGCATAACCGCCGGAGGTTTCCGCCGCCTTGAACTCCTCATCCTCGACAGCGATGAACTTCGCGCCAAGCGAGGCCACCTGCTCCTTTGCAGCCGGACGAACGTCGGTTGCAGTCACGACCGCACCCAGACGACGTGCGGTCGCAATCGCTTGAAGTCCGGCAACGCCGGCACCCATGACGAAGACGCGGGCTGCAGGCACCGTGCCAGCAGCCGTCATCATCATTGGCATAGCACGGTCATAGACGTCGGCTGCATCAATGACGGCCTGATAACCGGCGAGATTGGCCTGCGACGAGAGAACATCCATCACCTGGGCGCGCGTTATACGCGGCATGAATTCCATCGTGAAAGCGGAAATACCGGCCTTCGCAAGAGCTGCAACCGCTGCTTCCTGACCGTAGGGATCAAGCATCGCGAAAAGTGCTGCACCCGGTTTATACCCTTTGAGTTCCGCATCGTTCGGACGGCGCACTTTCAGGATAACATCTGCCGCTTTGGCGTCAGCCGTAGTGCCTATGCGCGCGCCAGCGCCTGAAAACTCGGTATCGATGATACGCGATTTTTCGCCTGCGCCTTTTTCCACCACGACATCAAAACCAAGCGCGATGAATTTCTTCACCGTCTCGGCAGATGCCGCAACGCGGGTCTCGTTGGGATCACTCTCTTTCGGAATGAATATAGTCTGGGCCAACTGGTTTCCCTTTCGTGGCTTAATCCGACCTCGCAGCCGGGCACAATCCGGGCTTCCGGGAAGAAGCCCCCTTAAAATGATGAAACAGACGACATGCATAAAGCCCCGGCAAGGTGCGAGCTGCACCCATACCAAGGCATTCGATCAAATCATGCGGATTATTGCTGGTTTAGATCCTTAGAGGAGGAACCAGGCAGCGGCGCAGATCAGAACAAACAGAACGGTCGCGGAGAAAAAACCACCCGCGAAAAAGCCGAACGCCATGGCAACCAGAAGGGCAACAACTGCCACTGTGCCCCATTTAAACACACCCATGAAACCAGCATAAGTTTTATCATGCTCTGGATAATCCATCGGCGCGCCGAGTTCAGCCGGAGCTGTAGTGTGATGTTCTGCCATTTTGTAGTTCCACCCATTCAGATATTTTGACTATTCTTAGTCAGACTATCTGTGATCTTTAACGCGCATGCAACCTCAACCGGACCTTGCCTCAGGCTTTGGTCCCCGGCTGTTTGTCGCAGCGCCCCTCCACTCAGTCTGTGACCGCATATGCGGCTACGGCAGCTAACTAACCAGAATTTTCAGAAATTTCTATACTAAAATATTTAGAGCAACTTTCAAAAAGATTTAAATTATCAAAAGTAAGGATCATGCGTATAAATCGCATAGACTCCACAAAAGATTTTATATGCCAAGGCCGGTATATTTCGCTGTTGGCAGGATCGTCAGCGGACCAACACCATTGCTCAGATTGCCAAACATCGCACGCCGCTCATGCGGCTGTGACTTGAAGAACGGGAAGCGGACAGCAACCGCGTCGCGAATATTGCGAATGGGTGCAGCGCCCAGTCCGACCTTGATGCCATAGCCCAGATGCTCACGCGCTTCGGCCATGACAGTGGTGCCGAAAATACGTTTGTAAAATGCCATATGCTCTGGCTTCACCGATGCAAGACATTGATCCGCTTCAAAAAATTCCGAAGCCATCGCAGCAATGCGCAAGGTGACATAGGGAATAGCAGGATATTCGCTCAGCAGATCCGGGTCCGCTGCAAAGCGTGTCGGGTCAACAAAAGCCATGCCGCTGTTGAGCAGAGGATCAAGAATATCGGGAAAGAGCGCATAACTCGTGCCACGACGATGGTCAGGCGTGATGTAATGAATACGCAATGTACTCACTAATTGCCCGTCAATATGAATGCCGAAGACAAACGCATGACTGTCACGATCAATGTCATCAACAATCGATGGCACTTCCGCTTCATGCATAACGTTCGCACTTCGGTAAGACCGGTAACGCAGGCGCCCAATCTCTTCGAGATCTTCCGCGTGTACGATGCGTCGATATTCCACCCGATCCAGAAACTGCAATAGCTGCCGCGCGAAATTGGATAGCGGTGGTTGCCCACCAGAGACAGCTTCATTCGTCATTCAAATAGCATCCGCACCCCGTCAAATCAGTGCGCAGAATAAGGTGCTTTATAAGCGTGTAAAGGTGTAACTTTGAGTTTTTGTCACTTGCCAGTGACAGAAACTCTCATTCACCCTGGATCGCCCGACACGCAGCCGCCAATGCACCTTAATGAGAATTGGAATGGCCGCTGAAACGGCCACTCCCTCTTTGTGCCGATCACTGAATAGAGTTAGCCAGAGACTGGAACATCTCGATTGTTTCAGCTTTCACCTGCTGACCATCAATATTGTAATTGGCGTAGGCCGATGTTTTGACGATTACCACGCGTTTGGCCGGATTGACGTAAATAAACTGGCCGTAAATACCGACAGCAGCGAAATCACCTTGGGGCTCAACCGGAATCCACCATTGATAACCATAGCCAAACGGTATCTTGCCTGACGCATCTTTGCGTCCGGGCATCAAATACGGCTCGTCTGGCGTTACAGAATCGTGAACCCATTGCGCCGGCACGAGCTGCTCGCCAAGATAGTTCCGGCCTTCATTCATATAGAGCAATCCAAAGCGGGCATAATCACGCAACACAGCATTAAGGCCACCCGCAGCGACAACTTCACCCTTCTGATCAGCAAGCCAATACGAATCAGCCTCTACGCCAAGTTTCGACCAGAGCTTGTCCTCAAAATAGTTTTGGATTGGCACACCAGTCGCACCTTCCAGCACCAAGGCGAGAACCTGCGTATCTGCTGAGACATAGCGATTGACTGTGCCTGGCTTGATTTCGTTCTTCAGATGCGCGGTGAAATCGATGACCGACCCTGTAACCATTTGCACAATGTAGCGCACGATATCCGAATTGAGATCGCCGTAATTTTCGTTGAAACCAATGCCCGACGACATCTGCAGAACGTTTTTAACAGTCACGCCCTTATAGCCACCCTCCGCGAGTACCGGCGCATAATGATCGACTGTCTCATCGAGTTTGATCTGACCATCACGCACCGCATTGCCGATCAGAAACGAAACGAACGATTTCGATACAGACATCGCGATGGACTGCGTTTTCTCGGTGTTACCGCGTGCATATTCTTCATGCACTATCTCACCATCCTTCAGAACAATGAAACCTGTTGTTTCCGTCCGTTTGAGAAAATCGGCAAGATTGTGTGTCTCGCCTTTATATGAATAGGTTTCAGGCAATGGCCGCTCGGCCTTCGGCAGCGGACTGACATCACCCGCGCGCGCAACCCGGATCGACGGATAGATTTTATAGAGGGTACGGAAATTTTCATCGATCACATCAGGCTTGAAAACCTGAGAATACTGATAAACCGCCCAATATTCGTGTAATTTCTTCCTAAAAATCGCAGCACTGACAGCCGCGATAATAATGATTAATATTATTAAATATAAGAAAAAACGGAAAAGCCGTTTCATTTCCCCTCCTTGTTATTTTACTTATAAAGTAACAACTGAATTACTTATGCCACTCAAAGACATGGCACTATCTTCACCTTTATTACAAGGAGGAAAATAGCTAAATTTTGCTATGATAAAATAGGGGAATTATCGGTACTGATATGGTTTCACAGAATTGAAACCGCCAGACTTATCCAAAACTCCATCAGTATGCCTCATGGAGTTTTGGATAAGCCCGAGTGGCGATTGAACTTTTTCAAGGCGTGGATAGCGTCAGCATCTTCGCGCCTTGGTATTACTGCGCAAATGTGCGTCCACCGTCGTGCGGCACGACAGCTTTGGCCGATGAAGTCCGGATTTCTGTTGCCGGAACAGGCTTACCCAACAGATAGCCCTGCACGAGGTCAGCGCCCGCCGCCACGCGAACTAACGCCAGCTGCTCTTCTGTCTCGACACCTTCAACAGTGACGGCAAGGCCTAACTCGTGCGACAGCTGGGTAACACCACGCAGCAGCATCAGAGAACGTCGGTCATTGGTGATATCCTGGACAAAGGAACGATCGACTTTGACCTTGGTCAGCGGCAAGCTGTTGAGATAGCTCAAGCTGGAATAGCCCGTACCAAAATCGTCCAGTGCAATGTTGATCCCGGCATTCTTCAGTCGCTGCAAGACCAACGAAGTCTGATTGCGATCAGCGATGATCGCACTTTCGGTCACTTCCACCTCAAGCTGCCTCGCCGGAAGGCCGGATTTCTGCAAGGCATTGGCGATATCGCGGGTAATATCGCTGTTTTTCAAATCAATCGCTGACAGATTGACCGAAACGCCAATCCGATCCCCCCATGTCATGCAATCGCGGCAGGCCTGCTCAAGCATGAAACGGGTGATTTGCGAGATAATGCCGATTTCTTCGGCCAGCGGGATAAATTCTGCTGGAGGAACATGCCCCAGTTCCGAATGTTCCCAACGCGCCAGCGCCTCATAGGCCACGATACGCAGCGACTGTGCGCTGACGATAGGCTGATAGACGACTTTGATTTCCTGATTTTCAATAGCCAGACGCAAGTCTGCCTTCAGCTTCTGGCGACCGCGATATTTGGTATCCATGGCGTTCACAAACAGCGCCCATTGTTTGCCTTCCTCGCTCTTGGCTTCATAGAGCGCCAGATCGGCATTCATGTGCATATTGCCGACATCGCATTTATCAATAGTCTCGGTCGCAACGCCCGCGCTGATCTCGATATGAACCTGATCGCCATTAAGATCGTAAACACCGCTTGCGACAGAGATAACGTGATCCATGATCGCCGCCACTTCTTCATCGCCATGAAGATTGAAGACGAAAACCACGAATTCATCGCCGCCAAAGCGCGATGCTACAAAGCGCTGCGGATCGAGCGAATTCAGCCTATCTGCAAAAAGCCGCAGAAACACGTCGCCCACATGATGGCCAAGCGTATCATTGACGTGCTTGAAGTGATTGATATCGATGACGATCAGTGCAGCAAGCGTATTTGGCTCCTGATGTATCCGGAGCGAGCGCACCATCGTTTCAAAGTAGTTACGGTTTGGCAGCCCGGTCAGACCATCAAAACGTGCCATATGCTGAATGCGCGCTTCTGATTCAACGCGTTGCGTGACGTCTTCAAACATCAAAACGACACCCGCATTGGATGTCTGATTACCGATACATTCGATATAGCGGTTATCTGCCAATTGCAGGATATCACGCGCTTTGCGGCCCGAGAGCAAATCCTGCATCCGTGTGCGGATGTTGTGCAGGTCATTATGCGGAAACAGGCCCTGTTTGGCACAATAGCGCAGCAAGACTTCCAGCCTGCGCCCACGCAGTTTGGTATGTTCAGCAATCTTGAGCAGCGATTTCGTCTTGTGATTGATGACCGCAATGCGCTGCTGGGCGTCGAACATCAACAGGCCTTGCGGCATGTTGTTGAGCGCGGCATCAAACCGGCTGGCAACAATAGACAGGCGGCGTTTACCCATAACGGCTGCGAAAAGAAATTCGCGAAGCCCGTTAGCCATCTGAATATTGGACAAGAAGTATGGGATCAGCAGGAGACCAATCACAACGTGAAAGGGAGTCCCCGCAAGGATAAGCCCCGCAAGCACCGGGATCAGAGTGCAGGCCGACATCAGAACCACGGCTTTTGCCGAGGCATAATTGCGACCAACGATCGATACGACCGAAGCCAGAAGGATGGTCAGGCTGGCCAACTCTGCAAAAGAGTCGCGCAGAACATAGCTTGAAAAGAAGCAGAGCATCCCAAGTGTTGCGCAAACCAGCGAAGCGCCAACGAGATAGCGTGCTTCCCACTTATCGAGATCCGCATGAGACAGGGTACCGAGCTTTGCCTCATCGAATTTATGCATGTCATAGAGGCGACCGAATGCGACAACCGTAAAAAAACCGGCAAATCCAAGAAAGCGCCAGTCTGCTGTTTTTACATAAATGACCACACACGCCACGACATGGGCGAGCAAACCAAACCATAATGTTGTGCGATTGCCATAAAGCGCACGCAAAAAAGAGAGCCGCACATCGGCAGGTATCTCAGGTTGAAGGCTACGCCACATCTCGTTGATTGTACCCCTTTCATAGGGGGTAATATGCCACTAATCACTTAAAAATACCTTTCGCAAAACTAAACCACAAGCTGTTATTGCAACTACCATAAGATGTAATCAGTTTATTATTAAGCAAACACCGAACAGCACAACCAGAAGTAAATAATGCAACCCTAAGATCTCAGATAGAGACATTTAATTTATTTATTGCTCACTGAAAAAGCGCGTCACACAGAGCAGTTTGCAGTTAAGAAAAGCCAGTAATTCCCCAAATTAGCGTCTGACAACTGCGCACAGCTCCATAAAAGCCGCCTTATCTAGTGAAAATCGCAGGATTTGCGCGTAAAACCGACGAAGTTGCGAAGTTGGACGAATAGAAACCAGAATAGTTGCAACTTGGCCTAGATGTGATGGCCACCGTCAATGGTAATCACCGATCCAGTCATGTAACGGCTTGCATCAGAAGCAAGCATTAGCACCACACCGTCCAGATCCTCCATTTCGCCAAGCCGTCGCATGGGGTTGCGACCTTTAAAATATCCGCCAGCAGGACCCGATAGCTGCCGTTCATTGATTCGCGTTGGAAACCACCCCGGCGCAATCGCATTGACGCGAATATCATGCGACGCCCATTCAAGTGCCAGCGCGCGGGTCATCTGCGTTACGCAGGCTTTGGACATCGCATAGGCAGCAGTCCCCTTCTGAGGACGCTCCGCAAGAATACTCGTTGTATTCACGATGGCACCGGCCTGCTTTCGGTCGATCATCCGTCGAGCCATTTCCTGTGCAGTGAAGAACGATCCGGCCACGTTCACATCGAAGATGTGCTCCAGCATATCCCGCGTCGTATCCAGCGCTCTCGCGACATGGGCGACACCTGCATTATTGAAAAGCACATTGATAGGGCCAAGACGCTGTTCCGCCTCATCGAACGCGGTCTTTACCTCGTCTGGGTTGGTGATATCCGCCATGATTTCCAGCACTTCACCACCAGAAGGGCAGAATTTCTCACCATCCCGACTGCGTGAAATTGAAACAACTTTTGCCCCATGGCGCGCAAGCACGCGCACCATGTGCAACCCCAACCCCGAAGAACCTCCGGTCACGGCAATCACCTTGCCTGCGACAGAGAAAACCTGTTCGTCAGCCATTCATCCCCCCGACTGCCAAATATCTTTCTATATCTAGTGCAACATCAATTTTATGTGAACCCGAAAACCCTCTAAAATCTCGCCAGATCAATAGAGTACACAGAAGCTGGCAATAGAGCATAATCCGACTGGACTGAAACGCGCTCTAAGGTGTGAAGCTGTGATCAGCTTCACGATTGCACGGCAAGACACAGCGCTTTACAAACGCTCCAACAACGCCCCTTCCGCTGGATCGAAATATTTCATGGCAAAAGTTTCTCGCCCTCTCATCGCCGTTCCCACAGACGTAAAGCCGTTTGAAAATTACGTCTGGCATTCTGTGCCCGAGCAATATCTAGCTGCAGCTATTGACGTTGCAGAAGTCACACCCCTGCTGGTTCCCAGCTTTGGCGCGAAGATGGATCTCGACAGCATTCTCGATAGCGTGGACGGCCTGCTGGTCACAGGATCAAAATCCAACGTCAATCCGGAGCTTTACGGCGTCGAACCGAGTGCGGCCTTTGAGCCTTACGACAACGCCCGAGATGCAACATCACTACCGCTCATCCGTGCAGCAATCGACAAGGGCGTCCCCGTGCTGGCTATTTGCCGCGGCATTCAGGAACTGAATGTGGCGCTGGGCGGTACGTTGGCCACCGAAATTCAGGAGCTGGAAGGTCGTATGGACCATCGCGCGCCGGAATCAGACAGCCAGGCCGAGCGCTTTGCCATTCAGCACCCGATCAAGATCGCGCCAAACTCCTGTCTTGCAGAGATACTGAAAACCGACGACGTGAAGGTCAATTCGGTCCATCGTCAGGCAATCGACAAGCTTGCACCGGTTCTGGCGGTTGAAGCCACAGCGGACGACGGCACGATTGAAGCCGTCTCGGTCAAGAATGCAAAGGGTTTTGTCGTCGGCGTTCAGTGGCACCCGGAATACTGGGTGCAATCCGATGCGCCTTCGCGCAAGATTTTTGAAGCCTTTGGCGAGGCAGTGCGCCAACACAAGGTGCAGCGCACAGCCTGAAATCGCAGCACATCGAGAAAAGCGTGAAACGATTTCCGCGATGTGCGGAAAAAGAATGTCGAGCGCCAGCCTCAGTAAGTGAGGCTCGCGCTTTTACCTTACTTTTTCTTGACGTGACTGGTTTCCGGCACCGGCGTAATCGCCTCGCCCTTGTCGAACCACGAGATCAGATTGTCGATCACAAGATTAGCCATATCGCGGCGGGTCTTTTCAGACGCCGAGCCGATATGCGGCAACAATACCGTATTCGGGGCATCAAGAAGCGTCTGCGGCACATTCGGCTCATTGGCAAACACATCAAGACCGGCAGCAGCAATCGTTCCGTCGGTCAGCGCCTGAGCAAGCGCATCTTCATCAACAACCGAACCACGGCCAATATTAATCAGCACACCTTCTGGTCCCAGCGCTTTCAGGACATCTGCATTGATGGCCTTTGCAGTTTCCGCACCGCCGGGGGCAACCAGAATGAGCGTATCCACCGCCTTCGCAAGCTCAAGCAGGCTCGGGTAATAAGTATAGCTCACATCATCTGCCTTACGGCGATTGTGATAGGACACAGGAAGGCCAAAAGCTTCGACACGATGCGCAATCGCCTTGCCAATGCGACCAAGGCCAAAAATACCGACAGAGCGGCCGCGCAGGGACAGTTTGGAAAGCGGATAGCGCCCTTCCTTTGGCCAGCGACCAGCGCGCAGAAACTCCTGCGATTTGGACAATTCGCGCACGGTATCAATCAGAAGGCCAAGCGCAGTATCTGCAACTTCTTCCGTCAGAACGTCCGGCGTATTGGTGACCATGACGTCATTGGCACCGGCATGTTTCGCATCAACAGCATCATAACCAACGCCAAAATTGCCGATAATTTCAAGATTAGGCAGCGCATCAATCAGCTTTGCATCGACCGTCGACATGCTGGCAAAGCCTTTGACATCACCAGCCCAGGCTGCCTCAACCAGCGCCGCATCACCTTTGGGAATCCGCTTGATATTGAACTCGCCTGAAAGCCGTTGCACGGCATAATCGTTGAAATTACCGAGCACCAGAATGGTCGCTTCACGTTGAGTCATGGCAGCTTCCTCATGTTCAAGCAGAATCATCGGGCCAGAGGACCTGGCCCGGCTAATAAGACAGATCAGGCCCATTTGGGCTTGGAAGTCGATTGCCGGATATGCAACTCCGGCTTAATCAGTTCCTGATCATGTGAAACTTCAATGCCATTCAGCTGGTCGAGCAGCGCGCGCGCCGCGCGGCGACCGACTTCGCGCTGGCCGTTCCACACAGTGGTCAGCGCCGGTGTCGCGATGGCCGCTTCTTCCAGATCGTCATATCCGGTGACGGAAATGTCTTCACCCGGAACAAGCCCTGCACGCGCAATACCGTTCATCAAACCGATAGCAGTCAGATCGTTCCAGCAAACGGCTGCGGTCGGCTTGTCTTTGAGCGCAAGAAACTGTGGCGCAACTTCAAAGCCGCCCTGCTTGGTACGCGGCCCTGAAATACGCCATTCCGGCTTCACTTCAAGTCCGGCCTTATGCATGGCCTGCAAATAGCCCTGATAACGGTCGCGGCCTGTCGAAGTCTGATCGGTACCACCGATCATGGCGATGCGGGTGTGCCCAAGCGAAATCAGATGATTTGTGGCAAGGCCGATACCATAGGCATCATCCCCCCGGAAAACCGGTGCATGAACACCTTCAACATCACGCGCGATCAGAACGACCGGCAGGCCGTTATCTTCCGCAAGCTGGATATCTTCCGGCGGCGTGCCGATAGCCGGCGACATGATGACTCCATCCGCGCCGAGCTGCAGCAACGTATCCATGAAGGTGCGCTGCTTTTCCAGCTGGTCATAATGGTTGGACAGAATGAAGGTCTGGCGCGAACGGTCCAGCTCCGTTTCAATCGACCGCAAAATTTCGGCGAAGAACGGGTTCATGATGTCATGTACGACAACACCCACGATCCCGGAACGGGACGTGCGCAGGCTGGCAGCGCGACGGTTATAGATGTAACCGATGGCGCGGGCATGTTCCTTGATCTTTTCGCGTGTCTGATCGGCGACAAGAGGACTGTCGCGCAATGCCAGCGAAACGGTGGCCGTCGAAACACCAAGCGCATCTGCGATGGTCGAAAGCTTGATTTTCTGAGCCAAGTCGCCTCCCCGAAAAGGTCATTGCCACAGTCGAAACAGGAAGGCGCCGGCAAGACAATAAAGAGGAGCGGCCATCCCATCTTGTAGATGGTTATGCCATTGCAATCATTGAATTGGAAGTTTTTTCAACGTTCCTTGATGGCCATCTACCTATTCAACATCGTCGTCATCAACAACTTCCTTGTCCAACTCGTCTGTCAGACGCGCCGCGCCACGCGCAGCAAGGTTGCTTTCCATGCGCCCCAGCATCTTCAGGAAGGTTTTACGCTCCTTCTTGTCGAGGCCTTTCAGCATATCTTTTTCGGTTTTCTTGATCGACTTTTCGATGATGCGGATCGCTTCGATGCCCTGCGGCGTGAGATAGACATGCGACTGGCGCTGATCTGTCTCAGATGCCCGTTTGACCACGAAGCCCTGGCTCTGCAGCCGAGTAATGGTCTTGGTGATTGTCGGTGGACGCACGCCGAGGCGCTGAGCCAGAACGCCCGGAGGCAACCCATCTTCAGCGGCAAGCTGCAGCATCACTGCATCCTGACCGGCATAAAGCCCAAGCTCCAGAAGACGCGTAGCCAGTACGGTTCGTGTAAGACGCGCTACCGACTGCATCCGGTAAAGCATCACTGCCTTGTTGTCCTTACTCATCGCCACCTCGCCCTTGGTCATCCGACTAATAAAGTTCAATCTACAGTAAAATATTGTCCGACTTATGAAGCTTCAAGAACAAGCAATGACTTAGGGTTAACTTTGTACCCAAAGCATGTTCTTAGGCACGAAAGAATGAATTTCGCGGCTAACATTGCATGAGTTTATGGGCGGCGAAACCCAAATGTCGGAATCAGACAACCGATTGCTGTTTTATTCGATCACCATTAGGTTCAAACTGTTCGTTTAAAAATATTCAGCACGGAGGAAAATATGAATAACCTGCGCGACCAGAACAGCGACATGATCGTCGTCCTGCCACTTGGCGCCCACGAGCAGCATGGTCCTCATCTGCCATTTGAAACAGATACGATTATCGCCGAAGGTATTGTCGCGCGCATCAATGACGCACTGCCTGCCGATCTCAACGTCAATTTCCTGCCTGCCCAGCCGGTTGGCTATTCCATCGAACATATGGACGTCGAAGGCACCCAAAGCCTCGCCTTCTCGGAAGCCGTCAATCAATGGATCGGCATGGGCGAGAACCTTCATGCAGGCGGCATTCGCAAGCTGGTCATGCTCAATGCCCATGGCGGCAACTCACCGCTGATGACCATCGTTGCAACCGAGCTTCGCACCCGCCTTGATATGCTGGCTGTGGCCACAAGCTGGACACGCTTCGGTATGCCGGAAGGGCTGATTACACCGGAAGACAAGTCGCTCGATATTCATGGCGGCTTTATCGAAACATCCGTGATGCTGGCGCTGCGCCCCGATCTCGTCGATATGACGAAGGCCGCAGACTTCTCGAATGCACAGTCCGACTTCGCAAAAAAATTCAAACATTTGCGCGCCTATGGCCCTCATGCCTTCGGCTGGAAGATGCAGGATCTGAATACGGAAGGTGTCGCAGGCAATGCTGCAGCTGCAACCGCCGAGGCAGGCGAAAAAATCCTCGCGCACGCTGTTGCAGGCTTTATTGAGCTGCTCCACGATGTGGATCAGTTTGATCTCGCTCGCTTTTCGCCCAAACAACTCGTGGTCTGATTCCGAGCACCTAAATAGTCATCTCGTGGATGCTTTGAATTTGACTTTTGAAACAACGCTCGTGCGCG
The DNA here is from genome assembly GCF_030268145.1 of Brucella sp. NBRC 12950. Classification (NCBI taxonomy): domain Bacteria; kingdom Pseudomonadati; phylum Pseudomonadota; class Alphaproteobacteria; order Hyphomicrobiales; family Brucellaceae; genus Brucella; species Brucella sp. NBRC 12950. Next base: position 26,059 of record NZ_BSQC01000019.1, read on the forward strand.
CGCCATATATCAAACGTCACATTCAATCTGCGAGCGAAAACGTGATTGGCCGTAAGCGAGAACGTGATCGGGACAGATGTAATAATATAGCATTGCATATAGCATTCGCGGGCACCTTCCCTTATATGAAATACCCGATCTGAAGCCTCGGTCGCGTGGATTTGCGCGCGCACCAAAAGGCAGCAACTTCAAGAGGCATGAACAATGAGCCAGGCTGAAGCCCACACTGAGGACAAGTCAAACACAGATGCTGGCACAAACGCTGGCCGTATTCCCGTTACCGTTCTGACCGGATATCTGGGCTCGGGTAAAACGACGCTTCTCAACCGCATCCTTACCGAAAATCACGGCAAGCGTTATGCGGTCATCGTCAACGAATTCGGCGAGATCGGCATCGACAACGATCTGATCGTCGAGTCTGACGAAGAAATCTACGAAATGAACAATGGCTGCATCTGCTGCACCGTGCGCGGAGATTTGATTCGCGTGGTGGAAGGCCTGATGCGCCGTCCGGGCCGCTTCGACGCCATTATCGTTGAAACAACCGGTCTTGCTGATCCGGTTCCTGTCGCGCAGACCTTCTTCATGGATGACGATGTCCGCGCCAAGACCGGCCTTGATGCCGTTGTCGCTCTGGTTGACGCAAAGCACCTTCCGCTGCGCCTCAAGGACAGCCGCGAAGCAGAAGACCAGATTGCATTTGCCGATGTGGTTCTGATCAACAAAACCGATCTGGTGACACCGGAAGAACTGGCAGCGATTGAAGCAACAGTTCGCGCCATCAATCCACACGCCATTATTCACCGTACAGAACGCGCATCGATTCCGCTTGATCGCGTGCTTGATCGCGGTGCATTCGACCTGAAGCGTGCGCTCGAAAACGATCCGCATTTCCTCGATCATGACCATCCGGACCACGTTTGCGGCCCTGATTGCGATCACGATCATGGCCACGACCATCATCATCATGGGCACCACCATGATCATGAGCACACCTGCGGCCCAGACTGCAATCACGACCATGGGCATGACCATCACCACCATCATGATCACGATCATCATCATGCATCGCCGATCCATGATGTGACGGTGACTTCCGTGTCGCTGCGTGCGGGTGAAATCGATCCGGCTAAATTCTTCCCCTGGATTCAGAACATCACCCAGACACAGGGTCCAAACATTCTGCGTCTCAAGGGGATCATCGCGTTCAAAGACGATCCGGACCGCTACGTGGTTCAGGGCGTTCATATGATCATCGAAGGTGATCACCAGCGCGCATGGAAGCCTGAAGAAAAGCATGAAAGCCGTCTCGTCTTCATCGGACGTCAGCTCGATGCAGCTGAACTCAAAGCCGGTTTTGAAAACTGCCAATCCCAGTAAAATTGGCAAAGTAATCCTGCCAAAGTAAAATTGGACACTGATGCCTACAGTTGCCCCGCTCGACCTTGATGGTCATTGCCTCTACGCCCGTTTTATCAGCGGCGTTCCATTCTTTGCTCTCGCCGATGGTTCTATCCATCGGCTGGACAATGGCCACCAGACCAGCGCCGCTCATGACGGGCTTCTCAGCGCAACGCTGACCTTTGATGGAAAAGCGCTGGTAACGGGCGGTGAAGATGGCCGCGTTTGCCAGACTGCATCGGATGGTACAGTCACGGAACTCGCAAAAATACCGCGCAAGTGGATGACCGCGGTTGCAAGCGGCCCCAACGGAACGGTCGGCTTTGCCTCTGGCCGCTCGGCATGGGTCCGCACATCCAACGGCAAGGTGCAGGAATTTGCACAGGAACGCAGCGTCGAAGGCATTGCGTTTGCGCCAAAGGGCCAGCGTCTGGCAATCGCGCGCTATAATGGCGCAACATTGATCTGGACTGGCACGGAAGCAAAGCCTGTGGAGCTTGAATGGAAAGGCGCGCATATCGGTGCCACCTTCTCGCCAGATGGCCGCTTCCTGATTACATCCATGCAGGAAAATGCGCTGCATGGATGGCGCCTGGAAGACAGCAAGCACATGCGCATGACCGGCTATCCTGCCAAGGTCAAAGACTGGTCATGGAGCGTGAAAGCGAAGTGGCTTGCCACTTCAGGTGCACCAGCCGCTATTGTCTGGCCGTTTGCTGGCAAAGATGGCCCTATGGGTAAGGCACCGCTGGAGCTTGGTCTGCGCGGAGACAGCATGGTGACATCGGTTGCCTGCCACCCAATCGAAGACATCACCGCCATTGGCTATAATGACGGCATGATTCTTCTCGTGCGCTTCGAGGATCAGAAGGAAGTGCTGCTACGTCGTGGCGGCAAAGGCGCGATCACCAGCATGGGCTGGGATGGTCAGGGCACTCGTTTAGCCTTCGGATCTGAAACGGGCGACTGTGGCGTTATTGATATGACGAGCTAAGTAGTTAGGGCAGTAGGGCATTATGTTTCGCTAATTTGAAAACATACTGCCCTATTCACCTGCTGCCTTATTGCCTTACTTGGCTGCCTTACTTGGCCTTCATCGTAACCGTCGGACCACCATCCGGGCCAAGCGACGCAACCCACTGACTGATTGCGGAAGCGTCCTTTTCACCAAGCATATGATCAGCCTCGATCGTACGGGCATCGACCTTTGCACCGCCAGAGCGCAGCAGGGCTGAAAGAGCCGGTGCGAAAGGCGAATAAAGCTTGTCTTCCTGACCTGTAATCGTCAGCACGCGCGCCTTGCCCAGATTGGCAACCGGCACGTTGTCCAGAACAGGCATCGAGCGCATCAGCACCGCACGCTTCACCAGATCCGGATGCAACATCATCGTTGCAGCGAGCAGATTTGCGCCATTGGAATAGCCAACGAAGGTTGCATGTGGGAGATCGAGATCCTTCTCATCGGCAAGACGCGAGAGGAAGGTCACGAATGCATTGGCTTCAAGCTTCACGTCTTTCTGATCGAACTTGACCGGCGTGATGCGCTTGTACCAGCGCGTTCCGCCATCCTGCATGACGCGGCCACGAACACCAAGCAGCGTTGCACGCGGCCAGATCTTGGATGCCATCGGCACGAGGCTTGCTTCATTGCCGCCTGAACCATGCAACAGGACAATCAGTTCGTTGGAAGCGTTTTCAGGCTTATAGAAACGATAGATGAACTGCTTGCTGCGTGAAAAATTCTGTTCCGGCGTTGTCTCAGCATCCATTTTCTTTTCACGCATCGTTACGCCCTCTCCCAGCTTGGGAGCGACTGTTTCATCTTTCGTCGATGTAGCCATGCTGTTCAGGGCCATGCCCTGCGCCTTGCTCACAACCTTTATAGGCGTGGGCTGTCCTTCCGCCAGAGCGGAACCAGTCATTGCTGCAAACGCCATCATGATGGCGGCTGTAAACGTCTTCTTTACCATAAGCTCAACTTGCCACTGAGATGTTAATGAAGGTTTTAAAGCAGCTCCGCTCGGACCATCTTTTGTGTCCTCGCCGGCTCTGATTAGCATGTCCTTAACAACAGATATTTAGCGAGAATGTGACGAAAACACGGAAAATAACCGATTGTTACATTTGCGTGACACTTCACGAGGCCATCAACAACGCGTGAACCATAATCGAGTGGCAAAAAATTCATGTTTTTGACGCGTTTAGGGGGACAATGGGATATCATTACAAAAATTGTACGAGGGAACGGATTTTTGACATGAGCAGCTTCAAGCCAGGCCGTTTTTCGTCTGCCCGCCTTAATTCAAGCGACGTGACGCCGAAAAATCTTTATCTGCGTCGCCGCGAATTTCTGATCGGCGCGGGCGCACTGGCCGCGACCGGCATTGCATCAGCCGCATTTGCCGATCCGCTCACGGCCAAAGCCTCGGCCTATAAAGTCGATGAAAAGCTGACGACGAAAGAATCTGTCACGACCTATAACAACTTCTATGAGTTTGGCACGGACAAGAGCGACCCTTCTGCGAATTCCGGTGATTTCAAACCATTGCCATGGCGGCTGAAAGTCGACGGGTTGGTCAAGCAGCCCAAGGAATTCGACATTCAGGACCTGATGGCCAAGATGCCGCTTGAAGAACGCATCTACCGGATGCGCTGCGTTGAAGCCTGGTCAATGGTCATTCCATGGATCGGCTTTCCGCTGGCAAGCCTGCTGTCTCAGGTCGAACCGCTTGGATCGGCCAAATACATAGCCTTCACGGGCGTCGTGCGCCCTGAAGAAATGCCGGGTCAGAAAGGGCTGTTTCAGGTGCTCGACTGGCCTTATGTCGAGGGCTTGCGTCTGGACGAAGCCATGCATCCGCTGACCATCCTTTCCGTTGGCCTTTATGGTGAAACGCTTCCCAACGCCAATGGCGCGCCCGTCCGGCTCGTTGTGCCGTGGAAATATGGTTTCAAGGGCATCAAATCGATCACCAAAATCAGCTTCGTGGAAAAGCAGCCACCGACATCGTGGCAGCAGCAGGCCGCCAATGAATATGGCTTCTATGCCAATGTGAACCCGGACGTCGATCATCCCCGCTGGTCACAGGCAACCGAGCGGCGTATCGGAGAAGGCAGCTTCTTTGGCTCCAGCCGTCGCCCTACCCTGCCGTTCAATGGCTATGCCGAAGAAGTCGCATCGCTTTATGCAGGCATGGACCTGCGGGCAAATTACTGACATGGCCGTCGCAGCCACGATCCAAGCCAAAAAGCCCAACCGTCAGACCCGGTTCAAACCGGGCTGGTGGAAGGTATGGGCGCTTTATGCAGTCGGCTTCATTCCCGCCTTGTGGGCGTTTTATCTCGGCGCAACCGACCAGCTCGGCGCAGACCCTGTTAAAAGCTTTGAGCATATGCTCGGCCTCTGGGCACTGCGCCTTCTCATTCTGACCCTGCTGGTGACACCCATCCGAGACCTCACGGGCATCAGCCTGCTGCGCTATCGCCGCGCACTTGGCTTGCTCGCCTTCTATTATGTGCTGATGCATTTCGCGGTCTATATGGTGCTGGATCAGGCGCTCAATCTTTCTGCGGTGATAGCCGATATTGTCAAAAGACCGTTCATCACCATCGGGATGATCAGCCTCGCCCTTCTGGTGCCGCTCGCAATCACTTCGAACAACTGGTCAATCCGCAAGCTGGGGCGACGCTGGACCACGCTGCATAAGCTCGTCTATGTGGCCATTGCAGGTGGAGCGATCCACTTCCTGATGTCGGTCAAAAGCTGGCCAGCTGAACCCGTCATCTATGCGCTGATCGTAGCAGCGCTGCTGCTCTGGCGGGTAGTGCGTCCGCTCGTCAAAGGTCGCAGACAGATAAAACCCCAGCGGCAAGCTGCTGTAACGCTAAAGAAATAAGCTATAATATCCTTGTTTTTATAAAGTCTAATCTACGAGATAAAACGCCTTTCCGGCAGGATAGGCCATGACATTCCAATGCAAATCATGTCAGTATCGCCACAACTTCGGTAAATGAAGCGTCAGGCGAATACGGGATGTCCATGTCTTCTATCTTGAAATCAAAGCCCGTCCGTTTTCTCGGCAAATTCGTCTTCGTATTATTCGTAATCATCTTTGCAATCTGGTCCAGCTTTGCCATGTGGTTCCAGTTGCCTTTCGGCAATGCTGTGCGCGGCTCGATCATCGCCGTCTGGCTGGCAATCGCGCTGTGGGTCATCGCGGGCGAGCGAAACTTCTATTGCATGCGCAAGCGACTGTTCTTCTGCCTGCTGGCACTGTTGATGCTCGGTTGGTGGGCCACCATTCGCCCATCGCTCGACCGCATCTGGGCACCAGACGTCGCGCGAACCGTCACCGGCAAGATTGATGGCGATAATGTTACGCTTTTCAATGTTCGCGATTTCGACTGGCGAACACCAAATGATTTCACACCCAACTGGAAAGAAGCCACCTACGATCTGAGCAAGATAAACTCTGTCGATGTTTACCTCTCCTATTGGGCTGGCCCGGCCATTGCGCATACGCTGCTGTCGTTCGGGTTTGAAGACGGCAGACACGTCGTCTTTTCTGGCGAAATCCGCAGGGAGCATCACGAGGTCTTTTCATCCATAGGTGGATTTTTTCGCGAGTTTGAACTGGCGATGATCGCGGCGGAAGAAAGCGACATCATCTATCTGCGTACCAATGTGCGCAAAGAAAATGTCTTTCGCTATCGGGTGGACCTGCCCCCGGCAGGCGCAAGAGAGCTTTTCCTCTCTTATGTCGAGCTCGGCAATGAGCTGGCAGCCACACCCAAATTCTACAACACGCTGACTGCCAATTGTACGACGATCATTTTCACAATGGCGCGTGTGCTCGATCCGACATTCCCATTTGATTATCGGATCCTGCTTTCAGGCTATCTGCCGGGATATCTCTACGACCATGGCTGGCTCGAAAATAATGGGACTCTGGAGCAGATAGAGGAACGTGCATCCATCGACGCCAAGGCGCAGGCTGGCGGACGTGACGGCTATTCTGAACGCATACGCCAATAAAAGAAAACCCCGCTTGAGCGGGGTTTTCAATCAGCAACTGCAGTTAATTAGATTGCAGCGGTGATGATGATTTCGACCTTGTAGTCAGGCGTTGCAAGCGCTGCTTCACCGGTCGCGCGGGCAGGCGTGTTGGCCTTGTCGACCCAGCTGTCCCAGACTGCGTTCATTTCAGCGAAGTCCTTCATGTCTGCAAGCCAGATGATCGCCTGAAGGATCTTGGACTTGTCGGAACCAGCAGCTGCCAACAGACGATCGACTTCAGCCAGAACGGCCTTGGTCTGATCGGTCACGCTCGCGCCTGGCTCGCCAACCTGGCCGGCGAGATAAACTGTATTGCCGTGAACGACGGCCTGGCTCATGCGTGGTCCGACTTCGATACGACGGATGCTCATGGTGAACTCCTCTCATGACTACTGCGGAAACGGGCCCGCATTTAAAAATGTTGCGCATCCTTATTAAAGCCCCTGCCCGCTTTGGCAATGGCTGTTTGAAGCCTCATCCGGACAATTCAAATAAAAACGCACTCCAGGCCGCCCGCTATGCTACGACAGCGACAAGAGGAGAGAAACAATATGCCTGCAGAAACTGACGATGCAAAAACACCTTCGCAGCTGATCGATGGCAGGATCAGGGAACTTGCAGATTGGAGAGGCAAAACGCTTTCTCATGTCCGCGACATTATCCTGAAGGCCGACCCGGAGATTATCGAAGAATGGAAATGGCGCGGTGTGCCGGTGTGGTCCTGCTCGGGGATCATATGCACCGGCGAGACCTATAAGAGCGTTGTGAAACTCACTTTCGCTAAAGGTGCGTCGCTGGACGATCCTTCCAGCCTTTTCAATTCAAGCCTTGAAGGCAACGTGCGTCGCGCGATTGATGTCCGTGAAAACGAAGAAATAGATGCCAAAGCTCTGACGACGCTGATCCATGCTGCAATCGCGCTCAATAAGCTCAAACCACCGCGTCGCTGATCGTGTAGAATATTTGCGGGGCAATTGACTCCTGACGGCCCTTTCCCTATAAGCCGCAGCACGTTCGCCCATAGGGTTAATGGATGGCTTGTGCTATCCTGCTTTTTGGGAAAAGAACCAGCTCCTGTTCAATAGAGCATGATACCGAAAAGTGAAAACCGGTTTTCGGCAAAATCATACTCGATGAAAAGACAGAACCAAGAAGGGCCGCACACCGCGGTATTAAATAAATGAAGCGCACTTTCCAGCCATCCAATCTCGTCCGCAAGCGTCGTCACGGTTTCCGTGCACGCATGGCTACTGCCGGCGGTCGTAAGGTTCTCGCCGCTCGCCGCGCACGCGGCCGCAAGCGGCTTTCCGCTTAATCTTTCCCGCGCGACCAGCGCGGTGATTAAAGATATGAAAAAGCAGAAACAAATACTCCGCCTTCGCAAGAGAGCGGAGTTTTTGTCTGTTAGGAATGGTGAAAAACGGCGTGGTCCCCTATTTCTTCTTGAAGTCCGGAAACGGACGGATGAAGAATCCGAAGCTGCCAAAATCGGCGAAAAACCCCGCGCAGGCTTCACCGTCACCAAGAAAAACGGCAATGCGGTGGTTCGAAACCGCCTACGTCGCAGACTGAGAGAAGCGGTTCGTTGTCACGTAGGGAGTGACATGGCGCCTTCGACCGACTATGTGATCGTAGCGCGCGAGCAAGCACTCACTGCGCCCTTCTCGAAACTGACCGGGGAACTTTCCCGCCGCATCACGGCACCGGAGGGACGGCGGGACGAGAAGAAACGCCGAACGGAAAGACCGGAATCAGGACCCGTCAATGGAAAATAATCGTAATTTCTTCATCACCATTGCCCTGTCCATCCTCGTATTAACGCTGTGGCAAGTATTCTATCTGGGACCGAAAACGGAAGCCCAGCGGGAGCAGACACGCATTGAGGAGCAGCAGCGCCAGACCCAGCAGGCAGCCCAGGGCGGCTCGCAGGGTGATACTCCACAAATGTCCGGCACCGCCGGCGCAATTCCAGGCCACAGCGATGGCACAGCCGCAGGCGGCACGCTGACCCGTGAAGCCGCAGCCGCACAGTCGCAGCGCATCGATATCGACACAGCTTCGCTGCGTGGTTCGATCAATCTGACCGGCGCGCGCCTCGATGATCTCTATCTCAAGAAGTATCACGAGACTGTAGACGACAAGTCGCCTGAAATCGAACTGCTCGCACCATCGGCTCTCAAGCAGGGTTATTTCGTTGAACTCGGTTTCACCGGCAACGACGCAACCGGCGAAGTTCCTGGTCCAAACACTGTCTGGACCGTTGAAGGCAACAACAAGCTGACAGCATCGACGCCTGTTACTCTGACATTCACCAACGACAAGAACATCACATTCAAGCGCGTCATCTCGGTTGATGATGCCTACATGTTCGAAGTCGACGATACGGTCACCAACAACACCGGCGCACCGATCTCGCTTGCTTCTTATGGCCGCGTAACGCGTTTCAACCAGCCTGAACATGCAAGCGCTACCTATGTTCTCCATGAAGGCCTTATCGGTGTCATGGGTCAGGACGGCCTTCAGGAAATCAAGTATTCCAAGGTTGAAGACGACAAGGACATTTCGTTCAAGGACGTGACTGGCGGCTGGGTCGGCATCACCGACAAGTATTGGGCGGCAACGCTCGTACCGCCGCAGAACGAAAAGTTCACCGCACGTTTCTCGCACTTCACCAATGACCGTCCGCGCTACCAGTCGGATTTCCTCAGTGCGCCGATCACGGTTGCAGCTGGCGAAGCCAGCACCATCAAGAACCACGTTTTTGCTGGCGCCAAGGTTGTCTCGGACATCAAGAACTACGAAGAAAAGCTCGGCATCAAGCAGTTTGAACTGCTGATTGACTGGGGCTGGTTCTACTTCATCACCAAGCCGATGTTCTACCTCATCGACTGGATCTACAAGTTCTCCGGCAATTTCGGCATCGCCATTCTGGTTGTCACCGTTCTGCTGAAGGGCCTGTTCTTCCCGCTCGCCAACAAGTCGTACAAGTCGATGGCTCGTATGAAGCTGGTGCAGCCGAAGATGACGGAAATCCGCGAGAAATATGCGGATGACAAGATGAAGCAGCAGCAGGAAATGATGCAGCTCTACAAGCAGGAAAAAATCAATCCGCTTGCAGGTTGCTGGCCAGTGCTGGTCCAGATTCCGGTGTTCTTCGCACTCTATAAGGTTCTCTACGTCACCATTGAAATGCGCCATGCGCCGTTCTTTGGCTGGATTCAGGATCTTGCAGCACCCGATCCAACATCGATCTTCAACCTGTTCGGCCTTCTGCCATTTGCGGTTCCGGCGTTCCTGATGATCGGCGTCTGGCCAATCATCATGGGCATCACCATGTTCCTGCAGATGCGCATGAACCCAACGCCTCCAGATCCAACGCAGGCGATGATCTTCACCTGGATGCCGATCATCTTCACCTTCATGCTGGCATCGTTCCCAGCAGGCCTCGTGATCTATTGGGCATGGAACAACACGCTTTCGATTACCCAGCAGGGCATCATCATGAAGCGTCAGGGTGTTAAAATCGAACTTTTTGACAACCTGAAAGACCTCTTTAAGCGAAAGCCGAAAGAGGCCAAGAAGTAAAAAGACAAAAAGCCCCGCATCTGCGGGGCTTTTTTTGTGCTCGTTGATCCAGAGCGGTTGACAATGCGGCGCGTAACCGTGATGCGTGTCTTTTACGGAATATACGGATCAGGAAGACCACATTGAGCGATCAGGACAAAAAGCAGGCAGCCATCAATGCCGCTCAGGCAGCAGCAGATGCGACCCGTGCAGCCCATGCGGCTTTGGTCGAAGAAGGGCGCCTGCTCTTCAAGAAGTCGTGGACCTTCATCCGTGGCGTGCCTTCGATGAAGTTTCTGCCACTGGAAGGCCCGGTTGAAATTGCTTTTGCCGGACGTTCAAATGTCGGCAAATCTTCGCTCATCAATGCGCTTGTCGGCAAAAAGGGTCTTGCCCGTACTTCCAACACGCCGGGCCGAACGCAGGAACTCAACTATTTCGTTCCAGATGGCTATTCCGGCGAGAATGGCGACCTTCCGCCATTGGCACTCGTCGACATGCCGGGCTATGGCTTTGCAGAAGCACCCAAAGCCCATGTCGATGCATGGACACGTCTTGTTTTCGATTACCTGCGTGGACGCACAACGCTCAAGCGCGTCTATTTGTTGATCGACTCGCGCCATGGCATCAAGAAGAACGACGCCGAAGTGCTCGACCTGCTCGACAAGGCGGCGGTGTCCTATCAGATCGTGCTGACCAAAATCGACAAGATCAAGGCCGCTGGCATTCCACGTCTGATAGAAGAAACCCACGCGCTCACCAAGAAGCGTGCAGCCTGCTTCCCCGGCATCATCACGACCTCGTCGGAAAAAGGCCTCGGTCTTGATGAACTACGCGCTGCGATCGCGCTTGTTGCCAAGGAATAGGTAGTTCGTCGCGGAAAAGTGGAACCCGGTTTTCCGATCCCGACATGCGTAAACAACAAAATAGAGCGAGCGTGGCGTGTATGATTAAGCACGACACGCTCCAGGCAAAGACATCCGTTTAGCGCGGGCAGCTTGCCGACTGATTGTTTAGACCCTGCTCGAGCTGTTCAAACCGCGTGGTGGTTTTTGCTCCATCACGCGTTATACGCAGAACATACATGCTGTCGAAATCTTCCCGCGGCCACTTCGGCACGAGAGCCTTGTCACCACCGCTATCCTTGACGATGCTTCTGGCAAGCTTCACGATCTGCTTGTTTTCCCAACCGACCAGTACTGTCGCGTTGCGATATTCAGGCTGCGCGAGCGTCGCCTGCAGTTCCTCAATATCCTTGAAGCCAAAGCGCGTATCAACGGGCATTCCAAACGTGATAGCCGTCGGTTCGACCGTGGCAAGCGGGCGGTTATAGGAATAGATCGCGCCCTTGTCTTCTTTCAGCTGCGCCGGGTTGGGCGCAAAGATGAAATCCGGCTTTCCGAATTTTTGCTTGATTACGGCAGGCAGTTTCAGCGAGCGATTGAGGCCTTGGCAATTGAGCTGTCCAAGCCCCTGCTCCGGCTTTTCACCATGGCGTAACATGATGATCGTTTCGGTCGTCGCTGCCGCCTGCGAGGCGCTGATGCCCGCCAGAAAAATTAAAGCCGTCAAAAATGCGCGTCGCATGAATCTACTCCGTTCAAGAGCGGGCGTTATGCGCAACCTTCTAGCACTCTCCAAGGATTTTAATTAGGCGATCTTTGGCAACGCATTCAAATAATCGCGAACAAAATGCCTAAAACCGTTTTACAGAACAGTGCATATTGCTTAGAAAAGCCTGCCTCTCTTGCCCTGTCGCCAGCCATGGAGCCCGCGATGACGACTCTTGAAAATCCTGAAATGCAAGCGCAACTCCTTTCCGCAGCCCTGCCTTATATGCAGCGCTACGAAAACAAGAATGTCGTGGTGAAATATGGCGGTCACGCCATGGGAAACCCTGAACTGGGCAAGGCTTTTGCCCGCGACATCGCGCTTTTGAAGCAGTCAGGCATCAATCCGATTGTCGTTCATGGCGGTGGCCCACAGATTCAGGCGATGCTCTCGAAGCTCGGCATTGAATCGCGCTTTGAAGGTGGTCTTCGCGTCACCGATGAGAAAACGGTTGAAGTGGTGGAAATGGTTCTCGCCGGTTCCATCAACAAGGAAATCGTCGCCCTCATCAACGCCGAAGGCGAATGGGCCATCGGTCTTTGCGGCAAAGACGGTAACATGGTTTTCGCGCGCAAGGCGCACAAGACGGTTATTGATCCGGATTCCAACATCGAGAAAGTTCTTGATCTGGGCTTTGTTGGTGAACCAGCAGAAGTTGACCGCACGCTTCTCGATCTTCTGGCGCGTTCAGAAATGATCCCGGTTATTGCGCCGGTTGCACCCGGTCGCGATGGTCATACCTACAACATCAACGCAGACACCTTTGCAGGCGCTATCGCTGGCGCGCTGGCTGCAACGCGTCTTCTGTTCCTGACCGACGTTCCCGGCGTTCTCGACAAGGACAAGAAGCTCATCAAGGAGCTTTCGGTTGCCGATGCTCAGGCGCTGATCAAGGACGGCACGATCTCCGGCGGCATGATCCCTAAGGTCGAAACCTGCATCGATGCAATCCGTCGCGGCGTTGAAGGCGTTGTTATTCTCAACGGCAAAACACCGCATTCCGTACTGCTTGAGCTATTCACGGAGCATGGTGCAGGAACATTGATTGTACCGTAATTTAGTAGCCGCCTTCGGGCGGCTTTTTCTTGGCCCGCCTTCGTGACATAAAGACTTATGACCAATCAACCTGATGCTCCGGCCTTTGCCCACGTTACCGACTGGGTATTCGACCTCGACAATACGCTCTATCCGCACGCAGCCGATCTGTTTTCCCAGATCGATGTACGCATGACGAGTTATGTCGAGAACCTCCTGAAATTGCCGCGTGATGAAGCGCGCAAGATTCAGAAGCAGTTTTATCTGGAATATGGCACTACGCTGAAGGGCCTGATGGAGTGTCATGAAATCGATCCTGACGACTTTCTCAAGAAGGTCCACGACATCGACTATTCATGGCTGAAACCCGATCCCGCACTCGGGGCAGCCATTCGCGCCCTGCCCGGCCGCCGTTTCATTTTCACCAATGGTGATCGCGGCCATGCGGAACGTGCAGCACAGCAGCTCGGCATTCTTGATGATTTCGACGATATTTTCGACATCGTTGCAGCAGGCCTGACGCCCAAGCCAGAGCGTGTCACTTATGATCGTTTTCTCGGCGCATTCGGCGTTGACGCACAAAAGGCTGTCATGTTTGAAGATCTGGCGCGCAATCTCGTCGTGCCGAAGACATTGGGCATGAAAACCGTGCTGGTGGTTCCAAACAATTTCGAGCCAACATTCTCCGAAATATGGGAAAGCGACCCGGAATTCACCGATCAGGTCGATTATGTAACCGACAATCTGACCCAGTTTCTGGAAACCATAATTGCAGACCGATAGGCAGTTTACCGGCCTTGAAAAACGTATCGATAAGGCGGCTCATCGCCTTCTCGACAGCTTGCCAAGGCATCGCATCAGTGATGCGCTGATTGAGTTTCTGGTTTTTGGATTGAAGCAAGCATGGGCCTGCCTGTTTGGCGGCGCGATGCTGGGTCTCATCATCCTCACACGGTGGTTCTGGCCAGAAGATGGTGCAGGATTTATCACCCGCTACGATTTCCTGTTTCTCTCCGCTGTTGTGATCCAGCTTGGAATGCTTGTCTTCAAGCTGGAGGCTTGGGAAGAAGCCAAGGTCATCGTCATTTTCCATATTGTCGGAACGGCGATGGAAGTGTTCAAAACCCATGCCGGATCATGGATCTATCCGGAGGAAAACTTCTTCCGGATCGGTGGCGTGCCACTGTTTTCAGGCTTCATGTATGCGGCTGTCGGTTCCTATATGGCGCGTATCAACCGCATCTTCCATATCAGGCTCAACCACTATCCGCCGCTCTGGACGACTGTTGTGCTGGCAGCTGCGATCTATATCAATTTCTTCGCCCACCACTTCATCTGGGACATGCGCTGGGTGTTGTTTGCCGCAACCTTCGCACTCTACTGGCGCACGACCATGCATTATCGCGTGTTTCGCTTCCGGCATAAAATGCCGCTGCTGGTTGCGTTCCTGCTCACATCGCTATTCATCTGGATCGCCGAAAACATCGGAACCTGGTCGAAAGCCTGGCTCTATCCCAACCAGCGCAATGGCTGGGAGCTTGTTTCAATGAGCAAGCTCGGCTCATGGTATCTGCTGATGATTATTTCCGTTGTACTGGTGACACTCGTTCACCGCCCGCGCGAATATTCGGAAAAAGAAAACGCCCGGTCATAACAGACCGGGCGCTCTGGAATCTTTACAGCGGTTCCAGTTAAGAAAGAATCGTTGGAACCGCTGTAACTGTTTGTTTTTACGCATTATCCGACGCAAAACCGCTTCGCACTTTTGCTGGCAATGCTATAATCGAAGAGATCAAAGCTTGTAGAAGTTCTTGATCTCGTCCCAAGCTTCGTCAGCCGTTTCCACGAAGGTCAGCAGCTCAATATCGGCAGGCGAAATTGTGCCCTGTTCTGCGAGAAACTCGATGTTGATCGCCTTGGTCCAGAATTCCTTGCCGAACAGGATGAGCGGCATACGCTCCATACGGTCTGTCTGGATCAGCGTCATGGCTTCAAACAGCTCATCCATCGTGCCGAAGCCACCGGGGAATACGCAGACAGCCTTTGCGCGCATGAGAAAATGCATCTTGCGCAACGCAAAATAATGGAAGTTGAAGCAAAGTTCCGGCGTCACATAAGCGTTTGGTGCCTGCTCATGCGGCAACACGATATTAAGACCGATGGTCGGCGCACCAACATCGGCGGCACCGCGATTGCCTGCTTCCATCACGCCCGGACCTCCGCCAGTCACCACGATGAATTCGCGATAATAGGTGGTCGCTGAATATTCGGAGCAGATGCGGGCAAACTTGCGCGCTTCTTCATAATAGCGTGCATTGGCCTCAAGGTTCTTTTTCTGCACTTCGTTTTTCGCAGCCCAGGCTTCACCGCCCGGTTCCGGAATACGTGCGCCACCGAACATGACGACCGTGGACTTGATGCCGCGATCAGCAAGGATCAGTTCTGGTTTCAGAAGCTCAAGCTGAAGCCGCACGGGACGCATATCACGTCGCGTCATGAAGTCATCATCCATGAAGGCAAGACGATATGCGGGAGCTTCGGTCTGAGGTGTCTGAGGCACAGTGCGTGCCTGTTTAGCAGCGTCCTCAGAATTGGGGAAAGGCGTCCAGCCGGACTTCTCCATTGGGTTCATGCTTGCCTGCTCCTTCAATTACAATGCGTATTGATGCTTTAGCATCAATTTTGGCGCTAAATTCTTAATCTGTCTCAAATAGGGCCGCGCAATTCGCGTAACAACGCGATTGACCCATATGGTACCTTCGCTTAATCACTTCTGTGACAACTGCCGACCACAAAGACGGCAGCCGCTTATCCTGCCATTTTATGGAGACCGCCATATGACCAAGCCAGATTTCGCCTCCCTTGAAAAGGTCATCGAAAAGGCTTTTGACGAACGCGATGGCATCAACACGGCAACCCGCGGCGAAGTTCGCGATGCAGTTGAGCAGTCGCTTCTTATGCTCGATCGCGGTGAAGCGCGTGTGGCAGAAAAACAGGCGGACGGCAACTGGCAGGTCAATCAGTGGCTCAAGAAAGCGGTGCTGCTTTCTTTCCGTCTCAACCCGATGCAGATCATCAAAGGCGGTCCCGGCGAAGCCTCTTGGTGGGACAAGGTTCCTTCAAAGTTCGACGGCTGGACAGCCAATGA
Source organism: Brucella sp. NBRC 12950 (assembly GCF_030268145.1). NCBI lineage: Bacteria > Pseudomonadati > Pseudomonadota > Alphaproteobacteria > Hyphomicrobiales > Brucellaceae > Brucella > Brucella sp. NBRC 12950. The sequence goes on from NZ_BSQC01000019.1 coordinate 41,874, forward strand.
ATTCGAAGCCGCTGGCATTCGTGCAGTGCCAAATTCAGTTGTTCGCTTTTCGGCTTACATCGCGCCAAACGCGATCCTGATGCCATCCTTCGTCAATCTCGGCGCTTATGTCGATGAAGGCACAATGGTCGATGCATGGGCAACGGTTGGTTCCTGCGCACAGATCGGTAAGAATGTGCATCTGTCGGGCGGCGTCGGCATCGGCGGCGTCCTGGAGCCAATGCAGGCTGGCCCGACCATCATCGAAGACAATTGCTTCATCGGTGCCCGTTCGGAAGTCGTTGAAGGTTGTATCGTTCGTGAGGGTGCCGTGCTCGGCATGGGCGTCTTCATCGGCAAATCGACCAAGATCGTTGACCGCGCAACTGGTGAAATCTTCTACGGCGAAGTACCGCCATATTCGGTTGTTGTTGCAGGCACCATGCCGGGCAAAAACGTTCCGGGCGAAAATTGGGGTCCAAGCCTCTATTGCGCCGTGATCGTCAAGCGCGTCGATGAAAAGACCCGCTCGAAGACTTCGATCAACGAGCTGCTGCGCGACTAATACCAAAACTCCATGAGTCATACTCATGGAGTTTTGGTTAAGCCCGAGTGGCGATTGAACTTTTTCAAGGCGTGATGCGTTAGCATCTTAGCGCCTTGGTATAATTTGCCAGCATAGAGCGGTTTCAGCGAATACCAAATCATTGAAACCGCTTCAGACTTTTCAGTATGCACTCGCATCAAACAAAAAGGCGAAGCCCGAGAGCTTCGCCTTTTTTAGTTTCACTGCCAGAATGATTAGTTCTGGTAGCTCGAAGGCGATGCATCGCCGAAGCGGTGTGCAGAACCGTCGCTATAGGTCTGGTTCTGGATCGAAGCAGGAGCGGTGTAATCAACGCCCTGTGTTGCAACTGGCGTACGATCGTTTGCATAAAGATCAGCTGGTTCACCAACATGTGGGTTTTCAGCGAAAGCAGCACCGGCGCTAAGGGCAACGGCTACGGCAGCAAGAGCAAACTTCTTCATTTTCATAATCCTTATATCACCCCATCGGATGGCAACTTGCCTTTCCCTTCGGGGACTCCGGGATGACATGAAGCCATCCTCCGGGGAGATTCGTTAAAATCGTTGAGTATGTAAATCCAGCAGCAAGAACCTTGGGAGGCCGCACTCACTGCCTTCATGTCTTGCTATTCCGATCTGCAATCAGACCGGGATAGCAAAGCTCACTATCGAACGCTTAGTTCGAGAAGCTGGAAGGCGATGCATCACCGAAACGGTTTGCAGAACCATCCATGTAGGTCGACTGGCCGATTGCAGCAGTCGCGGTGTGATCAACGCGCTGAGCAGCAACTGGAGTACGATCATTTGCATAAAGGTCGGCTGGTTCGCCTACGCGTGGGTTTTCAGCAAAAGCAGCACCGGCGCTAAGTGCGAGAGCAGCAGCAGCAAGAACAAACTTATTCATTTTCTATCTCCTTAGTCAGATGGGCGACGTTCTATGCGTCGTCCTCATGCATCTCAAATGGGTGACAGTGGGAGAAAGTTCCAGTCACGAAAATGTTTTCTTAATCACACATTCGTGCAGCCAATTTTTTCGAAATTGGATATAAAAACGAAAATTATTAATTAGAAACAGCACGTTAAATCATATATCAGCATTCACAGAACTGTTATATAGGTATTTTTGTTCATTTTCGTTGAACAGACTGTTTGCAATCACTGTATAATAATAGCGAACAATGAGGCCCATTGGCGACAGTTGTGTGGCTGATCGTTTCAACGTTGCCACGATTTGCAAACCGCAAAACAATCAAACGAAGCGCCCTCTTCCAACACAACAAGAGGCTCACAATAAAATAGGGCCGCGAGACGCGACCCTATTAAACTTTGTAATTGCCATGCCGATTTGGAGCTCAGTCAAAAACTGGCCACCGGCCCTAATTATTAGCAACAGCTACCGAACGTCCCGCAATCGAGACCCACTGGCCGGAATTGGCTGGCGATTGCATCTTGATATAACGGTAGGAGGTCTTCTCCACCGGCAGCACTTCCCCGCGCATATTGTCGAGAATGTAATCACCGTGATCCGTCCTTGCCGACAACACGATATGCGGCTCACTTCCCTGCACCATGGTAATGAGCAACTGCGATGGGCTGATGCCCCGCGCCATCAGCTTGGCGCGCTTCATCAATACATAATCTTCACAGTCACCCTTCCCATTGCGGGGAATGGTCCAATAATCGCGCTTGCCGTAATTGTCCTGATCGGACACGGGCTTGATCGCCGCATTAACCGATGCGTTCACGCTCTGCAGAAGCTTCATGCGATCCGGCGTTAGCTTCATCGGCGCCAAAGCACGATGAGCGCCGCAATCACGCGGATTACGTTTGCAATAATCAAGATGACCGTATGGAATACTGGTAATCCCGCCTGCTTCACTCCATTGAGCTGCCTTGGCCGGAACCAGCGTCGCCCCGGATAAAGCCATTATACCTGCTGCCGCAGAAATCAGTAGACGCATGACGGATTCCCATTATTAAAAATGTCCCTTGGAACAATTCCCCGGTGACCGGTCCGTTTTCCGGATCTCGCTATCAACCTTTTTTTAACTAACGATGACAAAGCCCCTCTGGTCAAGGAAATTTCATTCCCGAATTGCAACGATCTGAGAAAAGCTGCGATTTTTGCGCGTCCTCGAACTTGTTTATCTAAAGAGGCGATTGCTATTTCATCTGGGAGCTTCCCGATCTAATCTCAAGCCCATACGATTCTCAGAATGAAGCTTTGACATCATGAGCCTTCCTACCAATCCTGCCGATAACCTCGCCGCTCTCATCCGCTGTCCTTCCGTAACGCCCGCTGAAGGCGGCGCGCTTACGGCACTCGAAGCGATGCTTGAGCCAATGGGCTTTTCCGTTCAGCGCCCCGTCTTCACTGAAGAAGGCACGCCGGACATCGAAAACCTCTATGCGCGTAAATCCGGTAACGGTGCTCATCTGATGTTTGCCGGCCACACCGATGTCGTGCCTCCGGGCAATGAAAGCGACTGGAAACATCCGCCTTTCTCCGCCGCTATCGAAGACGGCATCATGTATGGCCGCGGCGCAGTCGATATGAAGGGTGGCATTGCCTGCTTTGTGGCTGCTGTCGCACGACATGTTGAAAAGCACGGTAGCCTCAAGGGCAGTGTCTCCTTCCTCATCACAGGCGATGAAGAAGGCCCGGCAATCAACGGCACAGAAAAGCTGCTGCAATGGGCCAAGGATCGTGGCGAAACATGGGATGCTTCGCTTGTCGGCGAGCCAACCAATCCGGACACGCTCGGCGACATGATCAAGATCGGGCGTCGTGGCTCAATCTCCGGCACGATCACAGTGCATGGCGTGCAGGGTCATGCTGCCTATCCGCATCTGGCAGAAAATCCGGTTCGCGGTGTAACCACGCTTATCGACGGCCTGCTTTATCCGGCTTTCGATGAAGGCACGGATGATTTTCAGGCCAGCAATATGGAAGTGACGACGGTTGATGTGGGCAACACAGCAACAAACGTGATTGCAAACAAGGCGACCGCTTCCTTCAACATCCGTTTCAACGATACTTGGACCGCAGACAGCCTGAAAGCTGAGATCGTCTCGCGTCTCGAAAAGGCTTCGCGCAACGACCGTCTGCGCCCGGGCCGTGGAACGCCAATCAAGTATGAACTGACATGGCGTGAACACCCGAGCCATGTCTTCCTGACCCGCGATGAGAAGCTGATCGGAACACTGACCTCTTCAGTGGAAGCTGTCACCGGCAAACGCCCTAAGCTTTCCACATCAGGCGGCACGTCGGACGCGCGCTTCATCAAGGATTATTGCCCGGTGGTGGAATTTGGCCTCGTCGGACAGACCATGCACATGGTCGATGAACGCGTGGCTCTTGCCGACCTCGAAGGACTGACACAGATTTACGAACGTTTCATCGCTGATTTCTTTGGGTAAAGGAATTACATGCCCAATCTGGATAATATTTTCAGATACTTCACGGGCGTCTGGAAGATGATGCTTGGCCGCAAAGACGGCCTTGCATATCTCGATATCTCCGCAGAAGATTTCTGGACATCATTCTATGCGATTGTCGTTGCTCTGCCGCCGCTTCTGGCGACCTGGGTTGCCTATTCGGCTGACCTCACGGCCGGACGCGAAGAAGCTGGCCTTCGCCTGGCAATCGTCATTCGTGCAGCAACCGTCGATATCGCAGCATGGGTGATACCGATTGTTATTGTCGGCCTGCTTGCCAAACGTATAGGCATTGCAAAGCGCTACGCTGCTTATGTGATTGCAACCAACTGGGGCAGCGCGCTTCTTGCATGGCTTTTCGCGCCAATCACGCTGCTGCAGCTGTTCTTTCCGGGGTTTCTTGATGTCGCGACGCTGCTTGCATTCGTGCTCTTCGGCATATCGATTATCCTGAGCTACCGGTTAACCTTTATTGTGTTGCAACGTCCACACGCCTATGTCGCACCGTTCTTTGCCTGCATGTTCTTCGGCTCACTGTTCATTACAGTGATCCTGCAACAACTCTTCGGCATCGGGATTGGTGCGGAGAGTTTTTAAAGCGCATCCCGAAAACTGTGAAACGGTTTTCGGACAAGATGCGCGCCTAAACAAAGAATGAGAGCGCCGATCTGATTCAATCAGATCGAAAGGCGCTCTAAAACGGAAACGGGTAATCAACGCCGATCAGATAGAGGCCATAGGGCGGCGCGACCTGACCGCAGGCTTTGCGGTCCCTGGCCTCAAGTGCTGACTGCAGATCATCAGCCGTCCAGCGGCCAACGCCAACTTCCATCAGGCTTCCTGCAAAGGAACGCACCTGATTATGCAGGAACGAACGCGCTGAAACGCGCATTTCGACATAGTCACCATTGCGCGTGATATCCAGCCGGTCGAGTGTCTTGACCGGACTTTTTGCCTGACATTGCGTTGCGCGAAATGTCGTGAAGTCATGCTCACCCAGAAGCCGCTTTGCAGCCTCATGCATCGCTTCGTGGTCAAGGCGCTTCTGCACCCACCACACGCGCTGATAATCGATTGCCAACGGCGAACGTCGATTGTGAATGCGATAAAGATAATGCCGGCCACGCGCCGAAAACCGCGCGTCAAAAGCATCCGTCGTCTTCTCGACATTGAGAATGCTGATGCGTTCATCCGCCATCACCAGATGCGCATTGAGCGCATCGCGCACTTTCGCAGCACCCCAATCTTTTGTCAGATCTACATGAATGACCTGCGCGCTCGCATGAACGCCTGCATCGGTGCGGCCTGCCGCACTCAACGTCAGATCTTCTCCGCAGAACTTCTTGAACGCCTGCTCAATCGCGTTCTGCACGGCATGCCCGTTTTCCTGCCGCTGCCAGCCGACATAGGGCGTGCCGTCATATTCGACCGTGATCTTGTAACGAGGCACCGCTCAGAGAACCTTCGTCACAGACGCTCCACGCAGAAACTCCTGCGCGGGCAAAGGCTTACCACCTGAACGTTGTAACGTTACGAGCCGCACAGCACCCTCTCCGCACGCAATCGTCAGGCGATCATCAAGTACGGTTCCCGGAGCGCCGCTTCCCTCGCCCAATGTGGAGCGCTGGAGTTTGACACGTTCAACGACACCGTTGATTTCCATCTCGCACCAGGCGCCCGGAAATGGTGAGATGCCACGGATCGTATTGTGAACGTCCTTCGCAGGCTTCGACCAGTCGATACGCGCTTCGGCCTTATCGATCTTGGCGGCATAGGTCACGCCTTCCTCTGGCTGCGACTGAAGTGTGAGACTTTCGCGCTCAAGCGCACCGAGCGCACGCACCATCAGGTCAGCACCGATAAGGCTTAAACGATCATGCAGCTCGCCTGCAGTCATGTCCGGCGTGATCGCAACTTTTTCGGCCATGGCGACAGGACCCGTATCAAGCCCCGCATCCATTTTCATGATCATCATGCCGGTTTCTGTATCGCCAGACATAATGGCCCGCTGAATGGGAGCAGCCCCGCGCCAGCGCGGAAGAAGCGACGCATGACCGTTATAGCAACCCAAACGCGGCGCATCGAGAATGGCCTGTGGCAGCAGCAGGCCATAGGCCACCACGATTGCCACATCCGCTTCGAGACTTGCAAAAACGTCCTGCTCTTCCGTGCCTTTCAGGCTTTTCGGCGTGAAAACCGGAATGCCGAATTCCTCGGCCTTTTCATGCACAGGCGACTTGGTCAGTTCCAGTCCGCGACGGCCAGCCGGACGCGGTGGCTGCGAATAAACCGCAACGACTTCATAACCCTGTCCGATGATGGCTGTGAGGATTGGCACGGAGAAATCCGGCGTCCCCATAAAGACAATCCGCATTACAACGCCCTGTTTGACGCACGCTGGCTGGCGAGCTTCTTGAACTTCTTGATGACCATATCGCGCTTGAGCTTGGAGATATGATCGATAAACAGCACACCATTGAGATGGTCTATTTCATGCTGCAGGCAGGTCGCCATCAGCCCATCGGCTTCCATCGATTTTTCCTTGCCGTCCGCATCGAAATAATTGACCTTGATGGTCGCAGGCCGCTCGACCTCGGCATAATAATCCGGGATCGAAAGACAGCCTTCTTCATAGACGCTGCGTTCGTCCGATGAGGCGACAATCTCCGGATTGATAAAGACATGCGGCGCTTTCGGCTCGTCTTCCTTGGCGAGATCAATCACCAGCATCCGCAGAGGCTCGCCCACCTGAATGGCGGCAAGGCCAATGCCCGGCGCGTCATACATGGTGTCGAACATGTCGCCGGCAAATTTGCGCAACTGATCGTCAAAGCGCTCGACAGGCTTGGAAAGCTGGCGCAGGACGGGATCGGGAAGGATGATGAGCGGTTTAATAGACATGCGCTTCACGTAATCGCTTGCGCGAGAATCGTCAATTGTAACTTGCAAAATGTTCTTGTTTTGATCTCATCAAGGCGACACGAATCAGTTAAGCTTGCGCAATGGAAAACCAGAATCTCTTGAACGAACCGCTTTTGCAGCTTGGTGCAACCTCCTTCACGCTGGGAGATATTCTCCTTGCGGGCATTGTCGTGCTGGTCCTGTGCCTCGCCATTTTCCTCATTGCGGCAGCGCGTTCTGCACGTCTTCGCGCGGTTGCGGAAGCACAGGCTGAAGACCGTGCGCGTGATGCGGAATATCGCATGGCGGAGATTCTCAAAGCACAATCCGAAATGCAGGGCCGGATGCAAACCATGGCCGAAGTGTTCGGTTCACGGCAGGCAGAGCTCAACCAGTCGATCCGTGAACGGCTCGACGGTATGACACATCGCATCGGCCAGACCATGACCGAGCAGACCCGTTCGACACATGAAAACCTCGCAAAACTGCAGGAGCGTCTTGCAGTCATCGACACAGCGCAGAACAATATCCAGTCGCTTGCCGGTCAGGTCGTGCAGTTGCAGGCGATCCTTGCCAACAAGCAGACGCGCGGTGCCTTTGGCCAGTCGCGCATGGAAGCGATCATTGCCGATGGCCTACCGCAGGGCGCTTACGAGTTTCAGGCGACACTATCCAACGGCACGCGCCCCGATTGCCTTGTAAAGATGCCAAACAACGCGCCTTCACTGGTCATCGACGCGAAGTTCCCGCTTGAAGCATGGAACTCCATGCGCGAAACGGAACAGCCGGAAGCGCGCAAGACAGCCGTTGCACAGTTCCGCCGCGATATGGAAGTGCATATCAAGGATGTTTCTGACAAATATCTGATTACTGGCGAAACACAGGATACGGCTTTCCTGTTCGTGCCATCGGAATCTATTTTTGCCGATATTCATGAGCATTTCGAGGCGCTGATCCAGCGCGCACACCGGGCGCGGATCGTTATTGTCTCGCCATCGCTCCTGATGCTGTCCATTCAGGTTATTCAGGCGATCCTCAAAGATGCTCGTATGCGCGAACAGGCGCATGTCATTCAGGGTGAAGTGATCCGTCTGATGGAAGATGTAGGCCGCCTTGATGAGCGTGTGCGCAAGCTGCAAACCCATTTTGTGCAGGCCAATAAGGATATTGACGACATTCTGGTGTCTTCCAATAAGGTCACCAAGCGCGGTGCGAAGATCGAAGCACTGGAATTTGGCCCGGCACCGGCTGAAGAGCCCCAGCGACCGACGCGACAGTCGGATAACGCTCCCACCCAAATGCGCCTGCGCGTGGTGGATGAGGATTAGAGCGCATCCGGAAAAGTGTGAAACATTTTTCGGATAAAGATGAGCGTTAAAGCGAAGATTTAGAGCGACGATCTGATCCACTCTGATCGAAACGCGCTTCAAATTCTACCAAACAAAGAAGCCCGCAACTTGCGGGCTTTGTCTTATTCAGGTTTCGACGTCGTGTCAGAGTGACCAAGATCGCGATCAGGCCAGACCAGATCACGCACGCGTTGCTTCAATACCTTGGCTTCTGGAAATCCGCCGTCACGCTTACGCTCCCAGATGAGTTCATCCTGACCGCCCGGCATAGACAGATGGATTTCAAACACACCACCTGTGCCGGGCCGCAATGCCACCTCGCCCAAGTCCTGCCCGAATGTCTGCAACAGCTCCTGCGCCAGCCATGCAGCCCGCAGCATCCAGTTACATTGCGTGCAGTAAGTGATGGAAATGCGAGGTAAAATATCCATCAAATTTGTCTCGGTTTCTGTCCAACAATAATATCAAAACAAAAAAGAGGTGCCCAAAGGCACCTCATTGTATTTTTAATCATCACCCATCTTGAGTGCCTGAATGAAGGCCTCTTGCGGGATTTCCACCTTGCCGAACTGGCGCATGCGCTTCTTGCCTTCCTTCTGCTTGTCCAGAAGTTTGCGCTTACGCGAAATATCGCCGCCGTAGCACTTGGCCGTCACGTCCTTGCGCAGCGCTGAAATGGTTTCGCGCGCCACGATACGGCCGCCAATGGCTGCCTGAATAGGAATCTTGAACATATGCTGCGGGATCAGCTCCTTGAGCTTTTCGCAAAGCACACGGCCACGCTTTTCAGCAGCAGAGCGGTGAACCAGCATCGAAAGCGCATCCACAGGTTCTTCGTTGACCAAGATCGACATCTTGACCAGATCGCCCTCACGGTAATCCGAGAGATTATAGTCGAACGAAGCATAACCCTTCGAGATCGACTTCAGACGATCGTAGAAATCGAAAACGACTTCGTTGAGCGGCAGATCATAGGTGATCATCGCACGCGGGCCAACATAGGTCAGATCGATCTGGAGGCCGCGGCGCTCCTGACAGAGCTTCATGATCGCGCCGAGATAATCATCCGGCGTCATGATGGTTGCGCGAATCCATGGCTCCTCGATTGCATCGATCTTCACAACATCCGGCATATCAGCCGGGTTGTGCAGCTCTTTCTGCGAGCCGTCCTGCATGTTCAGACGATAGACAACCGAAGGTGCCGTCGTGATGAGGTCGAGATCGAACTCACGCTCAAGACGTTCCTGAATGATTTCAAGATGCAGAAGCCCCAGGAACCCGCAGCGGAAGCCGAAACCGAGCGCTGCAGACGTTTCCATTTCAAACGAGAACGACGCATCGTTAAGACGCAGCTTGCCCATGGCAGCGCGCAAGTCTTCAAAGTCGGCAGCATCAACCGGGAACAGTCCGCAGAACACAACCGGCTGCGCTGGCTTAAAGCCCGTCAAAGCCGCTGCTGTCGGGCGGCGATCTTCGGTGATGGTATCACCGACGCGGGTATCAGCCACTTCCTTGATGGAAGCAGTGATGAAACCCAGTTCGCCCGGTCCGAGTTCATCCATCTGAACCATTTTCGGCGTAAATACGCCGGTCCGTTCTACCGGATATTTCGCACCCGTACCCATCATGCGGATGGTCTGGCCCTTTTTCAGCACACCGTCGATAACACGGACCAGAACAATAACGCCGAGATAGCTGTCATACCAGCTGTCGACCAGCATCGCCTTCAACGGCGCATTGCGGTCGCCCTCTCTCGGAGGAGGCAGCTGCTCGACGATAGCTTCGAGCACATCAGGAATGCCGAGGCCAGTCTTGGCCGAGATCATCACGGCGCGGCTTGCATCAATGCCGATCACTTCTTCGATCTGGCTCTGAACGCGCTCAGGCTCTGCTGCTGGAAGATCAACCTTGTTGAGCACAACAACAATGTCGTGATTGTTGTCGATGGCCTGATAGACATTGGCCAGCGTCTGCGCTTCAACACCCTGTGAGGCATCCACCACCAGAAGCGAACCTTCGCACGCAGCCAGCGAACGCGAGACTTCATAGGCGAAGTCGACGTGTCCGGGGGTGTCGATGAGGTTCAGCACATAGTCCTCGCCGTTCTTCGCCTTATAGTTAAGACGAACGGTCTGGGCCTTAATGGTGATGCCGCGCTCGCGCTCGATATCCATCGAGTCGAGGACCTGGTCCTTCATCTCACGCGTGTCCAGCCCGCCCGTCAATTGAATGAGGCGGTCGGCCAGCGTCGATTTGCCGTGGTCGATATGGGCGACGATCGAAAAATTTCGAATATGGTCAAGTGGTGTGCTCATGCGCGCGATTTACCAGTAAGCCGCGAAATCTCAAAGCGGTATTGCGTGTTTAATACGGGAAAAGCGGCCTTTGTCGCAGTCGTGACAACAAGTCCCCTTTGCGTTGTTGCCAAAAGGCGATAAATCACCGCCAGAAAACATGCCGCAATGATAAACTCGGGCATCATATCCGGCGTTATAATCAGGCTTTCATGCAGGAGTTCAGGATGAAGACCGAACCGAACGAAGTTCACAACAGACCAAAGCTGGTCACTGTTTTCGGCGGCTCCGGCTTTGTTGGGCGCGCGGTCGTAGCAAGCCTCACCAAGCGCGGCTATCGTGTACGCGTTGCCGTACGCAAGCCAGAGGTCGCTTATTACATGGCGCCGCTCGGCAATGTTGGCCAGATCCAGATGGTTCAGGCCAATGTCCGCCATCGCTGGTCAGTTGAACGCGCCATCATGGGCGCTGATCATGTCATCAATCTCGTCGGCATTCTTTCGGAAAGCGGCAAGCAGCGCTTCAACAGCGTTCAGGTGCTTGGCGCAAAGAACATTGCCGAAGCCACCAAGGCAGCTGGCCTCAAGCTGACGCATCTTTCGTCGCTTGCAGCAGACGCAAAATCTCCTTCGGATTATGCACGCACCAAGGCAGAAGGCGAAAACGCCGTTCTCTCCATTCTGCCAGATACGGTTATCCTGCGTCCGTCGATCATTTTCGGCCATGAAGATCGTTTCTTCAACCGCTTCGCCAACATGGCACGCTTTTCGCCGTTCCTGCCGGTTATCGGCGGTGGTGAAACCAAGCTGCAGCCGGTCTATGTCGGCGATGTCGCGGAAGCTGTTGCACGCGCAGTCGATGGCAAGCTTGAAGCCGGTAGCGTGTATGAACTGGGCGGCCCAGACGCACAGCCATTCAAGAACTGGATGAAAGACATGCTCGGCGTTATCGCCCGCAAGCGCGTCATCGTCTCGATGCCTTTCTGGATTGCCCGCATTCAGGCATCCGTTCTTGGCTTGCTGCCAAATCCGCTGCTCACCAATGATCAGGTGACGCTGCTGAAATTCGATAATGTCGTTTCGGAACAAGCCACCAAGGAAGGCCGCACACTTCAGGGCATGGGCATTACGCCAGAAGCCGTGGATGCAATCCTTCCAGCCTATCTCTGGCGCTACCGCGTTGCCGGTCAGTACACAAAGACCGGGTTTGCCTGAGACGAAAATCTAAATGAATAAAGGGGCCGAAAGGCCCCTTTTCTTTTGTCCGTTCTTTGCGGGTTTACCCCCAGATAAGCAATGCAGCCATTCCGAGTGCGCCGACGATCAAACGCCACCATGCAAACAGCTTGAAACCATGGCGCGAAACATAGTCGAGCAAATGGCGCACAACAAATACGCCTGAGATGAAAGCCATCACAAATCCGACTGCGATCAGCGCGCCATCATTCATCGACAGCATATTATGGCTCTTATAGAGATCATAAGTGAAAGCGCCGGCCATGGTTGGCATAGCGAGGAAGAACGAGAATTCAGCAGCCGAACGCTTGTCTGCTCCAAGCAGAAGCGCGCCAACAATCGTTGAGCCTGAGCGCGATACGCCGGGGATCATGGCAAGGCACTGGACAAAGCCAATCGCCAGACAGATCGGCAGCGGATAATCCATCACATCGCGATAACGCGGCTTGAGTTCCAGCTGGTCCACCCAGAGCAGAATGAAACCACCGATGATAAGCATGGCGCAAACCAACATCGGCGTTTCAAAAAGCACGCTCTTGATGAAGCCATGTGCCATTGCGCCGATGACAGCTGCAGGCAGAAATGCAACCAGAATACCCAGCACGAAGCGCCGTGTGCGGGCATCGCGCGGAAAGTCGGTCAGAATTTTGATCAGCTTCGCGGAATAAACCGTCAGAATTGCCAAAATCGCACCGAGCTGAATAAGCACCTCGAAGGTCTTGCCCGTCGATTCAAAGCCAAGAAAATGGCCAACCAGCAACAAATGGCCTGTGGAGGAAACGGGGATGAACTCCGTCAAACCTTCGATGAGACCAAGAAAAGCGGCTTCCAGAAGATTATAAATTTCCATGAAGTCAGTACCTTAGGGAGGTGAGCAGGATGAAAACGGTGCGTCTTGACGAGCTGTTAAGCATGAAAGTGCTACAATAAGCGCTTCCAGCGATTGCTTGTCTCCCGCAGGCATAGCCCTTATAGACTAAATATTCCGTTGAGGTGGCTCGAATCGCCTGACAGCAGAAATAACCTGCTGCCGGTGCAAACGCTAGCCGCAGTGCCTCACCGGGGATCAATTAAAGCTTGTCAGTCGAGAGTACCGCGTCGATTATGCTTACGCTTTTTCATCATCCTATGTCTTCAGGCTCGCGCTATGTGCGGCTTATTCTCGGCGAATATGATGTGGAAGCCGAACTGATCGAGGAACGACCATGGTCGCGCCGCAAGGAATTTCTGGCGTTGAACCCTGCTGCAACACTTCCTGTATTGTTGGCTGAACGCGATCTGCCGGTTGTTGGTGCAACCGTCATTGCAGAATATCTCGATGAAACGCGCGGCGCCTTAAAACGCAGTCGTCGTCTTTTGCCCGAAAGCCCGATGGAACGCGCAGAAGTGCGCCGTCTGGTCGACTGGTTTCTGCTCAAGCTCGAAAACGAAGTGACACGCCACATTGCACGCGAGCGGGTTTTCAAGCTTCAGATGGCCGATGAAATGGGCGGCAGCGCGCCGGATTCGACCGCCATCCGTGCAGCCCGCACCAATATTCGCCAGCACATGAAATATATCGACTGGCTGGCCGCTACCCGTGACTGGCTCGCAGGCAGTCATCCAAGCTATGCGGATATGGCGGCCGCAGCGTCCATTTCTGTGCTAGACTATCTCGGCGAAATTGAATGGGGCGAGACAAAAGCCGCGCGCGACTGGTATGCTCGCATGAAATCGCGCCCAGCCTTCCGCCCGCTGCTGGCTGATCGCGTGCGCGGACTGGCTCCAGTGGCTCATTATGGCGACCTCGACTTCTGATAATAGCCAAGCTTCGGACAAAGCTCTCAAGCTGAAACGCTTTCTGATCGAAGAAGCGAAAGCTGTCGGCTTTGATGCGGTCGCTTTCACAGGGCCGGACGCTATTCCGCAGGCACCTCAGCGCTTGCGGCAATATATTGCCGATGGCCACCACGCGGACATGGTCTGGATGGAAGAGACCGAAGAGCGCAGGGCCAACCCTAGCGTTCTCTGGCCGGAAGTGCGTTCGATCATGGTGCTTGCCATGAATTACGGTCCGGATAGCAACCCGCTCAGCATTCTTGAACATAAAGACCGGGCGGCAATCTCGGTCTATGCCCAGAACCGCGATTATCACGACATCATCAAGGGCAAGCTCAAGCACATCGCGAGCCGCTTTGCGGCACGCGCCGGACAGGACGTAAAAGTCTTCGTCGATACGGCACCTGTGATGGAGAAGCCGCTTGCGCAGGCCGCGGGCCTTGGCTGGCAGGGAAAACACACCAATCTGGTCAGTCGCGAACTCGGGTCGTGGCTGTTCTTAGGCTCGATCTTCACCACGGCTGAAATTCCGCCGGATGAACCGGATCGCGATCATTGCGGCTCCTGCCGCGCCTGTCTCGATGCCTGTCCGACAAAAGCTTTCCCCTCGCCTTACCGGATCGATGCGGGACGCTGCATTTCCTATCTCACCATCGAGAACAAGGGGCCGATTCCGCACGAGTTTCGCAAAGCCATGGGCAACCGCATCTATGGTTGCGACGATTGCCTTTCAGTTTGTCCGTGGAACAAGTTTGCGCAAGCGACCAGCGAGATGAAGCTGAAAGCACGCGATGATCTCAAGGCACCAAAGCTTGCAGATTTTCTTGCACTCGATGATCCAGCCTTCCGCACACTGTTTTCGGGTTCCCCCGTCAAACGCATCGGTCGCGACCGTTTTCTGCGCAATGTGTTAATCGCAACCGGCAATTCGGAAGACCAGACGCTGGTGCCGCAGGTGGAAAGCCTGCTTGAAGATCCGGCACCTGTTGTGCGTGGTGCTGCTGTCTGGGCTTTGAAACAGCTTGTAAGCACAGATCGTTTCAAAATTTCACAGAAACATCTGGCCTCACGCGAAGAGGATGCTACGGTGCGCGCAGAATGGAGCTTAGAGCACCAGTCTGATTAAGTCAGATTGGTGCATCTCAAGCTTTTGTTTAAACACGCATCTTTTCCGAAAACCGTTTCAAACTTTTCGGGATGCGCTCTGGAGGATAGCTAGAATGCGCATTTTTCTGTTTGGAGCCGGTTATTCTGCGAGAGCCTTTTCCCGCCTGATGACCGGAGAGGCAGAGCGCATCGATGGCACCACCCGCAACGAGCAGAATTTCCCCCTCCTCGAAAAATCCGGCATCGCACCGATCATCTTCGACGGCGAAACCGCCTCGCCTGATCTGATCGACCGCCTTGCAAAATCAACCCATGTCGTCATTTCGATTTCGCCGCGCGAAAGCGGCGATCCATCGCTTGCAATTGTTGAGGACGCTCTGCGCCGCCCCGGCAATACCATTCGCTGGATCGGCTATCTCTCGACGGTAGGTGTTTACGGAAATCATGACGGCAACTGGATTGATGAAACAGCACCTTTAGCCCCGACATCGCGCCGTTCGCTTGAACGTGTGGAAGCGGAAAGCGCATGGGAAGCACTAAGCAAACGCCATGGCACACCGGTAGCACTTCTGCGCCTGTCGGGCATCTATGGTCCGGGCCGCAATGCATTCGTCAATCTGGAACGCGGCACCGCGCGGCGCATCATCAAGGACGGTCAGGTCTTCAACCGCATCCATGTGGATGATATCGCCGGAAGCCTGCGTTTTCTGGCAGGTACCAATAGTGGTGGCGCCTTCAAC
Source organism: Brucella sp. NBRC 12950 (assembly GCF_030268145.1). Lineage (NCBI taxonomy): Bacteria > Pseudomonadati > Pseudomonadota > Alphaproteobacteria > Hyphomicrobiales > Brucellaceae > Brucella > Brucella sp. NBRC 12950. The sequence continues at coordinate 57,302 of NZ_BSQC01000019.1, forward strand.
ATCACCGATAGCGAACCCGCCCCGCCACAGGATGTCGTCGCTTATGCCGCCGAGTTGATGGGCGTTGCCATCCCGCCGGAAATTCCATTTGAAGAGGCCGACCTCACGTCAATGGGACGCTCATTCTACGGCGAAAACAAACGCGTCTCCAACCAGCGCATCAAGGCTCTGGGCTATGATTTTATCTATCCTGATTACAAAGCAGCCTTTTCGGCCATGTGGAGGGATGATCAATGGCGCTAACACATGCCCCCAAAAGTAGATGTCAGCTTTGGGGTGAAGGCTGCGTAAAATGAGTAGTTGATTGCCGTTTTGGCGAACGCAAAGCATAATCCGGCCAATCGGCTCGAATGATTCGAGCAAAAGTTTTATGGAAAATTGCCCATGGCAAAGAGATCCAGCTCGAAATTCTGGTCGCGACTTGTTCTTGCAACCTGTCTTGCCACAATGATCGCACCAGACTTTGTCCCGCAGGCTTTGGCGCAGGATGCCCCTGCCAAGCAGGCATTCGGCAGCAAGAAACTTCCGGTTTTGGCGCAATCGCCGCAATCCATCGGCTTTTATGCCAAGGGCTGTCTTTCCGGTGGCGTTGCCCTCCCAATCGATGGCCCCAACTGGCAGGTCATGCGGCTTTCGCGCAATCGCAACTGGGGGCATCCGCGCACCATTGGGCTTCTGGAAAAACTATCCCGCGACGCCGCAAAAGACGGCTGGCCCGGCCTGCTGGTCGGCGACATTTCACAGCCACGCGGCGGTCCAATGCTGACAGGCCATGCTTCGCATCAGGTTGGACTTGATGCCGATATCTGGCTGACGCCGATGCCAAAGAAGCGCTTCACCGATGCAGAGCGTGAAAGCGTCTCGGCTGTATCCATGCTGAAGAAGGATTCGCTTTACGTCGATCCGCAGAAGTGGACCCCAGCGCGCACAGCACTCATCAAACACGCGGCCAGCTATCCGGAAGTTGAACGCATCTTCGTACATCCCGGCATCAAGAAGCAGCTTTGCGACACCGTAACCGGAGACCGCAGCTGGCTTGGCAAAGTGCGCCCATACTGGGGCCATTTCTATCATTTCCACGTCCGATTGCATTGCCAGCCGGGATCTCCCGATTGCAAACCGCAGCCAAAAGTGGCGGCGGGTGACGGTTGCGACAAGTCGCTGGCATGGTGGTTTACAGATGAACCGTGGAAGCCTGCAAAGCCGTCCAAGGAGCCGCCGAAAAAGCCAAAGCCGGTCATGGTGTCGGATTTGCCAAAGGCATGTGCCGCCGTGCTGAATGGCCCGTCGCCGGATTCGATCGCGGATGTTATCTATGGTGCCAATTAACGCATGTCGCAGAAAAGTGGGAACCGGTTTTCCGATAACGACGTGCGTGGAAATAAAGAGATAGAGCGGGCGCAATGGCTAATATAAAATGCGACACGCTCTAGCATCTGTCAGAAAACATGCTTTTCACGGACCTGTGGTGTCGCTATAGGTTTCAAACGATTTAGAACGCAAATGACAAGGTTATCAATCTCATGACGGAACGTCTGCGCATTGCCCTGATCGCTCATGATCTGAAGAAGGACGAGATGGTCGCCTTTGCGCGTACGCATGAGAAAGCCTTGTCTCTTTATGATATTGTCGCCACCGGTACCACTGGCGGTCTCATTCAGGAGGCTTGTCCTTCGCTGAATATCCATCGCGTCAAAAGCGGCCCGCTTGGCGGCGACCAGCAGATTGGCGCAATGATCGCGGAAGGCACGGTGCAGGCCTTGATTTTCTTCATCGATCCGCTCTCACCGCTCCCTCACGATGTCGATGTGAAGGCCCTCACCCGTCTCGGCAGCGTCTATGACATTCCGATGGCGCTGAACCCGGCAACAGCCGAAAAGCTGGTGCAAGTGCTGGACTAATAGAGCCACTCTGAACACGCCCGCAAACAATAAGAACAGTCGAAGCAGCAAGGCAGACCATGATTAACGCTGACCAGAGTTTCAAGTTTCCCGTCCTCGTCGGCGATATTGGTGGAACCAATGCGCGCTTTGCGCTTCTTGTTGATTCTCATGCAGAGCCTAAAGAGTTTCCGGTCGTCCAGACCGCCGATTATGCAACGATAGACGATGCAATCGAACAAACGGTGCTCAACCACACTTCCATTCGTCCCCGTTCTGCTATTCTGGCTGTTGCAGGCCCGGTCGATGGTGATGAGATTGATCTCACCAATTGCGATTGGGTTGCCCGCCCGAAACAGCTGATCGCCAATCTCGGATTTGAAGACGTAACCGTCCTCAATGATTTTGAAGCCCAGGCGCTCGCCGTTGTTTCAATCGAAAAAGAATATCTGCATCAGATTGGCGGAAGCGAAGAAGAAGTTGTTGCCACACGCGTCGTGCTCGGCCCTGGAACGGGCTTAGGCGTTGCTGGTCTTGTGCGCACCAGAACCGCATGGGTTCCCGTTCCCGGTGAAGGTGGTCATATCGACATCGGCCCACGCAGCGAGCGTGACTATCAGGTCTTCCCGCATATCGAAACCATCGAAGGCCGTGTAGCGGCCGAACAGATCCTCTGCGGACGCGGTCTGCGCAATCTTTATCTCGCAATCTGCGCGGCTGATAAGGTGGCACCCGTTCTAGACACGCCACCCGATATCACTGCAGCAGGTCTTGATGGCAGCAATCCTCAGGCTGTCGAGACGCTTGAACTCTTCGTGACCTATCTCGGCCGCATTGCAGGCGATTTGGCCCTCATCTTCAAGGCACATGGCGGCGTCTATCTTTCAGGCGGCATTCCCCAGCGCATCATGTCTGCGCTGCAAGCAGGGTCGTTCCGCGCAGCCTTTGAAGACAAGGCCCCGCATACGCATTTCATGCGCGATATTCCGGTACGCGTCGTCGTTCATCCGCTGGCAGCCCTCAGCGGTCTTTCAGCTTTCGCACGTACTCCGATGCGGTTTGAGGTTGCCACCGATGGCCGCCGCTGGCGCGTCAGCTAAGCGGCTTCGCTTTCTCAGGCATGGTCAAGCGACAAAGATAACGCTATAGAAGCGCTGCAATGAAAACACTCATTGCAGCCTTTTGTCGTTTCCAGTCCAAAAGGACGCGCGAAAATGCATGATCAACGACAGCCAGCGGCTGCTAGATAAAAAGCACTTTGCCCGTGAGCCTATTCAAAAAGAAAAAAAACAAGATCGACCCGAGCGAAGCCACCCGCGTCATTCGTCGTATGCTATCGGAAAACGGAAGCCAGTATAAGGCGAGCTATGCGATTGCCATCGCTGCTTCGCTGATCGTAGGCGTTTCCAATGGTGCGCTTGCTTATCTGATGAAGCCGATGATCGACAAGATTTTCTATGAACAGAAGATCGGTCTTATCTGGGTTATCTGCGGCGCCATCCTCGGAATTTTCGTGCTTCGCGGACTTTCAAGCTATGTTCAGGCGGTCGAGCTTGCCAAGATTGGCAACAATCTGGTCGCGCGCTATCAGAAGCGCATCTTCGATCACCTGCTCAAGCTCGGGCTGGATTTCTATAATGATACACGCTCCGGCCATCTGGCAGCGCAGATCAATCAGAATGTGAATGGCATCCGCGATCTTCTGAACATGACGATCACGTCGATCGCGCGCGATTTCGTCGCGCTGATCGGGCTGATCGGTATGATGTTCTATACCGATCCGTTTATGTCTACGGTTGTCTTCCTCGTAGGCCCGCCACTTGTGCTGGCGGTTGCCTATATTTCGCGCCGTATCCGGTCCGTCACGCGCGATCTGGTGCATCTCAATTCCCATCTTCTGGGCGCAATGCAGGAAACTGTGCAGGGCATTTCCATTGTGAAAGCCTTCACCATGGAAGATCAGCTGCGCGGCAAGATCAGCACGCTGATCGATCAGGCTGAAAACCGCAGCAACAAGATCGCGCGCGTTTCCGAACGCACGACACCTATTGCCGAAATTCTTGCGGGCTGTGCTATCGCAGGCGTTTTGGCCTATAGCGGCTATAATGCGATCCTCAACCAGCAGCCTCCCGGTGCGATGTTCGCCTTCATCACGGCTCTGCTTCTTGCCTATGATCCGGCACGGCGTCTGGCACGTCTGCAGGTCGGTCTTGAACGCGCTCTCGTTAATGCACGCATGATCTATGAAGTGCTGGATATTGAGCCTAACCAAGGTGACGCACCTGACGCCAAGCCGCTTACGGCTGGCCCCGGCGAGATCGATTTCAAAGACGTTCGCTTCTCTTACAGCGACATCGCGCCCGTTCTGCATGGCGTGAGCTTCACAGCCAAAGCGGGCGAAACCACAGCGATTGTCGGCGCTTCGGGTGCAGGCAAGTCCACACTGATCAATCTCGTGCAGCGATTCTACGATGTCACCGGTGGGCAGATTCTGTTCGACGGACAGGACATCGCCAAAGTGACAAAGGAATCGCTTCGTCACTCCGTGGCCTATGTTTCGCAACAGCCTTACCTGTTTGAAGGAACGATTGTCGACAACATCCGCTATGGACGTCCGGATGCAACGCAGGAAGAAATCATCAAGGCGGCAGAGCTTGCCAACGCGCATGAATTCATTCTCCAGCAACCACAGGGCTACGATACACCTGTCGGTGAAAACGGTGTGACTCTCTCAGGCGGTCAGCGGCAGCGCCTTTCGATTGCCCGTGCAATCGTGCGCAATGCTCCTGTATTGCTGCTCGATGAAGCAACATCCGCACTCGACAATGAGTCAGAAAAACGCGTGCAGCAGGCGCTTGATCACATCATGCAGGAGCGCACGACCATCGTCATTGCGCACCGCCTTTCCACCGTCGTCAATGCCGACCGCATCGTTGTCATGGAAGCAGGTCATGTGGTTGAAGAAGGTCGTCATAACGATCTCATCACGATACCGAATGGTGTCTATGCCCGCTTCTACCAGCTTCAGAGCGGCAAGGGCGACATACTGATCGGGAACACCGTTACTGAGGAAAAATCCAATGGCTGATAGTGCAGAAATCGGGCTCGTTGTTGTGGGCGCAAATGGCCGAATGGGACAGGCTCTCATCCGCGCCATCCACGCAATTGACGGAGCACGTCTCACTGGCGCCATTGCGCGTCCTGGCTCGCCCTTTCTGGGCAAAGATGCGGGCGAAGTGGCAGGCGTGGGCAATCTCGGTGTCGCGATTACCGACGATCCACTGCCAGTTTTTGCAAAGGCGCGAGGCGTGCTCGACTTCACCACGCCGGCGACAACGCTCAACTATGCAGGCCTCGCAGCACAGGCACGCATCGCGCATATTATTGGCACCACGGGCCTTTCGGTCGAAGACGAAGAAAAAATCCGCGCCGCAGCGCGCCATGCCACAATCGTCAAGTCCGGCAATATGAGCCTTGGCGTCAATTTGCTGTCCGGTCTCATTAAGAAAGCAGCGCAGGCGCTCGGCCCTGAAGATTTCGACATCGAAATCCTCGAAATGCACCACAAGCACAAGGTTGACGCGCCTTCCGGCACCGCCCTTCTGCTTGGTGAAGCAGCAGCGCAAGGTCGCGCTATCAATCTCGCAGAAAAGAGCGTGCGCGTGCGCGACGGTCACACCGGCCCGCGTGAGCAGGGCACAATCGGCTTTGCAACCCTGCGCGGCGGCTCGGTTATCGGTGACCATGAAGTGATTCTTGCAGGCGAAGGGGAACGCATCACCCTCGCCCATCATGCTCAGGACCGCACAATCTTTGCTCGAGGCGCAGTGAAAGCCGCTCTTTGGGCACATGGAAAGAAACCCGGCCTTTATTCCATGCTCGATGTTCTCGGACTTAACGACTAACTAACAATTATCCCAACGGAGTGCTGCGATGTCTCGTACCCTCGTCCTGGTCCGCCATGGCCAAAGCGAATGGAACCTCAAGAACCTGTTTACCGGCTGGCGCGATCCGGGCCTTACCGAACAGGGCCATGCCGAAGCCAAGGCTGCGGGTCAGCGTTTGAAGGCCGCTGGCCTCAAGTTCGACCTCGCATATACTTCGGGTCTGTCGCGCGCGCAGGTCACATGCCAGCACATTCTTGACGAGCTCGGCCAGTCCGACCTCGAAACGATCCGCGATCAGGCTTTGAACGAACGCGATTACGGTGATCTTTCCGGTCTTAACAAGGACGATGCACGCGAAAAGTGGGGCGAAGAGCAGGTTCACATCTGGCGCCGTTCTTACGACGTCCCTCCTCCGGGCGGCGAAAGCCTGAAGGATACCGGCGCACGCGTCTGGCCTTATTACCTGCACACCATCCAGCCGCATGTGCTGCGTGGCGAAACCATCCTGGTTGCAGCCCACGGCAATTCGCTGCGCGCACTTATCATGGCGCTCGATGGCCTGACACCCGAAGAGATTCTCAAGCAGGAACTCAATACCGGCGTGCCAATCATCTACAAGCTGAACGCCGATTCGACCGTCGCTTCCAAGGAAGTGCTTTCTGCATAATGATTTTTCGGGCGCGGGCGCAATGATGCACCGCGCCTGATCTCTGTTTTCATCTCGGTTCCCTGGCCTTTTTCAGCCTTCACGACAGGAATGTGAAAAAAAGCTGATTGAACTGCGAAATCGTGATTGACAGAGACAGGCCGACCCCTTAGATCGGTCCTCGTCGCCCAGATGGCGGAATTGGTAGACGCACCAGCTTCAGGTGCTGGCGCTCGCAAGGGCGTGGAGGTTCGAGTCCTCTTCTGGGCACCATTTCCAAGTCTTCAGACCACTACCAAGGTCCAGAAGCATACCAAAAAGCCCGCGCAAGGGCTTTTTTGTTATCATTTATCCTTCCATGTCCATGAGCGGCCAGTGGCATCCAAACAATTTGATGGCATTATTGATGGCATTTTGCTGGAATGCCATCAAATGGATATCGGGATGCCAACACAATGCCTTTGAACGACACACGCATAAGAGCCTTAAAGCCATCAGCTAAGCCCACAAAGCACGGCGACTCAGGCGGACTTTTACTTGTCGTAAATCCCACAGGAAGCAAGCTCTGGCGAATGGTCTATCGCTTTGAGGGAAAGCAAAAGCAGCTTTCATTCGGAACATGGCCAGACGTGTCCCTTGCTGAAGCTCGCGGAGCCCGCGATGCAGCGCGTAAAATCCTCGCATCCGGAATTGACCCCTCTTCTAAAAAGAAGGAGGAGAAAGTCGCTCGTGAAAGGCTGGTAACGGATAGCTTCACAGCATTGGCCGATGAACTGCTGGACAAAAACGCTCGCGAAGGCAAATCCGCAGCAACACTTGGAAAAAAGCGCTGGTTAGTCAGCCTCGCGATAAGCGACTTGGGCGACAAACAAATAACGGAAATATCTGCAACGGATATCCTCGCACCATTGCGGCGAGTCGAAGCACAAGGAAATTATGAAACCGCCAGACGTCTACGTGCGGTTATAAGTCAGGTCTTTCGCTATGCAATTGCCACGGCACGAGCCGAGAATGACCCAACCTTTGGTTTGAGGGGTGCGATTATTGCACCAAAAGTCACGCATCAGGCTGCCGTCACAGACTGGACCGTCTTTGCCAAATTGTTAAAATCGATCTGGGCTTACTCTGGAACATTGGAAACCTGTGCGGCTCTGAAGTTAATGGCTCTGCTTTATCCGCGCCCCGGCGAACTCCGCCAAGCGGAATGGAATGAATTCGACCTTGAAAATGCCGTTTGGATAATCCCAGCTGAACGCGCAAAAATGCGACGCCCACACAAAAAGCCATTACCGCCGTTGGCCATAAAGATCTTGCGGGCGCAACACAACCACACCGGCAATCTGCGCTTGGTATTTCCATCTAGTACATCAACTGAGCGTCCAATTAGCGAGAACACCATGAATCAAGCGCTCAGGCGGATGGGGTTTAGCAAGGACGACGCCACCTCGCACGGCTTTCGCGCCACCGCCTCAACACTTTTGAATGAGAGCAGCACTTGGAGTGCTGACGCCATCGAAGCCGAATTGGCTCACATAGGTGGCAATGCAGTGCGCCGAGCCTACCACCGAGCTTCCTATTGGGATGAGCGTGTTAAAATGACAGCCTGGTGGTCGGAACGAATTGCAGAAATCTTAGGTGATTTGAACGATGCGCATCCAGTTTAACGGGCGACTATGTTGGGCTGTGAGATAATATTTTAGCACATTGGCGTCCACCGACACGGATGTCGGTGGACTATAAACTTTATTTACAGCTCGACAAGGTTGCACCTAGGTGCCGCGCGTAATGACAACCATTTAGGTTGTTTCAATTTGCACCCGGAATTGGGCGTTCGTTGGCATAGATCCGAAGACAGCTTGAACCCTGTCAAACGCCGTTGCCAAATTATCGCACTTGGCTCTATAAATTCTATTTTTTTCAAAGCTTTGAGCCACGATCGTGGAAAGTTATTGTTGAACGCCAACAACCGCTTCGCTATCGTCAAATTCTGACATTCTGAAACTATCAGCTCCATAAAAGAGCGTTAATCAACGTATGCCGGGCTGCATATTCTGCTGAGACACGCGTGATAAGTCTCTGCACTGTAATGATTGAAAGCATGACGTAAATGGCAATTAAGAAGTCCGAACTATATTCTTCACTGTGGGCGAGCTGTGATGAGTTGCGTGGTGGCATGGATGCCTCCCAGTACAAGAACTACATCCTCACCCTGCTCTTCGTAAAATATGTTTCGGACAAATACGCCAAACAAAAATACGGCGCTATCGTTGTGCCTCCAGGAGGCTCTTTCGCCGATATGGTTGCCCTGAAAGGGCAAAAAGATATTGGCGACAAAATGAATACCATCATTGGCGAGTTTGCTCGGGCCAACGATATGGCTTGGCTATCCAACCCAGATAATGATTTCAACAACGAAGACCGGCTGGGCAAAGGCAAAGCCATGGTCGATACGTTGACCAAGCTCGTCGGCATCTTCGAGAACCTCGACTTTGGCAAGAACCGCGCCGATGGTGATGACCTGCTCGGTGATGCTTACGAATATCTGATGCGCCATTTCGCAACGGAATCGGGCAAGAGTAAAGGCCAGTTCTATACGCCTGCCGAAGTGTCTCGGATTCTGGCTAAAGTCATTGGTATCAACAAGGATACCAAGAGAGACGCAACGGTATACGATCCCACATGCGGTTCTGGCTCGCTGCTCCTAAAGGTCAATGATGAAGCGCCGAATGGCCTTTCTCTTTATGGGCAGGAAAAAGAACAAGCAACTGTCGCTCTTGCACGGATGAATATGGTCCTCCACGGGAGCGACTCTGATGAACTCTGGCAGGACGACACCCTGTCCGCGCCGCACTGGCGGGATAAAAACGGCAAGCTGCGCACCTTCGATTTTGCTGTCGCTAACCCGCCATTCTCGCTCAAGTCCTGGAGCAATGGCTTTACGCCGTCAGATGACGAGTTTGAACGCTTTGAGTACGGGCAGCCGCCCGAGAAAAATGGTGATTACGCCTTTTTGCTGCATATCATCAAATCTCTGAAAAGCACCGGTAAGGGCGCAGTGATTTTGCCACATGGTGTTTTGTTCCGTGGCAATGCAGAGGCGGATATACGTCGCAATCTCATTCGCCAGGGCTATATCAGGGGCATCATCGGATTGCCTGCCAACCTCTTTTACGGCACCGGTATCCCCGCTTGTATTATCGTGATCGATAAGAAGGCGGCAGGACGAGAGCGCCCGATCTTCATGATTGATGCCAGCAGGGGCTTCGTCAAAGACGGGAATAAGAACCGTCTTCGCGCGCAGGACATTCACAAGATCGTGGACGTCTTCAACCGTCAGCTCGTGGTGGATCGGTATTCGCGCCTCGTTCCCTATGACGAGATTGCCAAAAAGAACGACTTCAACCTAAATATCCCCCGCTACATCGATGCCAGTGAAACCGAGGACATCCATGATCTGGACGCGCATTTGAATGGCGGCATCCCGGACCGTGATATTGAAGCGCTGAAGGCGTATTGGGATGTCTTCCCATCACTACGCAAAACCCTGTTTGCCGATGGCGCACGCCCCGGTTATGCGAAGGCTTTGGTTGAATCACGCGCGATCAAGGCAACAATCCTTGGCCATGCTGAATTTGACGCTTTTAAGAATTCATCGCTGAAGCGCTTCCACAATTGGAAAGCGAAGCACCAGGATCAACTGGCCGGGATCAAGATCGGCGACAAACCCAAAGAGCTGATCTTCGACATTTCCGAAGACTTGCTGGCCCAGTTTGACGGCGCGCCGCTGCTCAGCAAATACGACATCTATCAAATCCTGATGACCTATTGGGATGAGGTCATGCAGGATGACGTGCACATGATCGTCCAGGATGACTGGAAAATCGCCAAGACTGTCCGCCTTCTGTTTCCGATCAAGGACAAAAACGGCAAGCCAAAATACACCGAAGAGCATGATTTCGAATTCGGCTCAGCCCAAACCAAGAAGCGCTATCGCAGCGACATCGTCCCGCCTGCGCTGATCATCGCGAAATTTTTCGCGGACAAGCAAGCGGCGCTAGATGCCCTTCAGGCCAAACACGATAGCGCGGTGCAGGAGTTGGAAAGCTTCATCGAGGAAAATACCGGCGAAGACGGCCTGATTGAGAACGCCAAGAATGAGAAAGGCGCAATCGGGCAGAAGGGCGTGAAAGACCGGATTAAGGAAACCAACGACGCCGACGAGCTGGCGGCGCTGAAGAAATGCCTTGCGCTTATCACCAGCGAGGATTCCGCGAAGAAGGCTGTCAAGGCGGCAAAGTTGAAACTGGACGAATTGGTCTTCAAAAAAATCCCGACCCTCTCAGAGGATGAGCTGAAAGCCATCGTCGTTCACGACAAATGGTTCGGAACCGTTGAAGCACGGATTGGCGAGGAGATCGAGCGGATGACGCAGCAATTGGCAGGCCGCGTCAAAACGCTGGAGGAGCGCTATGCCGAAACTCTGCCCGCGTTGAACAGAGACGTCCAGAAATACGCGAGCCTTGTTGAAGGCCACCTCAAGAAGATGGGGCTGGCATGGTAAAGGCTGGATATAAGCAGACCGAAGTCGGTGAAATCCCCGAAGATTGGGATATTTTAAGAGGAGAAGAAATAACAACAATCATAGCAAAAGGTGCCTCACCCAATTGGCAGGGATTCAGTTACACAAATAGCGGAATGTTGTTTGTTACCAGTGAGAACGTGCGAAATGGGTACTTAGATATTAAGAAACCAAAGTACCTTCCCCTTGAATTTCATGAAAAACTATCACGTTCAAAACTGAAAAACGGAGATATACTTATAAATTTGGTGGGCGCTTCTATAGGTAGGTCCTGCCAGATTAGACAGGAAATTGGAGAAGCAAATATTAATCAAGCGGTCGCCATTTTTCGTGTCGGAGAATTCTATGATGCTCGCTATATAGCTAGCTATCTGAATTCCCCTCAATGCATTGATCGAATATTAGGTATGCAGGTGGATGCGGCTAGACCGAACATTTCTTTAGGTGGTCTTCGAAACTTCACCATCCCATTTCCTTCCAGATCAGAGCAAAAGGCCATCGCCGCCGCCCTGTCGGATGTGGATACGCTGATCGACTCGCTGGAGAAGCTGATCGAGAAGAAGCGCGACATCAAGACCGCGACGATGCAGCAACTCCTCACCGGCAAAAAACGGCTGCCGGGTTTTGGCGAAGGCAAAGGCACGAAACAAAGCGAACTCGGTGAAATCCCGGAAGATTGGGACGTCCGAAAATATGGCGATACGTTTGCCTTTTTGTCGACGGCAAACAACTCTCGTGCAGACCTCAATGAAGATGGGGACGTAGAATACATCCATTACGGAGACATTCATACAAAGCTTCATTTCAATCTCGATTTGGAACGACAAACACTTCCAAAGATTGACCGCAACAAACTGCGAAATCCGGCCTTTATTGCTGACGGCGATGTCGTGATGGCTGATGCGTCAGAGGACTATGAAGGTATTGGTAAGAGTATTGAAATCTCAAACGTCGGCACTAGACGGGTCGTTTCCGGGCTCCACACGTTTCTGCTGAGAGATACGGAAAAGCGCTACGCGAATGGTTTTCGCGGCTATCTTCATTCAATTCCGGCTATCAAGCGTGCATTTGATACGCTTGCCACGGGCCTAAAGGTTTACGGTCTTTCTAAGAACAGCCTGAAAAGCGTGAGCATTCCGGTCCCGCCATTTGATGAACAAGTCGAGATCGTGAAAGTGATCTCATGCATGGACAAAGAGCTTCACCTTCTTGAGGAAAAACTCACCAAAACGAAAGCTATCAAGCAAGGCATGATGCAAGAATTACTGACGGGGAGGACGCGCTTGGTATGACGATCACCCGCAGCTATTACCGGATCATGCTGGGTCGCAAAAACGTCCACGCCAAGGAATGCCATGAGGGGCAGTTCATTGGCGGCGATTGGGGTATGGATTTTGACCTGAGCAGCACGCTGCCCGAGAACTGGCGCGACTTTAACAAGATGTACAATCCGGTCTTTCTGGAGCGCAATCCGGGCAAGAGCAAGGTGGCTGCCGGTCTGGCCTGCGGCATGCTCCACACGATCTGCAAGGGCATCAAGATCGGTGATTTCGTCCTCTGTCCGACCGGAACAGGAACCTACTGGGCAGGTGAGGTCGTTGGGGATTACACGTATGTACCGGGTGCGATTTTGCCCCATCGCCGTCAGGTGCGCTGGTATCCGAAGACCATCGACCGCAGCGAACTCAGCCAGGCCTTGGTAAATTCGGCGGGCTCAATTGGCACCGTCAGCAATATCTCCAAGCATGGGGCAGAAATTGAAAGCCTGCTTGCCGGGAATGCCCTGCCAACGCTGATTTCAACGGATGAGTTGGTTGAAGACCCGTCTGTGTTCGCGCTTGAAAAGCATCTCGAAGACTTCCTTGTACAAAACTGGGCCCAGACCGAGTTGGGCAAGCGCTTTGACCTCGTTGAGGACGAGGGTGAAGTCGTCGGCCAGCAATATCCGACGGATACAGGCAACATCGATATTCTGGCGCTCAGCAAGGACAAGACCGAATATCTGGTGGTCGAGCTGAAGAAGGGCCGCGCGAGCGATGCCGTGGTCGGCCAGATTCAACGCTATATGGGCTATGTTCTGGATGACATCGCAGAACCAAATCAAGGCGTGCGCGGGGCAATTATCGCCTTGGAAGATGATTTGCGTCTGCGCCGGGCGCTGCGCGTGACCAGCAATATTGAATTTTACCGTTATTCGGTGAGCTTTAAGTTATTTAAGAGTTAGGGGGAGCTATGAGCGATGTGGGGCAGATCGAGCGCGCGACGCAGAACAGAATTGTTAAACTGTTCCGCGAGCAACTGGGATATCGCTATCTTGGCAATTGGATAGATCGCCCCGACAATAGCAATGTCGAGAAAGACATTCTGGGCGATTGGCTGCGCGGTCGCGGCGTCAGTGATGTTCTGATCACCCGCGTATTTCGTGAGCTACAGAATGCAGCCGCCCTTGGTGATGGTCGCCACCTCTATGATGCCAACAAGGATGTCTACCGCCTTCTGCGCTACGGTGTGAAGGTCAAGGAAGGCGCCGGTGAGCAAAACCAGACGGTCTATTTAATCGACTGGGAAAATCCTGAAAACAACGATTTTGCCATCGCCGAAGAGGTATGTGTCAGCGGCGCGAACAAGAAGCGCCCAGACGTTGTTCTGTACGTAAACGGCATTGCCTTGGGGGTGATAGAACTGAAACGCTCCAGCGTTTCCGTGACCGAGGGTATTCGTCAGAACCTCGACAATCAGAAAAAGGCCTTCATCCGCAATTTCTTCACGACCATGCAGCTTACCATGGCCGGAAACGACACCGAGGGGCTCAGATACGGCACCGTCGGAACCACTGAAAAACACTATTACCAGTGGAAGGAAGACGGCGAAAACCCCTACGGCTACATGCTGGATTTCCATCTCAGCCGCATATGCGAGAAGCGACGTTTTCTGGAAATCATTCACGACTTCGTCGTGTTCGATACCGGCACCAAGAAGACCTGCCGTCACAACCAGTATTTTGGTGTGTCGGCAGCACATGATCATGTTCGGGATCGAAAGAGCGGTATTATCTGGCATACCCAAGGCTCAGGCAAAAGCTTGACCATGGTCTGGTTGGCCAAATGGATACGCGAGAACGTCAAGGATTCCCGCGTTCTTGTCATCACTGACAGAACGGAGCTGGATGAGCAGATCGAAGGCGTGTTCTCCGGCGTTGACGAGAAGATTTATCGCACAAAGAACGGCGAAGACCTCATTGCCACGTTGAACAACTCGACCGAATGGCTGGTCTGCTCTCTGATCCATAAGTTCGGTCGGCAGGGCGAAGAAGAGGAAACAAAGGCCACCGAAGACTTTATCAAGGAATTGAAGGCCAGCCTGCCAGCTGGTTTTACGGCGAAAGGCGAGATTTTCGTCTTTGTTGATGAATGCCACCGAACCCAATCCGGCAAGCTACACGATGCAATGCGGCTAATTCTGCCCGATGCAACATTTATCGGCTTCACAGGCACGCCACTCCTGAAAGTGGACAAGAAGAAGAGCATCGAGGTTTTCGGCACCTTCATACATACCTACAAATTTGACGAAGCCGTTGAGGATGGCGTGGTACTCGATCTTCGATATGAAGCTCGAGACATTGACCAATACGTTTCATCTCAGGAAAAGATCGACAAATGGTTTGAGGCGAAGACCAAAGGCCTTTCAGACATGGCCCGCGCTCAGCTCAAGCTGAAATGGGGCACATTGAAGAAGGTGCTATCCAGCCAGGATCGGCTGGAACAGATTGTCAACGACATTCTGATGGACATGGAAACTAAGCCGCGCTTGATGGATGGGCGCGGCAATGCCATGCTCGTTTGCAGCAGCATCTATCAGGCGTGCAAAGTCTACGATCTCTTTTCGAAAACCGATTTGGCCGGAAAATGCGCGATCATTACCAGCTATCAGCCGTCACCCGCTGATATCAAGGGGCAGGACAGTGGTGCAGGCCTCACCGAAAAACTCAATCAGTATGCAATCTATCGCCGGATGCTTGCCGAGTATTTCGAGAAGCCGGAAGACGAAGCCATGTACATGGCCGAGGAATTCGAGAAGCAGGTGAAAAGGAAGTTCATCAAAGAGCCGGGGCAAATGCGATTGCTCATCGTGGTGGACAAGCTACTCACCGGTTTTGATGCGCCATCGGCGACCTATCTCTATATCGACAAGGAAATGCGCGATCATGGGCTTTTTCAGGCGATTTGCCGCGTCAACCGGCTCGACGGAGAGGATAAAGAATACGGATATATCGTCGATTACAAAGACCTGTTCCACCGCCTAGAGGGTGCGATCAGTGATTACACCAGCGGTGCATTCGATGGATATGACGAAGCAGACGTCAAAGGCCTTCTTGGAGATCGCTTGGAAAAAGGCCACGACCGGCTGGAAGAGGCGAGAGAAACCGTTAAGGCGATCTGTGAGCCTGTCCTCGAGCCAAGAGGACAAAACGAATATCGCCATTATTTCTGCGGTGATCCGGCATCGCCTGGGCAGCTTCAAGATTTTGAGGCACGACGAATTGCCTTGTATAAAGCCGTAGCCAGCCTGCTCCGCGCCTATGCTAACCTTGCCAATGAACTTGAGGATGCAGGATACAATGCGGCGGAAGCCTCGCGAATTAAGCAGGAAGTCGAGCACTTCAGTAAGGTGCGGGAAGAAATCAAGCTGGCGAGTGGCGATTACATCGACATGAAGCTTTACGAGCCAGCGATGCGCCACCTGTTGGATACTTACATCAAGGCCGAAGATAGTAAGGTTATAGCCGATTTCGAAGAGTTGGGCCTGATCGAACTTATCGTGAAACGGGGCAATGCTTCCCTTCAAGATACGCCGCTCGCGATGATGAAAAGCGAGGAATCTATGGCGGAAACCATCGAGAATAACATGCGTAAGGTTATTATCGATGAAAAGGATGTGAACCCCAAATATTACGAAAAAATGTCAGAGCTTCTAGACGCTTTGATTGAAGAGCGGCGAAAGCAGGCTTTGGATTACAAAGAGTACCTGCTGCGTGTGAAAGAGTTATCGGTGCAGGTCCTCAACCCAGGAGGGATTGATCCGAAGACCTATCCAACATCAGTGGACACGTCTGCGAAAAAGGCGCTGTATGACAATTTTGTGGCCGACGAGCTATGGGTAACCAAGGTGGATACGGCAATCAGAACAGCCAAAAAAGCCGACTGGATTGGCAACCCTCAGAAGGAACGCGAACTCGCGGGCGCTATTTACAAAGCTATTGGCGACGATGAGCGTATCGAAAAAATTGTCGAGCTCGTAAAGAACCAATATGAGTACAGATAGCCGGTTCCTCGAAGTATCCGGGCTATCCGTTGAGATCGTTCGGAAGAAAATCAAAAACCTTCACCTGGCAGTCTATCCGCCGGACGGGATGGTGAGAGTTGCAGTTCCATTGCAAACCACCAATGAAAACGTGCGCCTAGCAGTCATTTCTCGGCTCGGCTGGATCAAGCGCAAACAAGCGGAGTTTGAGCGACAACCCCGGCAATCTGAACGGAAATTCGTTGCAGGCGAGAGCCATTACTTCCAGGGGCGACGTTATATATTAGAGGTGTCCGAACGGTCGGGAAAGCCCTCCGTGAAGCTGAAAAACAACTCAAAGATATTACTTTCCGTTCGACCCGGCACGCTCAAAGAAGCCCGAGCAAAGATCATGTCCGATTGGTATCGTGGGCACCTTAGGCAGCAGGTGTCTGCTCTTTTGGAGAAGTGGCAACCTGTGATCGGGAAGGAAGTGAACGGCTGGCGCATTCAAAAAATGAAAACGAAATGGGGTAGTTGCAGCATTTCAGAAAAGCGCATTTTGTTGAACCTGGAATTAGCCAAGAAATCCCCTGAATGCTTGGAATACATTCTCGTCCACGAGCTGGTGCATCTTCATGAACGCCATCACAACGAACATTTCCGGTCACTGATGGATCAATATATGCCCAAGTGGCGATCATGCCGGGATTTGCTGAATAATGAGCCACTGGCCTATGAGAACTGGGTGTATTAACAGCCCTTTCGGCTCAGACTTGACTTGCGTGGCTGGCGGCCGCTAGACCTTCTGTCTGCCTGTCGCCCTATATGGGTCGCCGCCGTTATCAGCCAAGTCTAGATGATAGCGCCGCGCATCCAGCAGTTCCATGAGCTTCGCCTCGTCCTGAACGCGGCACTGAAGCTTGCCGCTTTCAAGTTCCTTGAAAACGATCCCATGCTGCTGGGCGAGCGTTTCTATTTTCGCGCGCTGGAAATTCGCAATCAAAGGGTTTTGCGAGACTGAGGCTGCATACCGCGCGACCCTCGGATGCTTTTCGATATCCTCCTTGACCCGCGATAGATCGAGAAAGGTTATCGTATTCTCGATAGCCTGAATCTTGTCTTTGGCGGTAGCCGCAACGAGCGATGTAATGTTCGCAACTTGCTGCATCTGTCTGTCGTTCAAGATGTAGACGTTTGCATCCGTAATCAGCACATCGAACTCGTTGTCGAGCTTGAACACGGTATCTTCGATGATCGACAGCGTGTCATCTGTCATGCGGACCAATCGGTTCTTCGCTTTCACCGTTCCTTTGAACTGTGTCGCCTTTCTCACGCCAACCATTCTGCGATTCTGATTGTCGGTGATTTCGGCGAAGTAATATTCGATATCATTCACGTGGTCCGGTAGGTTCGCCAGATCATCGAGCGCGCCTGCATCAAATAGCGTTGAGAAGACGGCCATGTATTCGTTGTCACGATTGCAGTAGACGCGCCGCCGCTGCCCATAATCTTCGGAGATGTCATAGGCCTGCCAATCGCTTGGCACAGCGTTGAGCGCAGCGACGGTGCTCGCGATCATTTCTTTTAAGGCGCCTTTCAATCCCGCGTCTGTCGGCACGAAATAAAGATTTCCATTGCTGCGCAGTGCAATGCCGAAGTTAACGGAATCAATGTTTCCGATATCAATATCGTTCTCAATCATTTGCGGCCTTATCGAATAGTACACGTCCACCGAGGCGGTAGCCGGTGAGAGCATCGTCGTTGGGAATAAAATGCCTGCGCGAGATGACCGCATACGTGACGAAGCGGTTGCGTTTGCGGTCCTTCTCCGTAGTACCGATTTTCGCCTCTACGGTGAATATCCGGTACCCCCATATCGCGAACAACAGGTTCATGTAATGAAGTCGCATGTGCCAGAAGAGGAATATGACAAAAATGAACGCCAGGGAAACTGCGGTCAGATCGCGGATGCCATCTGTGTTTGCATCAAACAGCGGAATCAGCATTGCAAACAAATACGTAAGCAGATGTTCCCGTTGATCTTTTGCCGATGCGATATGAATTGTCTTTGTGTTTTCAGTCTTGCGAGCTTGTCTCAATAACCACCATAAGATCGCTGTCGGGAGCATAAACAGTGCCACACAGATCGGGATCCAATATTTGTCTTGGATCGCATCGACGCCGCGAATGGCCCACAGTACAAATACCGGGCTAAGACTCGACCAGACTAGAATGAATCGTGTTAGCTCAAGGCCTTCATCAGCATTTTTATTACTCATCTCTAGAGAATAGTAATTATGAGTGGTGATGACTAGGTATTCTAACGTCTAACCCTATCAAAAAAACCGTCAGTGCGCTAGCCATCCACCTTAACAACGAGACCGCCAATTTCTCAACCGCCGATATCAAATATTAAAGTGCGTGCTTCCAATCCAGAAAATGAATAATTCATTTTAAATGGCTGTTTGTAGCTAGCTGGATCGATCAGTGCGGCTTTCAATTCTTCGACATCCCTAGCGCCGGTTACTCGGATGATATACTGCGTAAACAGCGCATCAGGTCGCAAGGTGAAACACCAGTGAAGTACCAGAAATCGATGTACGTCATCATCGTCGTAGTCAAGTTCTAGGTTGGCAAAGCGATAGACAGGCTCGCCCAGCTCTTGTTCCAGTGCTTGTGCCACTGGTCGTATTGCCGTTCGCCAAAGCAAAAACGGTTCATACACTGTGTTTTTGCCAGCGCTATCGTATTCGTTATCCCATGAAGGCCCTGGAACAAATTCTATCATGGCTTTGGCCGGTGGAAGATCGGGCAAGGTTTCGAGAGACCAAGGGTTACCTATGTTGTCAGGGCCTGTAAACATTGGCGTTTTGATCGCGCCGGCGTTGGCCTGTTCAAAAAGATCCGTAATCTTGCTGCTAACAATCGACTTATTTCTGAGCCATGCCAGAAAATCAGGCACGGGTATTGCTTCTTGCATATCCGGCTCGAGATGATGGTAGAATCGAGCCCATTTGTTCGACGTGATCTCCAGCTTCAGTTCACGCTCAAACAATTGTGCCTTTTCAAGCCATTCGTCGTGAGTTTCTTCCTGGCTGCCTAGTAGCTTTTCCAATGCATCAAGCGGATGAATATAAGGAAGTCTTTGCCCGGCGGGTGGTTCAAGGAAATCAATGTTCCGATCCCAAGGCGATTTTTTAAGCGGATTACCGACGCCACGAATTGAAGCCACATGGTAGGGCTCAAGCGATGAAATAGGCAGTGCGCGCATTAAAGCGTCAATATCAACCATCTTGCCAGCTCAATCAGATAATTAAGAACAGAAGCCTGATTGAGAACACACACTGGCGAAGAGTTCCACCGAAAAAGGCCATGCCAGCACTTCTGAGCAGATACGCTGCCGGCGAACCCTACGGATTAATCATCTGCGTTAACTAGTGTGCCTGCGTTACGATTATAAATTTCTTTTGCTCGTCGAAAATCAGGATCTGATTCCGCAATTTCTTTCCGCTCGAAGGCAAGATAGAGGTCAAGTTCGGAGCGATTTGTCAGAGCTCGACGACAAAGATCATCAAGAACTTCTTCCCGTTCGCTGTCCTGCATTGACGAATAGTGTTTCCGTATAATTTCCTGCGGCGTATGGCCAAGGTTGAGTTGCAGTGCGACCTCATCTTTGATCGTCATGTTGCCACGCTTGGTTAAAAATGGGTGCAGTACCTTTCGAAAGTCATGTGATGAGATGTTACCGCTCAAGACTTCGGCTGACTGAGCGGCTTCTTTGAGAATCCGCTGAACAGAATCTTCCGATCTCCAGCACTGCGCCGGTTCGGTTTGATTGCCTCGATAGCCAAAGCCAAGGGCGTTCGGTTGAATATAGCGGTCCGGAAGAAAGAAAGGGGCATCATGATCGAAGCCATTCGATCCACGCCAATCTGCCCATGCGTCTAGAGCTTCAAGAAGTCCCGAGCCAAGATCGAGGCAATAGGTTCTTATGTGCTTTCCGAGCTTCGTGTCCACCTCTCGTGGATCCTGATTGATCCACCGGGTACGAATGTTTACGTGTTTACCACGCAGCGTGACCAGCGCCGCAATACGTATTCCCGTTACGATAAACATCGCGACAATTGCACGATTGCGCAGTTCGACCGGATTCGCGCTGGTCATGGCTGTAAAAATGCAAAGAGCATGGTCGAAAGTTAGACTGGTCCCCTTTACGGCGCTTGCTTCGACGGCACGCTCTCTCCGAGAAAGACTGAAATAGCCCGCGAGATCTGGATGGATTTCGACATCAGGTTGCCGTTGCAGCCAATCAAAGAATGCACGGCACCGGTCCAGCGTATGCGAAACGGTTGAGCTGCTTAGCGCGCCTCTCCCCATAAGAAGACGACGACCGCGTAGCTCTTCCTTGAACTTGCGACAATCGTCAATTGCTATCTTGCCAAAAGGCTTATGATTGAGAAATGCGCTCAGTCTGGCGAGAGAACGCAGATGTTCATCTACCGTTCGCAGATCTAAATTCTGGTAGCTCTCAAGATAGACCGTATAATGGTAAAGCCAGCGCAAATTGAAACTGTTAGTTTCCGGTGGGACTGGCGAGCCGCTTCTCCCAATATTTCCGGGAACCCCATCATACAATACGTCGGACGAGTCCTTAGGGGTATTGGTAGATGCCGCGTAAATCTCAGGCAGAACGCTGGATCGAATGCTTGCTTGTAGCATGTTGTGGCAATCAGAGCAATTTCCTGTCACCTCGTAGCATGTTATTCCCTTCGGAAGAGCATTTATTGATGCATGCACCAGTGCCATAAACTTGTTGCAAAATGAGCAGAATACCCGACCATCTTCGGGCGAGCGCCCAAATGGCCAGCGCGTAATCGTAACAAAACGACGAAGTTCAAATCCAGCAAAAAGCTGGGGGCGTTTTTCGTCAATTGGCGTTAATCCACGCTTGATCCAATTCGTGATCGTGCTTTCACCAACATCGAAGCTCTGACAAACCTGTTCACGGGTATACACCCAATGACGACGTGCTTTGGTCGGATCGTGGCGCCGCGACATGCTTATTTACCTGAATGCGCAGTATTGTGGAGACGATCCAGGTAGTTATCAATTGCGTGTCGGTCCCACCGTGTTGATCCCGAGATGTGAACCGGCTTCGGAAAATCTATATCATATTTACCTAAGCGCCAGACTTTAGAAATACTTACGCTCAGATAGGTCGCCACCTCTTTGACCGTCATAAGACGTGCGCATTTGCCGTTGACCTGGCGTTCAAACGGGTTCTTATCACTGTATGATTTTTGTTTACGCGGTTTGACCGCTGAAATGTTCGATAAATCGTGCTCAACTGCCAAAGATAATTCTTGTTTAGTATCTGTATCGGAAGCGCCAATTGCTGCAATCTCGGCGGCTGTAACGAAGCCAGTCGCATCAGCTGGTTTCAGAGCTTTGCATGGTACTCGCGCTTGGCTTGCTTCAGCATAAGCATTGTGAAACTGTTCAATATTTTTGCCGTCAGTCTTACCGAACATACGCTCGGCAATCACTTTTGGACTGACAGCATCGTTACGTTGTTTGATTTTCCGCATGCAGGTTTCCGCTAAACAGTTGAAGCCCTAGTTTGCTGGGCTTCATTATTCGCTACCACGGGCGATAAGTGCCGCCCCTGAAAAGACGGCCTAATCGCGCGGGCCCTTGACCGGCAGCGATGCAACGAACTGGTCGAGGTCGTCACGGAGAATAAGGGTGCGCTTACCAAGTTTGCGTACTGGAAGACGGCCTTCCTTGATCAGATTGTAGAGTGTGGAGCGGCCAATCCCAAGAAAGCGAGCGGTCTGCGCGATAGAAAGCGTTGAAAAGTCCTGCATTACATTAGCTCCATTTAATCCCAGATAATTCCGGGGGAATGCGTGGAGCCTGCCGTAGACTTGAGTGGAATCCTAATTGTGCAATTGTGCGGCGATGAATTCTTCGCTCAATTCATTGATCATATTTTGGCGATCTGGCTTGCGCGGACCGCGTGGACCTGGCTTTTGATTGGGCACAAATTCTTGATAAATTCGGCGAATACTGTCCCGGGGGGCACCTGGAATACAGCGCTTAACAAGCTCAATTATCTCCCTCTGTGTGAGCGGAGCCAATTCAATTGGAGTTTCGTGCAAAATCTTCTCGATAAGGCGTCGAAGTTGCGCCTGCGACACAACGCGTCCAGCCGACGGGGCTGTGGTTTTTTCCCCATCTTCCGGCCAGTTGTCCTTTATGAAGTCAGATCTAACTTGAATTTTACGATAGCCGCTCAACTGGATGCTCAGAATAGCGGCATCCCATTCGTCGTGATCATCGGTCCCGATCAAACGGTAAAGCTGTCCACTGTCATTCGAATCTGAAGTTGCCGTTTGCGGCCAGATCCCGCTAGGTATTGGGATCAATGGCCCTGGCTTGCTTTCATCCATACCTCTGACATTCGCTTCTGCTTGTTCTGGAGGCATATCCGCCAAAGTTGTTACAAGCGACAGGGCGGCTTCATCTTCCCGTTTGTAATATTGCTCCAATGCCATTGGCTTGCCACGCATGGCAATCCATTCGATTGCAGCGCCAACGCCAATCCAAAATTTATCGAGATTGACCAGCGTGATTAATGGCTGCACAATTTCACGGGCAGGTGTGTGTTGTTTTTTATAATTTCGATCCATTAGAATCGTCCTCTCCATGGCCCGTGGGAGCCAGATCATTCTGGACTACGGGGGAAAGTCATGATCACGGAGAGACAGTTGATAATTGTCTTTTCCACAGTTAAAAATCAGTGTGACGCGCCCACATTATTCCATCCGCTCAACTTGATGGCATTATTGATGGCATCAGAGAAAATACTCGAAATATTATTGTTAAATTTCATACAGTTAGAATCATAATTAAAGTCCTCTTCTGGCACCATTTCCAAGTCTTCAGACCACTACCAAGGTCCAGAAGCACCCCAAAAAGCCCGCGCAATCGGGCTTTTTTGTTGCCTGTGTTTGACCATTGAGCCAAGCACCAAACGGTTCGGCAAAGACCGAAATCACATCTCATTGCGCAAACACATAAGCGTGATCTGAGCTACTCCAAACCAGAATGAAACTGAAAATCAACGGTTTCAAAATAGACCACGCATCGGGTGGGTTTGGATGAAATCATGGCCGTATATGGCACATGAATGGAAGCGATTTGTTCTTCGATAGAGCATTTCGAAACAGCAGTCTTTTCACCCAACTGACGAGCTTTCCGGCATCCTTCCCAACGGGTGGGTTTCCCGAACGCTTGAGTTCGAAAACCATAGGAAATGAAGATATGAAGAAGCAGACACTCTCCCTCATCGCTGTAATGCTTATTGCTGTGGCAGCAGCGGGATGTCAGTCGACGGACAACAAGACACGCGACTGGGGCAACAACAGGTCGGACGCACCTAGCCGCTCGGCAACTTCACAGTCCATGTAAGGAATTGGGGCTACGCCGCGCGCGTGGCTACAGTCGTAAAATGAAAAATGCCCGGCCTTTTTTACGCTGTCATCAGTGCTGGTACATCCGCAGTCACGACAACAGCTATAACGCCATAGTGAGCGTGATTGGTTAATAAATGGTTAACGAACAATGGCTTCGTAATCTCGCAAAGCTTTGGGCCTTGCCACATGCGAGAACTCCGCGCATCCTTCATTCAAGAATTGCGATTTGAAGGACAAATCAGATGGAGCAACCTGCCTATGACCTTGAGTTTGGGGAGATGATCCGCTGGCTCCGCGAGCATGGGCTTATTCTGCAGTCCGATCTTGAAGGCAATGCCGAACTCTCTACGCGCGCAGAACGGTTGGGTCGCAAACGTCGGCGTGAGGCAGAACAGACAAAACAATAGTCGGATTTACAGGCTCAAAAACAATAATCATATCAGCCTGGGACGAAGCAAAAGGGGAGAAGAATGCGCCATAAGGGCTTGCTGGATTTTGGTAGAAACGGCCTGTTTTATCGGTTGTTTCTAGTGAGCGCGATCTGCGCAATCCTGAGCAGCGTATTGAGCCAGAATGGGGAGATTCCGTTCTGGCGCTGGGTTCATTATCTAACCAAACCAACCGCGACACTGCTTCTGCTTTTCGCAATTCTGAACGCCCCTCGTCTCAACTCCAAAACATACGGATTTGCAATCGCGCTTGGGCTTGCATTTGCAGCCGCTGGCGACTTTTTCCTGATGCTTCCCGGTGAATATTTTCTCACTGGTCTGATTTGCTTTCTCATAACTCATTGCATTTACATCTATGCACTGTGCCGAAAGACGCGCTTTGCAGAAAGCAAACTCGCCTTCCTGATCTTTGCAGTGCTCGCAATTTCGATCATTGTGGGTCTGTGGGGCAAATTGCCGTCAGCCATGAAAATCCCCGTTGCCATTTATGCGTCAGCAATTGGCATCATGGCGGCTCAGGCCTTTAGCCGTGCGCTTTCGACAAGCCCCGACACCGCGGTACGCTATGCCGCATGGCTTGCCGCTGCGGGCGGCATTTTCTTCATGGTGAGTGATACGCTGCTCGCATTCAATCGTTTTCACACGCCTATTCCGCTCGCGGGCCTCTGGGTTCTCACCACCTATTATGTGGCGCAGTTCCTTTTCGCGCGCTCAACAGAGAGTTTTGCCTATGAGCGCTGATCAGCCTGCTTCGCCACAATACCAATTGCAGGCGACATTAAAGCGTTTGCGACAAAGCTGGCTGGATGATCGACCAGCCTATGAGCAACGCATAGATGACCTGCGTAATCTGCGTAGAACTCTCCATGAGCGTCTTGAGGAGATGGCACAAGCCATCAATGCCGACTTTGGCAATCGCTCGACCCATGAAACCTTGTTGGGCGAAGCCAGCGTTGTTTTCGCCGAAATCGATCATGCGCTGCATCACCTGAAACGCAGGATGAAGCCACAACGCCGAACCGCAGGCTGGAAACTGTGGCCCGCAAAGGCCGAGCTTCGTTTTGTACCTCTTGGCGTGGTTGGTATTATTTCGCCGTGGAATTACCCGGTCAATCTTGCACTGGCGCCGCTGGTGGCAGCGGTCGCCGCTGGCAACCATGTTTTTCTGAAACCGTCCGAGCATACGCCACACACATCAGAATTTCTGCGCAAACTGATCGCCGACGTCTTTCCTGATGATCGGGCAACGGTGGTACTTGGCGATGCGCATCTTTCCACTGAATTTTCATCGCTGCCTTTCGACCACCTGTTCTTCACCGGCTCGACCGCCGTTGGTCGCAAAATCATGAAAGCGGCAGCCGAAAACCTCACACCCGTAACTCTGGAACTGGGTGGCAAATCGCCTGCCATTATCGGTGAAGGAGCCAGTCTCAAACGCGCCGCAAGCTCCATTGCTACAGGCAAATATTTCAACGCGGGTCAAACCTGCATCGCGCCTGACTATGTGCTGATCCACCAAAGCAAACGCGATGCCTTCGTAACCTTGCTGCGCGAAGAAACTCGCAAGCGATATGGCGAGGGATCAGCGCAAAGCGACCGCACGACGATCATCAATGATGCACAATATGCGCGCCTGTCCTCGTTGTTGCACGATGCAGAGGATAACAGCGAAGCAATCGTTCCGCTGATAGATGCGCCGACTTCACAAAGCCACCCACGGCTGATGACGCCCGCAGCAATTCTGGAGCCCGGTCCGACCAGCGCAATCATGCGCGAAGAGATTTTCGGCCCCCTGCTTCCGATTATAAGCTATCGCTCAATTGATGAGGCAATCGCTTATGTTCTCAATCATGAGCGGCCGCTGGCGCTTTATTGCTTCAACGACAACACAGCTGAAATCGAGACCGTGCTTTCTCAGGTCGTTGCAGGCGGCGTGTGCATCAATGACACGCTCTATCATTTTGCATGCGGAAATCTGCCGTTTGGTGGCGTTGGCCATAGCGGCATGGGGCATTACCACGGCAAAGATGGCTTCCTGACCTTCTCGAAAGCCATGCCAGTCCTGACCAAATATACGCCTGCAGCAACGGACCTGATCAAGCCACCCTATACTGGACTTGTTGACCGGGTAATCCGTTTCATCACGCGATGAGCTGAACTGAAAACAATCTTGTCAGCAATCTGTGATCCAACACTACTGTTCAAACCGCAAAATGACCTATTTAAAAGGATATCCAAAACGGCACGAGGTAGCGGCGGGTGAAGAAAAAGAAAACACCAGGTCGAATTTCTACAAAAATATTGACGGCTATCCGTAATCGGCCCGGCTTCCGACCGCTGCATACCAATGTTGCAGACGGCGACATCGTGATCGCCTCCTACAATGTCCATAAATGCATTGGTGTGGACAAGATCTTCGATCCCCAGCGCACAGCCGACGTTATCAGCGAAATCGATGCCGATGTGATCGCTCTGCAGGAAGCAGACAAGCGTTTCGGCGAGCGATCCGGCCTGCTGGACTTAGGGCTGCTTGAGCGCCGCCACGGCCTTGTTCCCGTACCGATCACATCGACAATGCCCAAAGGCCATGGCTGGCACGGCAATGTTCTGCTGTTTCGCGAAGGTGTTGTGCGCAATGTGCGCCAGCTTGCTTTGCCAGGGGTAGAGCCGCGCGGCGCACTGGTCGCCGACCTGCAATTCGCATCCGGCCCTCTGCGCGTGATCGCAGCACATCTGGGGCTTTTGAAGCGCTCTCGCGAACAGCAAGCGGAAAGTATTCTTTCCGCATTGCAGGAAGCCGACAGCCTGCCAACGCTGCTGATCGGCGACCTCAATGAATGGCGTATTGGTAAACGATCCTCACTGGCATCGCTCATGCCGGTGTTCAACCATGTATCAACTGCAGTGCCCAGCTTTCCATCCCGCTTTCCAGTATTTGCGCTGGATCGCGTTCTTGGAACGCCGCATAATCTGGTAACGGCTGTAGAGGTTCACAACACACCGCTGGCGCGTATGGCTTCTGACCATCTTCCGATCAAGGCGCATCTTGATCTTAAAACCGCAGCGCAGGTCCTCGAAGAGTTCAATCCTTCGCTACTCACCAGCAACTCAAGTTCAGGCAGCTAAGAAGCCTTAAAGATAAGGCGATCCGAGCCAGATGATACGGTCGATCAAGCGTTCGTAGAACGGGCGGTTTTTGAGACGCGTCAGGTTCACTTCCCGGCTGCTGTCGATCACCTTGCCGATACGTTCTTCGACTTTCAGCGCAATCTCGCGATCCAGAATTTCGAGATCGACCTCAAAATTTAACCGCAGCGAACGGGCGTCAAGATTGGATGAGCCGACATAGGACCACGCACCGTCAATCGTCATCAGCTTGGAGTGATTGAACGCGCCCCCTGCCCGCCAGATACGACAGCCACCTTTCAGCAACTGATCGAATTGCGCGCGCATGGCGCGATCCACCAGCTTGAGATTATTGACCCCCGGAACCACCACATCAACCGACACACCACGCCGGGCAGCAGTGACCAGCGCACTGATAAGTTCGCGGTCTGGCAGGAGATAAGGCGACATGATCAGGATGTGCTCCTGCGCAATCGAGAAGGCGCCCATCATCATGCGATGATTGGTTTCAATGTTCTTATCTGGCCCCGAGCCGACCACGCGGATGAGCTTGCCGGTTCCCGGCGGATCTTTGGGTGCTGCAATGCTCCAGGCGCCACCGGTCAGCAATTCGCCTGTCGCAAAACGCCAGTCTTCCGATGCGACATGGAAGAGATCGGCAATCGCCGGACCTTCGACGCGGAAATGCGTGTCAAATGCAACCGCATCGCCAGCGATAGCTTTTACAAAGCCTGCACGAATATTCATGCCGCCGGTAAAGGCCAGCTTGCCATCGACGATCAGGATTTTACGGTGGGTGCGCAGGTTTGCATAAGGCAGACGCAGACCCATAATGATATTGCCGTTGAACACATCAACAGCCACACCATTTTCCTTCAGCAGATTAACGATGCTGGGAATGGAATAGCGCGCGCCGACAGCATCCACCAATACACGAACCTCGACACCACGCTTGACGGCATCACCCAGCGCATCGGCAAATTGCTGGCCGATTGCATCACGGTCAAAAATATAGGTTTCAAGCATGATGCTGCGTTCAGCTTTGCCAATAGCATCCAGCATTGCTGCATAGGCTTCATCACCGGTTTCCAGCATTTCTATGCTGTTGCCGCTGGTAAAATCATAAAGGCTGACAGTGTCGCCAAGAATTTTCATCGCTCCGAACTGACGTCCGAAGGCCGCGCGCACGAGATCATTGGTCGTGTCGAAATGCGATAAATGATAGAGCGCAATATTGCCCATATTATCGCGCTGATGCCCGAGGGTGCTACGCCGGATACGGTTCACACCTGCCAGTGCATAGACAACCGCACCGACGATTGGCGAAAGCACAATCACGCCAACCCAGCCGAGCGCGGTCCGCACCTCATCCTTGGTCATTGTCGCGTGGATAGCTGCAATCGCTCCCAGAACGATCGACAGAACAGCCAGGATATGCGGCCAATAGTGCGAAACCAGATCAAACATCAAACTGACTTTAAGCCAAAAAAAGTTTTTACTGCAAAGACATACCGTGTTCTGGCTCTTACACCAACAGGAGATTTTTGGGCGAGTTCAAGCCTCGGATCCATCTCTGGCCAAATCTTCAGTTTGGCTTATATTGCTGATCGGGAATGAAAATTGAGGGACATCTTATGGCAACAGCACAGAATGACTTTAATCGTCCTACCCTTCCAACCGAGGTCTCATCAAAATGGGGCTGGTTCGTCGCTCTCGGCGTCGCGCTGCTGATCCTCGGCGGTATTGCTTTCGGCAATCTGGTTCTCGCGACAGTCGTCTCCGTCTACTATGTCGGCATCATGATGCTGGTCGCAGGGATCATCGAAATCATTCATGCCTTCGGCGTGAAGACCTGGGGCAGCTTCTTCTTCTGGCTGCTGAGTGGTTTGCTCTATGCAGCCGCAGGCATTGTCGCCTTCGTCAATCCAATTCTCGCCGCCGGGGTGCTGACCTTCCTGCTTGCAGCCGCTCTTCTGGGCTCCGGCTTCTTCCGTATCTGGATGGGCTTCAAGTCAAAGCCGGCAGCAGGCTGGGGCTGGATTGTTGCAGCGGGCGTTATCACCGCTCTCGCAGGTCTCGTCATTGCAATGCAGTGGCCGGTCAACAGCCTGTTCATTCTGGGCCTGTTTTTGGCAATCGATCTGATCTTCCAGGGTTGGTCGTTCATTGCATTCGGCCTCGGCATCAAGCGCTAGAATCCAAAACGGCAAATTTGCGAAGCGGCGTGCCTCACGCCGCTTTTTCATTTCAAACACCGGGCTTGTTGAGATTTTGGCCAATGACTGCTAGATGCAGCGCAACATCTTCGCAGCGCGCGTTTCGCGCAGCCATCACTTCGCCATTACGAGTTTCTTCATGCCCGCTGATCATCCTGTTTCAAAGCGCCGTACCTTCGCGATCATCGCGCACCCGGATGCTGGTAAAACCACGCTGACCGAAAAGCTTCTGCTGTTCGGTGGCGCCATCCAGCTTGCCGGCGAAGTGAAGGCCAAGAAGGATCGCATCCAGACCCGCTCGGACTGGATGAACATCGAACGCGACCGCGGTATCTCGGTAGTCACTTCCGTGATGACCTTTGAGTATAAGGACTGCATCTTCAACCTGCTCGATACACCGGGCCACGAAGACTTCGCAGACGATACTTATCGCACGCTGACCGCTGTGGATTCTGCCGTCATGGTCATCGACGCCGCAAAAGGTATCGAGCCACGGACGCTGAAGCTATTTGAAGTCTGCCGTATGCGCGATATTCCAATCGTGACCTTCGTCAACAAGATGGACCGTGAAGCACGCGATCCACTCGAAATTCTTGATGAGATCGAAGAAAAGCTGGCGCTTGATACAGCACCGATCACCTGGCCTATCGGTTCGGGCAAAAGCTTTGCCGGCACTTATGATCTGCACAGCAACACTGTGCGCCAGAAGGATGCCGAAGAGCAGCCCACCAAGGTCAGCGGACCGGAAGAAGCAGCGAAGCTTCTGCCTGAAAACGAACGTGAAGCATGGATTGAAAGCGTCGAACTTGCGCGCGGCGTCTGCCGCCCGTTTGACCTCGCATCCTTCCGCGAAGGCCATATGACACCGGTTTATTTCGGTTCAGCACTGAAAAATTACGGTGTGCGCGATCTGATTGAAGCCTTCTGCGACTTCGGCCCAAGCCCACGCGACCAGCAGGCAGATAGCCGCATGGTTGGTGCGACCGAAGACAAAATGACCGGCTTCGTGTTCAAGATTCAGGCCAATATGGACCCGAACCACCGCGACCGTATTGCCTTCCTGCGCGTCTGCTCCGGCAAGCTTTCACGTGGCATGAAGGCCAAGCTGGTGCGTACCGGCAAGCCGATGAGCCTGTCTGCGCCACAGTTCTTCTTTGCACGCTCCCGCCAGATCGCAGACGAAGCATTCGCGGGCGATGTGGTTGGCATCCCGAACCATGGCACATTGCGCATCGGTGACACGCTGACCGAGGGTGAAGACATCCTGTTCCGTGGCGTGCCGAACTTCGCGCCGGAAATTCTGCGCCGCGTCCGCCTTGATGATGCGATGAAGGCGAAGAAGCTGCGTGAAGCGCTTCAGCAGATGGCAGAAGAAGGCGTTGTACAGCTCTTCGTGCCAGATGATGGTTCACCGGCAATTGTCGGGGTGGTTGGTGCGCTGCAGATCGACGTTCTGACCGAACGTCTTAAGATCGAATATTCTCTGCCTGTCGGCTTTGAAATGTCGCGCTTCTCTATTTGCCGCTGGATCACAGCGGATGAACCGGCGGAACTCGACCGCTTCATCGCCTCGCATCGCGCTGATATCGCACACGATCTTGACAATGATCCGGTATTTCTCGCGCAGAATGGCTTCTCGCTCAACTACGAAGCCGAGCGTTGGAAGGCGATCCGCTTTGCCACGATCAAGGACTATCAGGTCCGCGACAAGGCCTGATATCACGGAGAAACAATGAACGACCCTGTTCTGGCTGCTCTCGACCTGCCCGATGCACTTGCGCATTCTCTGGCAGGCTATCGCAGTCAGCAGGATGGCATTGGCCGATCCACGGCCAATGTTCTTCTTCTCGAGCACCCGAAAAAAGCCCCGCTCGTTTTAAAGATTGAGCCCGCAAGCCCTGTCGGCGAGCTTGCCGATGAAGCGGCCCGGTTGACCTGGCTCAGTCAGCAAAACATAGCCTGCCCTGCTATCATGAGCTTTGTTCAGGAGCCTGATCAAAGCTATCTGCTCATGACACGGCTGGAAGGCCACGACCTCGCATCTGCTGCAGATCGTCTTGCACCCCAGCGCATCATCGAAATTCTCGCAGCAGCGCTGAAATCATTGCATGATATTCATCCCGCATCATGCCCGTTTGATCATCGGGTCGATATTCGCATTGAAGACGCCCGCAAACGTGTTTTGGCAGGTGCGGTCGATGAAGATGATTTCGATGACGAACGTGCAGGACAAACGGCTGAAGATCTGTTCGCAAAACTCTGCAGCCTTAAACCGGCAAGCGAAGATGTCGTCATCACCCACGGCGATGCTTGCCTACCCAATTTCATGGCCGCTAATGGCAATTTCACGGGCTTCATCGACTGTGGAAGACTGGGTCTTGCCGACCGTCATCAGGACTTGGCGCTGGCTTGCTGGAGTGTTGAATATAATCTCGGCAAAGAATGGGTAATGCCATTCCTCACTCTCTATAACGGGCCTGTAATAGACGAAAAGAAGATCGCTTTTTATCGCCTCTTGGATGAATTCTTTTAGAGCGCATCCCGAAAACCGTTTCACACTTTTCGGGATGCGCTCTAAAACATTCTCCGCAAATGGCTGAGCTTGTCAGGATTGCGGATGAGATAGACCCCCCGGATCAATCCGTCTTCGATCTCCACCGCAGCCACTTGCGGTAGGCCATCCGCCTCAAGGCTCATATGACCGGGTAAGCCATCAAACAGCGCAAAATGATTGATGGCAGGCACAAGCCCATCGGTCTTACGCGCAATACCGTCATAAAAGCGCATGATCTTTTCACGCCCATATATCGGGTTGAGCGCTGCATTGCGGATACCGCCACCGTCGGAATACATCACAGCATCTTCAGCCAGCAGACCTTTCAGCGCCGTCATGTCACCACTGCGGGACGCCTGAAAGAAAGCCTCGGCAATCGTGCGTCCACGATCCTCGGGCATGGAAAACCGCGACTTCTCCTGTCGAACATGGCTGCGTGCGCGGCTCGCCAGCTGACGACAGGCCACAGCATCGCGATCAAGCACACGCCCGACCTCCTCAAAGCCCATATCGAACACGTCATGCAAAAGAAATGCCGCCCGCTCCAGCGGCGACAGTCGGTCGAGAGCCAGCATCAATGTCAATGTGATATCGTCGCTGCGGTCTTCTTCATCCTCGACAAGTGGCTCAGGCAGCCATGTTCCGGGATAGGTTTCGCGTCGTACGCGTGCAGATTTCAGATGATCGAGCGCAAGACGGCTGACCACACGCGTAAGCCAGCCCTGCGGCTCACGGATGGTTGCACGATCCGCAGCGCTCCAGCGCAGCCATGCATCCTGCACAATGTCTTCGGCTTCGGCATGGGTGCCAACCATACGATAGGCAATGCGGATGAGCCGAGGCCGCAAGGTCTCGAACACACCCGCATCATTGATATTTGGCTCAAGCGGCAGCTGCATCGGCTTTGACCGGATGAACGAGACGCAGGCCCACTGCAATGCGGTTCCATGCATTGATGGTGGTAATCAGCATGGTCAGATTGACGATCTCTTCGTCTGAGAAATGCGCTTTCAAAGCATCAAAATCCTTATCCGGTGCGCCCGTCTGTGCCAACAGGGTCAGCGCCTCGGTCCAGCCAAGTGCCGCGCGCTCCCGCGCAGTATAAAGCGGTGATTCACGCCATGCAGCAACCAGATAGAGACGCTCTTCGGTCTCGCCAGCCTTCCGCGCATCAGCCGTATGCATATAGATGCAATAGGCACAGCCATTGATCTGCGAAGCGCGGATTTTCACCAGCTCATAAAGACTATATTCAAGTCCGGATGCCGCAACGCGCTTTTCCAGCTCCACCATTGCCTGCATGATCTGCGGGGCGAAAGTGTAAGGGGCAAGTCTTAGTTCCATGATCTCTTCTCCTTGATGATGACCCGTATTGGTCGCTCACCATCAAGACGAGATAGCTGCATCGGAATGTGACATGCCCCGCATAAAAAAATCAGCTTTTTATTTCGAGAAGTGCGGCCGCAATTTTTTCTGCAAGCTTTTCAGCAACTTGCTCCTTGCTCATTTCCGGCCATTCTTCGATGCCTGCGCGGCTCAAAACACGCACACGGTTGCGATCGCCGCCCATCACATCGCCAGACACATCATTGGCAACGATCCAGTCGGCACCTTTCTTGTCGAGCTTGCGGCTGGCATTGGCGAGCACGTCCTGCGTTTCCGCAGCAAAGCCCACCACCAGCCCGGGACGCTTCTCACTATGACCGACACCGGCCAGAATATCCGGGTTCTCAACCATGCTGAGCGTTGGTGCGCCCTCGCCCGGCTGTTTCTTGATCTTCTGATCGGCTGCATTAGCTGTCCGCCAGTCGGCAACGGCTGCAACCATCACAGCCGCATCAGCGGGAAGATGGCTTTCAACCGCCGCCTGCATTTCCCGCGCAGTTTCAACATGGGTGACGTTGACGCCCTGCGGATCAGCGATCGTGACAGGACCGGAGACCAGATGCACAGTGGCGCCCAGATGTGCCAAGGCCGCAGCGATGGCATGGCCCTGCTTGCCCGAGGAACGGTTGGCAATATAGCGCACCGGATCAATCGGCTCATGTGTCGGGCCAGATGTCATGACGATCACTTTGCCTGCAAGCGGCCTCGCCTGTGGCGCAAGCAGGTTTTCAATTGCCGCGACAATTGTCAGCGGTTCGCTCATCCGACCTGTGCCAGCCTCTCCACTTTCCGCCATCTCGCCCTTTTCAGGCCCAATGAAATGCACGCCATCCTTTTCCAATGTCAGTCGGTTGCGCCGGGTCGCGGCATTGTCCCACATGGCAGGGTTCATGGCAGGTGCAATCAGCAACGGAACCTTGCGGGCGAGAAGCACAGCACTGGCCAGATCATCGGTAATGCCAGTGGCCATCTTGGCCATAAGCCCGGCCGTTGCAGGTGCCACAACGATCAGATCGGCATCGCGCGCAAGGCGAATATGGCCGACATCCTGTTCGTCCTCGCGGGAAAAAAGATCTGTAAACACATGATCGGCGGACACAGTGCCGATGGTCAGCGGCGTCACAAACTGCTGCGCTCCGGCAGTCAGGACGGTGCGAACACGCGCGCCGCGTTCTTTCAAACGCCGAATGAGGTCCGGTGTTTTGTAAGCTGCAATCCCGCCGCTGATGATGAGAAGAATACGCTTATCGCGCAATGAACCGGCAATCGGCGACAAAGCAGCGGCTACCGGCTTCGTCTCTTCAAAACCGCCAAGCAGAAGCCTTGCTTCTTCCTCCATGGAGCGCCCGTTTTGAGCGGCTCTCACGCGAAGCCGCTCTTTTGCGGCGTCATCAAGATTGCGGATTGTAATACTGGCCATTTGATTGCACCGGTCTAATACTGATGCAATCAATGAAATCACTATTTTGTTGAATAATCAACAAACAGATGAATTATGG
This sequence comes from Brucella sp. NBRC 12950, assembly GCF_030268145.1. Lineage (NCBI taxonomy): Bacteria > Pseudomonadati > Pseudomonadota > Alphaproteobacteria > Hyphomicrobiales > Brucellaceae > Brucella > Brucella sp. NBRC 12950. The sequence goes on from NZ_BSQC01000019.1 coordinate 92,285, forward strand.
TGAAGCTAAAGCTCCATATAGAGCTTAATCGCTATCGCAGCCAATGAAATTGCAATCACTATCTGTGCTATGCGCCCCCAGCGCGAATGCCGCGCCTCGGCCCGACCAATGGCTTCTGCAGTCGCATCGTCAAAGCGCATACCGTTTGCGGCCATCTCGTCAAGCGCCACGGAAGCACGATCCATTCTTGCCACCAGCTCAGGCGTCTTGCGGGTGAAATGGAGCAGCGCATAGGCGCTGTCCTTGGCATCCAGCAACATGCCCTGCGGTCCGAGATTCTTGCGAATCCATGCACCCACAACCGGCTCGGCAGCTTTCCACATGTTGAAATGCGGATCGAGCGTGCGCGAAACACCTTCCACCACCACCATCGTCTTCTGAAGCATCAGAAGCTCAGGCCGTGTTTCCATGTCGAACAGCTCAGTCACTTCAAACAGAAGCGTGAGCAGCTTTGCCATTGAAATGGTTTCGGCTGGCTGTCCGTGGATAGGCTCACCAATGGCGCGGATTGCCTGCGCAAAACTCGCCACATCGTGCTTGTGCGGAACATAACCGGCTTCAAAATGCACTTCTGCTACGCGCAGATAATCGCGTGTGATGAAGCCATAAAGAATTTCTGCGAGAAAGCGCCGCTGATCCTTGTTGAGCCGTCCGGTAATGCCGAAATCAACGGCGACAATAGTGCCTTTGGGATCGACGAAGAGATTACCCGGATGCATGTCGGCATGGAAAAAACCGTCGCGCAGCGTATGACGCAGGAAAGACTGGATCAGCGTTTCAGCAAGCTTCTTGAGGTCGAAGCCTGCTGCATTCAACGCCCCGATATCCGACATCTTGATGCCGTCGATCCATTCGAGCGTCAGGACATCGCGGCCCGTCCGCTCCCAGTCAACATCGGGAACGCGGAAACCTTCATCATCCTTGATGTTCTCGGCAATCTCGGAAAGTGCCGCCGCTTCAAGCCGCAGATCCATTTCGATGCGCGTTGTCTGCTGAAGCGTTTCAACCATCTCAACAGGCCGCAAGCGGCGCGTGAAAGGCACATGCCGCTCCTGCATACGGGCGACCATGAAAAAGCTTTCAAGATCGCGCGCAAAACGCTGGCGGACACCCGGACGGATAACCTTGACGGCAACCTTGTGCGGCGCGCCATCTTTCATCACATAGGCAGGATGGACCTGCGCCATAGATGCAGCCGCAATCGGTGCATCAAAACTCACATAAAGATCATCAATCTTGCGACCGAGAGAATTCTCGACTGCCGAAACGGCTTCCGCCTGCGGGAAGAAGTCGAGCCGGTCCTGCAACAGCTCCAGATCAGCGGCAACATCCTTGCCGACAATATCCGGACGCGTGGCAAGAAACTGGCCGAGCTTCACATAGGAAGGGCCAAGCTTGTTCATCGCACGCGAAATACGTTCTGAGCGAGGCGCATCTTTCGCCCGCTTGCGCGCTAGCACTTTGGCAAACTTGTGCCCCAGCGCAGGCAGGCCTGCAGCATCATCAACAGGCAGTGAACTCAACACGCCTTCGCGCGCCATGATCCAGCCAGCACGCATCAACCGTATGGCAGCAGAAATATTGCTCATATCAGACTCAGAGCTTCCAGCCTGAATGAAGCGCTGCAATTCCACCCGTGAAATTGCGATAGCTCACACGCTCAAAACCCGCTTCGCGGATCATGCGCGCAAAGTCTTCCTGCTTTGGAAACTTGCGGATCGATTCAACCAGATAGCTGTAAGAATCAGCATCACCCGTGATCATCTTGCCAATCTGGGGAATGGCGTTGAAAGACCACTGGTCATAAATCTTATCAAGCAGCGGCAGTTCAACTTCCGAGAACTCAAGGCACATGAAACGACCGCCCGGCTTCAACACGCGATAGGCTTCAGACAGCGCCTTGTCGATATGCGGGACGTTACGGATGCCGAATGAAATCGTGTAGGCATCGAAGCTTGCATCTTCAAACGGCAGCTCTTCCGCACTGGCTTCAACAAATTCGAGGTTTTCAGCAAGACCCTTCTTGATCGCGCGCTCGCGACCGACACCGAGCATCGAGCCGTTGATATCGAGAATGGTTACGTGTGCCTGACGCCCGGACGCTTCAACAATGCGGAATGCGATATCGCCCGTACCGCCTGCAACATCGAGCGAAGTCCAGCCCGGACGCTTGGATGGAGCCAGCCAGCTGATCATCGCATCTTTCCAGACGCGGTGCATACCAGCCGACATGAGATCGTTCATCACATCGTAACGCTTGGCAACCTTGTGGAAAACGTCATTGACCAGCCCCTGCTTTTCGCTTTCGTCCACTGCCTTGAAGCCGAACGAATGCTCCATGCCACCATGTGCGCCCACGCGGTCTGCATTGCCTGTCTGCTGGCCCATAACTCACCTGCCGGTTCATGTGCGAAACGAAGCCGATCTCCGTTTTCCGTTTGCCTGATGCATATAAAGCTTGTGCCGGACGATACAAGCACAGACCGCAGGCCGATACCCCTTTTGTGATCTGGTGATTAATTTCCGGCAGTTAGCGCGCATAAGCTGGTGGTCAGCCAAGATTCACACGGCAAATTCAAACCACCAGACTTGCGCAAGTGCTGAAAATGGTCAAAGACAGATAAAACTGTGCGTGTGCGCCTGCCACGCGTTTTCTCCGGCATCATTCGCCGTTAAAGTGAAAAACGATAACAAGAAAAGTGGAAAAATCATGGGCGTTAATGTCGTCAGCCATCCGCTTGTCCAGCACAAGCTCACCATCATGCGCAAGCGCGAAACTTCAACCGCCAGCTTCCGGCGTTTGCTGAAAGAGATTTCGCTGCTGCTTTGCTATGAAGTGACCCGCGATCTCGAACTGACCACCATGCAGATCGAAACACCGATGATGCCAATGGAAGCACCAACGCTTGAAGGCAAGAAGCTGGTCTTCGCCTCCATCCTGCGCGCCGGTAACGGCCTGCTGGAAGGTATGCTGGATCTGGTTCCGGCCGCTCGCGTGGCGCATATAGGTCTTTATCGCGATCACGATACGCTGCAGCCAATCGAATATTACTTCAAAGCTCCGGAAGATATCGTCAACCGCCTCATCATCGTGGTCGATCCAATGCTTGCAACCGGCCACTCCGCCATTGCAGCCATCGACAAGCTGAAGGAACGCGGCGCAACCAACATCAAGTTCCTCTGCCTGCTGGCAGCACCGGAAGGCATTGAACGCTTCACTGCGGCTCACCCTGATGTTGACGTCTTCACCGCCTCTATCGATGATAGCCTTGATGAAAAGGGCTATATCATCCCTGGCCTCGGCGATGCCGGTGACCGCATGTATGGTACGAAGTAAGTTTCAAACCATACGATAAGAGACAGATTGATCCGCGTTCTGACCGCTCGATAATTGTTATTGAGCCGTCAGCGCGGATTTTTTATCATCTGATGATCAGCAAAAACGGAACAGCTTTATGTCCACGGATAACCGCCTGACAGAACTCGAAATTCGGGTCGCTGAACAGGAAAAGACCATTGAAGAGCTATCATCTGTCTTGGCCGAACAATGGAAAACCGTTGATCAACTGAACAAGAAACTGACAGCTCTCACCGATCGTTTTCTTATGCTGGAAGAACAGACGGCGCCTGACGTGCCCGTCACCAAACCTCCACACTGGTAATATCATGATTGAAATCATCAAACTGGACGACCGCAACGATCTCGCCGCCACCTGCGCCAAATGGAACCACAAAGAGTGGGGTTATCTTTCGGGCGCAACTGAAGACCAGATCATTGACGGAATGCACGAACTTGTCCATGCAACCGATGGTCAGGCCGTTCGTGCAGCCTTGTGGAATGGCGAACTCGCGGGTTTTGTCCTGTTGATCCATAACGATCTCGACAGCCACCCTCACCTCAAGCCGTGGGTTGCAAGCCTGCTTGTTGCACCAGAATTCCGCGGGCGGGGTGTTGCGAAGGCACTCATGGCTTCAATTGAAGCGGCAGCCCAGGAGCTCGGCTATAGTGAAGCCTATCTCTATACCGACAAGCCTGACCTTTATCGTAAAATCGCCTGGAATGATTTTGAAGAGCTGACCGGTGACGATGAAGGTATGTTGATCCTGAATAAGAAAATCGCGCGGAGTTAACCGCGCGATTTTTTTGCTTTTATGATGCTGCTGGTATCGGGCAACTAACGCCCGTTCCGCGCAAGCCGCAATAGCCATTCGGGTTCTTGGCCAGATACTGCTGATGATAATCCTCCGCATAATAGAATGTCGGAGCATCAGCGATTTCCGTTGTAATCGGGCCGAGACCACGCCCAGACAGTGCTGACTGATATGCATCCCGGCTCTTCTCAACCGCTTCGCGATCCGCCTCGTCAAAGGTGTAGATCACCGAGCGATAAGTCGTGCCAATATCATTGCCCTGTCGCATACCCTGCGTCGGATCATGCTCTTCCCAGAACAGCGTCAGCAGTTCATCAAGGCTCACAACCTTTGGATCGTAAACCACAAGAACCACCTCGGCATGGCCTGTGAGACCCGTGCAGGTTTCTTCATAGGTTGGATTGGGCGTGATACCACCCGCATAGCCAACGGCTGTCACATAGATACCCGGCACCTGCCAGAAAAGCCGCTCCGCACCCCAGAAACAACCCATGCCGAGCATGACTTGTTTCAGACCTTCCGGCCATGGCCCCTTCAGCGAATGCCCTGAAACAAAATGCGCTTGAGCAGTCGGAATTGGTGCTGCCCTGCCCGGCAAGGCATCCGATTGGGAAGGCATTTCAATTTTCTTGCGATAGCTGTCCAGAAAACCCATCTAATACCTCCTTATGCATGTCATGAAAGGCGGGAACCCTCACACAACACGAACAAACAAATTCATAGAACGTAGAAGCCGAAGCTAAACCGTTTACCGCGCGGTGAATTGTAAAAAACGTTTCTCGCGGCGATGGCCAGCGACGTAGAACAGTAGAGCCAACACACCGAACAAGACCCAGCCCGGCTGTTCGAGAACAGGAACGAAGATCCCGTTCCACACTCCTGACGATATGTAGTGCGTCACATAAGCTTCTGCATCCCCCAGGCTTTCAGGTGCTGCTCTCGCCCATATATCCAAAAGCGGCTTGGTGACAAAAGCTGAGGCGCCAACCGAGCGCGCTCCGTCCAGAATCGCAAATATGACGCCAAGCGCCAAAGAAATGACCGCGAAACCACGCAAAACAAAACGGATCACGATTCTTGTCCTGTTTCTTCAGATGCAGCGCCGTGGAAATCTGCCCGGCACCTTATCCTGACTATATCTTTGCAGCACCTTAATTATAGCATGGCACCGGGTTAAGCCCAAAGTGCAGAAATTGCCCACCAATCACGCAAAAATTATCCATTTAATAACAACGAGTTACAAGGATTATAAAAAGCTTCTCACAGGCTGGAAGATTTTAATGCCGAAAAGCCAAATAAGAGTTGAACATCAGCCCATTCTGGCTATATTGCGCGCCGCAGGGGCTTTTTTGGTAGTCAACCAATACCTGATTTGAAAGCCCTTCCTTGCTTGCGTTAGTTCTGTTCATCAGACGATATCACAATAGCAATAGACGGAGAGGTGGCCGAGTGGTTGAAGGCGCACGCCTGGAAAGTGTGTATACGGGGAACCGTATCGCGGGTTCGAATCCCGCTCTCTCCGCCAGAAATATCTTCAACTCGATATTCAAACGTTCTTATTTCAGGCATAACGACCTTATTAATGTTCGTATTCCCCCCTCATACTCAGTCCATATTTTCTAGCGAGTTCTGACCGCAACATAGCTTCCAGCCGTTACTATCGATCTCGGGTATCAACGTTGAAGACCTACATATCCGATAGCCCCAATCTCGCCTGGGAATTTCCCTTTTCCGCAGAGCTATTTGAATTTGGCTAATCACCAATGAATGGTGTGATCTTTCTCCATGAAGCTCATCACGAGCAATACCGCGCCATCTCTGTCTTGCTATTGATCCATGTTGCAGAAATTTCCGGGTCAACATCTCGTGCCATTTGCCCAAATCAATGATCTCTCGGGCTTTTATAATAACGGCGATACGATGCTTATCTGCTTTGATGCTGATAGCGATGCCGCCGCACCGACCGTTCGCATCTATGATTACGTTACGCCGAAAATCTCATCATAGCAGACCTCTCATACGAAGGTATCCAAGCATGGGCCTCGTCAACTCTAAAGGCATCATTCGATGCATAAGGCGGTGCTTGCCCAACCGGAAAACTAAACGAACGAAGGGCTAGTTCCCTTCATGACCAGCAGTCCGCATGCTCTCCGATCTTAAACTGCGTAGATCACTTCCGCTTCTTCTTCGTCTGCAAATGGCAGACTTTCACGCGCTCGCCATTCTTGCCTTTTCGCCAGACACAACCTTCGTTGCGGGGCTTACCTTCGTAGAGATAAATCTTGCCCCGCCGTTTGCTGTTAAAGGTCTGATTGGAGAAATCGTGACCACCGACGCGCACATTCTTGCCAAAGCGTACTTCGGCATATGCTGGAAACCCAAGCGAGACAGCGAGCATAACGGCTAAACCAATAGACAGTAGTTTCATCGGCTACTTTCCTGTTACGAGCTTATTACTTGGCTTAGTATAGAGTTTCATAGCCACTTTTTCAAAAGCGCCGCGTTGTTTTTTAGGATAGCTGGGCTTGCATTGTTCTGTGAGGCTAGCCGGCGTCAGCATGTAAGCAGCATGGCTTATGTTGGCCAGCCCTTTAGCCTTCTTCATCATCTATCAGGAACGTCAAAAGCCCGGCTTCTTATGCACCGGGCTTTTTGATTTTATTGATGTTTTTTGGGCTTTGGTTTCGTGTGATGCTTTTTCCCGTTCGGCGGGTAATCGATACTCAATCGATTACTTATTCTCCTCACCCTTCAGGTTATGGTCCACAGGACGACGAGCAACGATCGCCAGCGAAGATGAAGTCTTCGTGCCAGCGATAAGATTTGGTTTATTTTTTGGGGATATTGGTTGCGGGGGCAGGATTTGAACCTGCGGCCTTCAGGTTATGAGCCTGACGAGCTACCGGGCTGCTCCACCCCGCGCCAGGGTGTTTATTA